>JAGKVC010000087.1 GCA_021152595.1 Clostridia bacterium
GCATCGGAGACATCGACCTTACCGCTCTCATCGACATCACCGAGCATCGTTTCTGCCGGTGCTTCGGTGGTCGTCACGGCAGTCGTCGTCAGGGATGTTGTTGTCGTCGTGGTTTCCTCGGCGGTTGTTGTGGTCACAATCGTGGTTGTGGTTGTGGTCACGGTCGTTGTGGTGGTTTCTGCTGTGGTGGTCTGCGGCTTTTCTCCGGTGAAGACCGAGCAGGGCTTGCCCGTCTCCTTCCAGCCGTTTTTGCCGTTGATCACAACCTCGCCCCACTCACGGGAAAGCGTGCCGCCTGCATTTGCATTGCTCATATCGAGATACTCGACCGGACTGCCGTTGCCGTACCAGCTCCATGCCATCCAGCCGGTGCCGGTCTTCTGCGCATATTCCATGATGTAGCCCTCGTCCACATCGCCGTCGGAATGCTTGTATCCGAATTCACCGATCACAAGGCAAAGCTCACGGGTGATCATGCTGTCCATGATGTTTTTGATCATGCTCTGGGAACCGCCTGCGTAGCCGTACATATGAACCGAGAACATCGTATTGTGCTCCGGATCGGCCGCAAGCACCGCCGCGCCGCCGTTGATGACAGTCGTTGCGGTCTGTCCCCAGCCGCCTGCATCACACATGATGCAGTGCTTGAGTCCTGCATCGCGGATAATCTTCACGGCGTCGGTATACGCCGACTGCCATGCGGAATCATTTGCGGTGCCCTGCCATTCGTTCGCAATGTTGATAATGACCGTATCCTCATGCCCCTTGAGCGCTGAGGCGATGTCATTCGCAAAATACTTTGCGGCATTGAAAAGCGGCTGCGTCTCATTCTTGCCGGTCGCGTCGTGAACCTCAAACACCGCGACGAGCTTGTTCTTCTCGCAGAGCTGAATCAGATTTGCGATCTCGCCGGATGTATTCTTCGTGTACTGGTCGCCGTCACCGAGGACAATGCGCACTACATTTGCACCGTAGTCTGCGATCTCCTTGAGCGCCGCTTCGGTCTTGCCGTCCCAGCTATACCATGTGTAGGCGTAATTCGTGCCGCGCATGACAAACGGATTCTGATTCGCATCACGGAGTACGCTGCCGTCTACATAGAAGCCGTCCTTCGGCTCAACCGATGCCGCCGCGCTGCCGCTCAGCTTGAGATCGGAGACCGTAACCGAGCCGGAGACGGACGATGCGCCGTAAACCGGCATGACCATCATATTGATGCGGTGAACCGCAAAGACATCCGCGAGCGCTGAGGGATCCTCGGTGCCGTTATATGCCCATTCCTCGGATTTGAGGTAATAGGTCAGATCGACGGATTTGCCTGCCTCAACGGTCGTATTCGAGGTGGACTGATACCATGACCAGTCCGCGCCGGTGCCGAGTGCCAGCGCAAAGTTGATATCGCTGGCGCAGTCATTCTGAAGCGTGAACGAAAGCTGTGTGTAATCCGACCAGTCCCAGCCGTCGCCGTTCTGCGTGCAGAAGCCTGCGGTGTTGTCGCCGTTATCGGCATTCGTGAACTTGACTACGGTCTGATCGTTCCCGTCGGTGACGGAATCCGTGCCTTCCTGATAGCCGCTGGTCTTTTCCCATGTGAAGCCGCCTGCACCACCTGCTGCGGCGGCGTGGAGACCGGTCATCACCGAAAGCGTTGCGGCTGCGGTTGCGAGCGCCGTCAATACGGCAAAAATTTTCTGTTTTTTCATATTTTCTCCCCTGAAAGGCAGTCTGCACAAAACCGTCCGATCTGTTAACCTGCCGGAACGGGGATATAATGTGTCTCCGACGGATTTTGAATGAGGCTCTGCCTCAAACTCCGCCAAAGGGACATTGTCCCTTTGGAATCCCGTTTTTGATAAGCGGATAGAACGAAGCCGCTCTGGTCAACGCTGATCGGAGCGGCTTCGTTTTACTCATACATAAAAATGGGATTCTTAAGGGCTAGCAGCCCTTAAGCGGGGTTTGGGGCAGAGTCCCATTACAGATCCGTCGGAGACACCTCTTACGCTTCTTCGCGGATCTGGATGTTTGCTTCGCGGAGCTGCTGTTCGGTGACCTGAGACGGTGCGCCGAGCAGGAGATCCTGTGCATTGCCGTTGAGCGGGAATGCAATGACATTGCGGATCGTCTCGGTATCGGCAAGCAGCATGATCATACGGTCAATGCCGGGCGCCATGCCTGCATGCGGCGGTGCGCCGTACTGGAATGCCGTGTAAAGCGCGGAGAATCTTGCGGCAAGCTCCTCCTCGGTATAGCCTGCAAGCGCAAATGCCTTCTTCATGATATCAACGCTGTGGTTGCGGACTGCGCCGGATGCAAGCTCAATGCCGTTGCAGACGAGGTCATACTGATATGCGAGGATCTCGAGCGGATCCTGATTCTCCAGTGCATCGAGACCGCCCTGCGGCATCGAGAACGGGTTATGCGTGAAGTCGAGCTTGTGGGTTTCCTCGTTGATCTCGTACATCGGGAAATCAACGACGAAGCAGAAGCGGAATGCGTTTTTCTCGAGCAGATCCAGACGCTCGCCGAGCCATGTGCGGATCTGACCGGCATACAGATCGACGGTGCCCTTCTTATCCGAGATAAAGAACACGGTCTCGCCGTCCTTGATGCCGGAGAGCTTGCGGATCTCTGCGCGCTGCTCATCGGAAAGGAACTTGTCGATCGGGCCCTTGAAATTCGGCTGACCTTCGACGGCGGTCAGATAGCCGAGACCTTTCATGCCGATCGAGGTTGCAAACTTCAGCGAATCCTCAAAGAACTTCTTGGAGCATGCTGCGCAGTCTGCGACGATGCCGCGAACCGGCTTGCCCTTGAAAATCGGGAAGTCAACATTTGCAAAGAAATCCGTCAGGTCGATGATCTCGAGCGGATTGCGGAGATCCGGCTTATCGGTGCCGTACTTCATCATGGAGTCTCTGTAGGTGATGCGCTCAAACGGTGCATCGGAAATCACTGCATCCGGTGCAAAATGCTTGAACGTATCCGAAATGACCTCCTCGCAGACGGCAAGGACATCATCCTGCGTTGCGAATGCCATTTCGTAATCGAGCTGATAGAATTCTCCCGGCGATCTGTCCTGACGCGCATCCTCATCGCGGAAGCACGGTGCAACCTGATAATACTTATTGAAGCCGGAAACCATCAGAAGCTGCTTGAACTGCTGCGGTGCCTGCGGCAGTG
The DNA here is from genome assembly GCA_021152595.1 of Clostridia bacterium. Taxonomy (GTDB): domain Bacteria; phylum Bacillota; class Clostridia; order Oscillospirales; family Ruminococcaceae; genus Firm-04. The sequence goes on from JAGKVC010000087.1 coordinate 3,184, forward strand.
CATAGAACTTGCCCTTGTGCTTTCTGCTCGGGACAAGGAAGTCACGCGCGCCCTCCGGCGAAGATGCCGTCAGGATCGGTGTCTGGATATCGAGGAAGCCGAGATCCTCCATCTTGCGGCGCAGATAGGTAATGACCTTCGAGCGAAGGATGATATTCTCGTGCACCTTCGGGTTGCGCAGGTCGAGGTAGCGGTACTTCAGGCGCACCTCCTCGCGCGTATCCATCGACTCAGCCGGAATAAACGGCAGCATGGATTTCGACGGTCCGAGCAGCTCCATCTGCTCGACATGAACTTCTACAAGACCGGTTGCGAGCTTCGGATCGACGGTCTCTGCATCACGCTCCACAACCTTGCCGGTCACAGAGATGACGCACTCTCTGCCGATGCCCTTGAGCATCTCATCATCATGGAAAACGACCTGCGTGATGCCGGTCTCATCGCGGAGTGCAAGGAACAGAACGCCGCCGTGATCGCGGATGGTATCCACCCAGCCGGCGAGCGAAACGGTCTGACCGATGTTTTCCTTGCGCAGTGCATTGCACATTACGGTACGGTACATATTCATTCCTCCTGATAAAATAAAACCGCCCCCAAGCTGCCTGCTCTCATACAGACTGCTTCGGGACGAGTGTTTCTCATATGAAAAACCCGCGGTACCACCCGAATTAACCGGTGCATGTTCATTCGCATCCGGTTCTCTTTGTTTTGGGGCGATATTGGATTGTGCATGCAGGGAATCTGCATACGGGAGTGTTGCCGTTGCTGCTACTCTCCGCGGCGCGCTTTCAGCCTATGGCGCTGCCTCTCTGACCGGATTTCCATTCAGTGCGGGTCTCCTGAAATTTATTTTATTCGATTTTGCGCGATTTGTCAAGCGATTTTTCCGCCCTGCACCTGCAAAATCCGATTTTTTCCGAAATTCACAAAATCGCTCTTGACAGAATCTTAAAATATAGGTATAATAAAAGGAAGGATGCGCCGCATCCTGAGATTTTCTTGAAGGAGGAAAATACTATGGAACTGAAAGGCTCAAGAACAGAAGCGAATTTGCAGGCTGCTTTTGCTGGCGAATCGCAGGCAAGAAACAAATATACTTACTTTGCATCCAAGGCACGCAAAGAGGGTTATGTTCAGATTGCTGAGATCTTTGAGGAAACCGCAAACAACGAGAAAGAGCATGCAAAACTCTGGTTCAAGGAACTGCACGGCGGCGAGGTGCCGGATACCATCGAAAACCTCAAGGCTGCTGCTGACGGCGAGAACTATGAGTGGACCGATATGTATGTAGAATTTGCAAAGGTCGCAAAGGAGGAAGGCTTCACCAGAATCGCTGCGCTCTTTGAAATGGTCGGCAAGATCGAAAAGGCTCATGAGGAGCGCTACCGCAAGCTGCTCGCAAATGTCGAGGGCGGTCTGGTCTTCTCCCGTGACGGCGACATGATCTGGGAATGCTCGAACTGCGGTCATATCGTGATCGGCAAGAACGCGCCGAAGGTATGTCCCGTCTGCGCACATCCGCAGGCATACTTCAAGCTCCGCGCCGAGAACTATTGATGCGGTATCGCTCCGCGATGATTTTGAATGGGCGCTGCCCCAAGCCCCGCCAAAAGGACATTGTCCCTTTGGAATTCCATTTTTGATAAGTGGTTAGAAAAAGCCGCTCCTGTTCACGTAAAACGGGAGCGGCTTTACTGTATTCTGTTCATAAGCGAATTCAGGACTATTTACAATACCGGGCAGTGGAACCTTCTCAGCTCATTACATCCAGAAGCAGAATGGTTCTCCGGCAGCTATAGAATAACGGCTGCCGGCCCTGCCGGCATGGGAAATCCCGCAGCCGGAAAATGCGAAACGGCTGCGGGATGATATGGGGGAGGAAATCATTGTTTATTGTAGGTGACCCACTGATAGTAAGCTGTGAGCGGCTTGTTGCCGTTGTAAGCCTTGAGCCAGTCATCTACAGTCTTTCCCGGCCATGCGTTCATCATGATCTTGCTCGGGGTAACCGGAACATCACCGGACATGGAGTAGACTTCTTTGCCGTCCACGTACCATGTGATCTTGCCGGGCTGCCAGTTGAAGCCGTATCTGTGGAACGCCTGCGAGGAATCAAAGCCGAGGTCGATCATCTTTTCGTGACCGCCCTGACCGTTGCGGTAGTAGTTAAGCTGTACCTTTGTGGTATCCTTGCCGAGGATCTCGATGTCGATCTCATCCCACGGATTGTTGTCGGAAGGACCGGTGTAGGTGAAGAACGAGGAGACAACGCCGTCATTCTTGATTGCCTTCATCGAGGTCTCGTAGTAACCGTAATGGTAGAAATTGTTGGTGCGGAACTCACCGCCGGAGTATCCCGGCTGCCAGTCGTTCGTGTTGCCGTCATTTCCGTTCCATTTCTGGTCAATGATCAGGCGGAGCGCGCCGTCCTGAATGTAAGCATTGCGCTTGTACCAGTAGCAGTCGAAGGGCTTGCCGTTCGTCCAGCCGTCAGATGCGAAGAAGTCGCCTGCCTGACCTGCGGAGAAGTTCGAGACCATTGTCGCATTGGCATTCATGCCGCTGCTGCTCTGCTGCTGTCCCTGCTGACCTTGCTGTCCCTGAGAACCCTGACCGCCCTTTGCGATTGCTTCGAGTTCATCCAGTGTATGCGGCGCGTCGCCGTTTTCTGCCTTCTTATAGGTTACCCACTCGTAGGATGCAGTCAGCGGCTTGTTGCCGTTAAACGGCTTGAGCCAGTCGTTCACATTGCGTCCCGGCCATGCGTTCATCATGATCTTGCTCGGTGTCTTCGGCATATCGCCGGTCATTTCGCCGACCTTTTTGCCGTCCACATACCATGTGATCTTGTCGGGCTGCCAGTCAAAGCCGTACTTGTGATACGCTTCGGAGGAATCAAATCCGAGGTTGATCATCTGCTCATGACCGCCCTGACCGTTGCGGTAGTAGTTGATCTGCATCTTCGTGGTGTCCTTGCCGAGGATCTCGATGTCGATCTCATCCCACGGATTCTTCTGTCCGTTGATGACATCGGAAGGACCGGTGTAGGTGAAGAACGAGGAGACAACGCCGTCATTCTTGATCGCCTTCATCGAGGTCTCGTAGTAGCCGTAGTGATAATACTTATCGGTGCGGAATTCGCCGCCGGAATAGTTCGGGTGCCAGTCGTTGTTGCCCTTGTTCTGGTAGTTATCCGAGATCGTCAGCTCCAGATGATCGCCCTTGATCTGCGCATTCTGCTTATACCACCAGCAGTCAAACGGTTCGCCGTTTGTCCAGCCGTCAGAGGAGAAGAAGTCGCCTGCTTCGCCTGCGCGGAAGTTGGAATACATCGTTGCCGGAAGATCAGGCTCCTGACCGCCGGTTGAGCCCTGCTGTCCCTGCTGACCTTGCTGTCCCTGCTGTCCCTGTGCCTCGAGCTGCTCCAGCGTGCTGGGATCAATGGCATTTGCATTGCTTGCTTTCTGATAGGTCACCCACTCATAGCTTGCAGTCAGCGGCTTCCTGCCGTTGTAAGCCTTGAGCCAGTCATCAACCGTTTTGCCCGGCCATGCGTTCATCATGATCTTGCTCGGTGTCTTCGGGACATCGCCGGACATGGAGTAGACCTCCTTGCCGTCAACATACCATGTGATCTTGTCAGGCTGCCAGTCGAAGCCGTAGGTGTGATAGCCTTCGGAAGCATCAAAGCCGAGGTCGATCATCTTTTCGTGACCGCCCTGACCGTTGCGGTAGTAGTTAAGCTGTACCTGCGTGGTATCCTTGCCGAGGATCTCGATGTCGATCTCATCCCACGGATTCTTCTGTCCGTTGATGACATCGGAAGGACCGGTGTAGGTGAAGAACGAGGAAACAACGCCGTCATTCTTGATCGCCTTCATCGAGGTCTCGTAGTAACCGTAGTGGTAATACTTGTTGGTGCGGAACTCGCCGCCGGAATAGCTCGGGTGCCAGTCGGAGTTGCCCTTGTTCTGGTAGTTATCCGAGATGGTGAGCTCGAGGTGGTCACCCTTGATCTGTGCATTCTGCTCATACCACCAGCAGTCGAAGGGCTTGCCGTTCGTCCAGCCGTCCGAGCTGAAGAAATCGCCTGCATCACCGCTGCGGAAGTTGGAATACATCGTTGCAGGAAGCTTCGGCTCTCTGCCGGTTTCCTGCTTCGGGAACAGGATCGCGTTCTTCAGTACGGAAAGATCGCTTGCATCAATTCTGCCGTCGCCGTTCTGATCCATATCCTTCGTCATGCGCGACGAGGATTTGCCGAGCAGCGCATCCACGAGCATTGTAACGTCGCTGCGGTTTGCCGCGCCGTCACCGTTTAAGTCAGTATTCATGCCTGCCTGTACGGCGGCTGCCATGACACCTGCTGTCAGGAGCAGCGCGCAGGACGCGGCCATGATCCGGAAACTTTTTTTCATCCCGAAATCCTCCTTGTTTTATCGCCAATCGCTTCTCTCTTATTTCTGCCGCCGTTTCCCCCTTGGCGGTCTGTTATCAGTATAGCATATTCGTCTGCGTCCGGATATCATAAAAACAGCTTTTTTGTCAAATCGGTATTGCTTTTTTTGCTGTTATCATGTATAATAGTAGACGGGGTGTTTGCGTATGGACATCGAGCAAAAGCTGACGCATCAGGCGTTCCTGAACCGTGAGCTGAGTATCTCACATCTTGCATACGAACGGGAAAATGCGTTTTTCAAAAGCATACAGGACGGCGAGGTTGCCGAAATGCAGCGGCTGTATGCGCCGCTCGGCACATCGAATATGGGCAGACTCAGCGACAATCCGCTGCGGAATCTGCAATATCATCTGATTATCACGGTCGCACTGATCACACGCTCCTGCATTGAGGGCGGCATGGAAATGGAGGAGGCTTATAATTTAAGCGATATCTATATCCGCGCGATCGACAAATGTGCTTCTGAGGATGAGATCAAAATGCTGCACAGCGAGCTGGTGCTGGATTACGCCCAGCGCATGCAGATCATCCGCAGACGCAACCGCTATCCGAAGGCGATTGCCGTCGTCGTCGATTATATCTATGACAATCTGCACACAAAGCTGACGCTTGCGGAGCTTGCAAATGTCGCAGGGCTTTCGGTGCCGTATCTCTCCAAGCTGTTCCGCAAGGAGGTCGGCATCACGGTCTCGGAATACATCACGCGCAAACGGATCGAGACCGCGGAGAATATGCTGCGCTATTCGGATTTCTCCTGCCTTGCGATCTCGGATTACCTCTGCTTCTCCTCGGAGAGCCATTTTATTCAGGTATTCCGGAAATATACCGGCTATACGCCCAAGCGCTACCGCGAAGCCTTCTTCCGTATCCGGAAGTAGAATTGAACGGGTAATTGATTTACACATTTTTCAATTCCGAAGCAGCGCATTACAACTCGTCCGCGTCAGCGGACACCGCAATTTCTCATTTCTAATTTTTCATTTCTAATTTCTGATTTGTAGTTGATATTTTTACGGAAATATGCTATAATGGCTTTATATTTTCAGACTGCGGCAGATCAGCCGCATGCACCAAACCGATTACAAGGAGTATCACAATGACAGAACAGCATGAAAATCCGGCCGCGATGAAAAAGCGGATCTGTGACCGGCTCGATGCACTCGGGCAGTCCCATATCACTGCACATCTGGAGCAGCTCACCGAGGCAGAACAGCTCGGCATGCTCCGGCAGATTGACGAGCTGGATCTTTCTGTACTCGATCCGGAATGTGCCGATGAACAGCGCGGCAGATTTGAGCCGCTCTATGCAACAACGCTTGCGGAGATCGACCGCAACCGCGAACGCTTCACCAAAACAGGTCTCGAAGCGATCCGTGCGGGCAAGGTCGGCGCGGTGCTGCTCGCAGGCGGTCAGGGGACGCGCCTCGGCTTCGATCATCCGAAGGGCATGTTCAATATGGGTGTGACGCGCAAGCTCTATATTTTTGAGTGCCTGATCAATAACCTGCTGCGCGTGACCGAGCAGGCAGGCGCCTATGTGCCGCTCTTCATCATGACAAGCGTCGAAAATCACGACGAGACAACGGCATTCTTCGCAGAGCATAATTATTTCGGATACAGCAAGGCACATATCCGCTTCTTCCGGCAGGAACAGCTCCCGACGGTCGATCCGGACGGAAAGCTGATGCTGATGTCGCGCGGCGTTGTGGCGACCGCACCGAACGGAAACGGCGGCTGGTATGCCTCGATGGAGAATACCGGCATCCTGCATGAGCTGCGTAACAGCGCGATCGAATGGCTCAATGTCTTTGCCGTCGATAATGTGCTGCAATCCATCGCGGATCCGTGCTTTATCGGTGCCGTGATCGAATCCGGACATGTTTCCGGCGCAAAGGTCGTTGCGAAGGCTGCACCGGATGAAAAGGTCGGCGTGCTGTGCCTCGAGGACGGCAGACCTTCCATTGTCGAATACTTTGAGATGACCGATGAGATGCGGACAAAGCGCGAGCCGGACGGCACGCTCTCCTACCGCTTCGGCGTGATCCTGAACTACCTCTTCCGCACCGATCAGCTTGAGGAAACGCTTGCCTGCAAGCTGCCGCTGCATAAGGCGTTCAAGAAGATCCGCTATATGGGTGCGGACGGCAAGCCCGTCAAGCCCGAGGAGCCAAACGCATTCAAATTCGAGACGCTGGCGCTGGATCTCGTCAAGCTCCAGAAAAACTGCCTCGCCTATGAGGTCGAGCGTGAAAAGGAATTCGCGCCCGTCAAGAACAAGACCGGCGTCGATTCCGTCGATACCGCCCGCGAGCTGCTCCGCCGCTGCGGCACGGAACTCTGAGCATATGACAAAGCCGCATATCCTGCGAACGGGATCTGCGGCTTTTCTTTGTATTTCCTGCTGCGGAAAATCCTGCGCTCTGCTGAAAAGACTTGACAAAACCCTGTATTTCGTGGTATACTAAGCTGTAAGAGTATCTGTCCGGCGGCTGCGGCTTGCGGGATCAGTATGCTCATTTCATTTTTATTCCATCATAACGGAGATTCAGATATGCTTGAAACAATCCAGAAGATCGGTGCGGCTTTCCGGCTGCCCGGCGCCTTCGATGCCTTTGAAACGATCACAAACGGCAATATCAACGCGACGTTCAAGGTCACCTACCGCGGCGCAGACGGTACGCCCAAATCCTATATCTTCCAGCGGATCAACACGGTCGTGTTCAGCAATCCCGTTCAGATCATGCAGAATATCGACCTCGTCACAACACATATCCGAAACAAGAATCCGGACGGTGTCACGCTGCATTTCCATCACACCGCGGACGGAAAGAACTATCTGTTCGACGATGCGGAAAACTTCTGGCGCGTCATGAATTATGTCGATTCGGTCACGTTCAATACCTGTGAGGATCCGGCAGTCATTGAGGCGACAGGCAGAGCCTTCGGTGAGTTCCAGAATCAGCTCAGCGATTTCGACGGCTCGCAGCTTTTTGAGACCATTCCGGATTTCCACAACACCAAAAAACGTCTTGATACCCTCTTTGCAGATATCGCAGCCGATCCCTGCGGACGCGCTGCCTCTGTTGCTGAGGAAATCCGCTACCTGACCGAAGTGCGCGAGCAGGCAGGCGCGCTCTCTGTCCGCTTTGCAAACGGAGAGTTCCCCGTCCGCGTGACGCACAATGATACCAAATCGAACAATGTCCTTTTTGATAAGGAATCGAAAATGCCGCTGGTGGTCATTGACCTTGATACGGTGATGCCCGGCATGGCGATGTATGATTTTGCGGATGCCGTCCGCTTTATCGCAAATACCGCCGCCGAGGATGAGCCCGATGTCTCGAAGGTCAGCTTCGATACCGGCAAATTCCGCGCATTCTGCAGGGGCTTCCTCGGCGCTGTCGGCAAATCGCTGACGGAGGCGGAGCGGAAGAGCCTTGTGCTTGCCGCATTTTCGATCACAATCGAACTCGCATCGCGTTTCCTTGACGACTATCTCACCGGAGATCAGTATTTCAAGATCAACTATCCGCTGCACAATCTGAGCGTAGTGAGATGAGGCTCGGAAATTTGAAAATTACAAGAAAGGGTTTTCATCATGAAAACAAAGCTCAAAGAATATGCCGGTACGTTTACGCACCGGAAAATGCTGCTTGCAGTTGCAGATGCCTTTATTCTGGTAGCATCCTCGCTGATTGTCAACTTTCTGCTCTCGCTTTTCGGATGCGAAATTCCTGCTTCCGATCTGATCGTCCCGATCGTCATCGGCACGATCTGCTGCTTTGCATTTCTCTTTATCTGCGGTGCCTACAGCAAAATGTGGCGCTATTTCCGCAGCAAGGATTATCTCTCCTGCGTTTTCGGCGTCCTCTGCGGTCTGGCAGTCACCTGTCTCTTTGCCGCAATCCTCGATAAAAAGATTCCGCTTGTCTTTACGATCACACATATGATCGTTGCGATCCTCGGCATCTGCCTGTTCCGCCTGATCTTCCGCACGGCGTTCATTGAGATGTCGGAATCCTCCAAGAAGCTCGGAAAATTCAAGCGCACCATGATCATCGGCGGCGGTACGGCATGTAAGATGCTGCTGACCGAGATCGAAAACGCGAGAAAATCGCCCTATGACGGCGATAAAGTCTCCGCACAGTTCCTGCCGGTCTGCATCATCGACGACGACCACAACAAGGTCGGGCAGGATGTCATGGGCGTCGAGATTGTCGGCACCACCGCGGATATCATCCGCTTTGCAAAGGAAATGGAGATCGAACAGATCATCTTCGCAGTGCCTTCGGCGGTCGAGGATGAGCGCGCAAGAGTGCTGGAAATCTGCTCCAAGACGAATCTCCCCGTCAAGACCGTGCCGTTCATCGGCAACCTGATCTTTGATGAGAACAATCAGACCTCGCTGCTCAAGCAGGTCCGTGATATCAAGGTCGAGGATCTGCTCGGCAGAGATCCGATCAAATTCGACAATGAGGATATCCGCAAGTTCATCGGCGGAAAGGTCTGTATGGTCACCGGCGGCGGCGGTTCGATCGGTTCCGAGCTTGTCCGGCAGATCGCAAAATACAACCCGAAGCAGATCATCATTGTCGATATCTATGAGAACAATGCCTATGAGATCCAGCAGGAGCTTGTCATGGAGTACGGCAGCAAGCTGAATCTCGTGACGCTGATCGCTTCTGTCCGCGATTACTACCGCATCAACCAGATCTTCGAGAAATACAAGCCGCAGGTTGTGTTCCATGCGGCAGCGCATAAGCATGTGCCGCTCATGGAGGTCTCCCCGATGGAGGCGATCAAGAACAACATCGTCGGTACATTCAATGTCGCATCGCTCGCGCAGTTCCACCTTGTCGAGAAGTTCGTCATGATCTCAACCGATAAGGCGGTCAATCCGACCAATGTCATGGGCGCTTCCAAGCGCTGCTGCGAGATGATCGTGCAGTATCTGGCACAGCAGAAGGATGAGACCAACCGCACCGAATTCGTCACCACGCGCTTCGGCAATGTGCTTGGCTCCAACGGCTCTGTCATTCCGCTGTTCAAGAAGCAGATCGAGCAGGGCAAGCCTGTCACCGTCACGCATCCGGATGTCATCCGCTACTTCATGACGATTCCGGAAGCTGTTTCGCTCGTTATGGAGGCGGCTGCAATCGCACACGGCGGCGAGATCTTCGTGCTGGATATGGGTAAGCCGGTCCGCATTGTGACGCTCGCTGAGAACCTCATCCGCATGTACGGCAAGGTTCCTTATGAGGATGTCGAGATCAAGTTCGTCGGTCTGCGTCCGGGCGAGAAGATCAAGGAAGAGCTGCTCATGGATGAGGAAGGTCTCCAGAAGACCGCGAACAAGCTCATCTACATCGGCAGACAGATCGAGATCGACACCGAGACCTTTGCAGAGCGTCTGCGCACGCTGCGTGATGCCGCGGAGGAGAACAATGAAGCCATCGCGGTTTCGGCGCTGCATGATATGGTTCCGACCTTCATCACGCCGGAGGAATTCAATAAGATGGAGCTGGAAAAGCAGCTCAAAAAAGAAAAGGAACAGGCTGCAAAGACTGAACCTGAAACCAATCCCGTATAATCACAAAACCGCCGGAGTTCATTGCTCCGGCGGTTTTTTTGAATGAGAAATTAGAAATTAGAAATGAGAAATTATGGTATCGCCTTGCGGCGATGATTTTGAATTGTCCGCGCCAGCGGACACCGCAATTTCTCATTTCTAATTTCTCGTTTCTAATTATTTCAAACTGACCATTGAATTTTCTGTCGATGTGTGGTATAATAAAGCAGTATGTAATTGTAAATGCCGTGTGAAAGGAAATGAGTATCATGAAAAAGAAGAATCTTGCCTTTGACAACGCCCAGTATCTCAAAACGCAGTCAGCGCACATCCGTGAACGCATCGCGCAGTTCGGCGGCAGACTGTATCTCGAATTCGGCGGAAAGCTCTATGACGATTATCATGCTTCCCGCGTGCTGCCGGGCTTCCAGCCGGACAGCAAGCTGCGTATGCTGCTGCAAATGAAGAAGGAAGTCGAGATCGTCATTGCGATCAATGCTTCCGATATCGAGCAGAACCGCACACGCGGCGACCTCGGCATTACCTATGATACCGATGTGCTGCGCCTGATTGGTCTGTTCCGCAAGAAGGGGCTCTATGTCGGCAGCGTCGTCATGACACGCTATACCGGCGAACCGGCTGCGGATAAATTCCAGAAGCGCCTCGAGGCACTCGGCATCCGTGTCTACCGGCATTATCCGATTGAAGGCTATCCCTCGAACCTTTCGCTGATCCTCTCCGAGGACGGCTTCGGCAAAAATGAATACATCGAGGTCAGCAGACAGCTCGTCGTCGTGACGGCGCCCGGTCCCGGAAGCGGTAAAATGGCAGTCTGCCTCTCGCAGATCTATCAGGAGCATCAGCTCGGAAAGGAAGCCGGCTACGCAAAATTCGAGACCTTCCCGATCTGGAATGTGCCGCTCAAGCATCCGGTCAATGTTGCCTATGAAGCTGCAACCGCAGACCTCAACGATATCAATATGATTGATCCGTTCCACCTCGAAGCCTACGGCAAAACCGCGGTCAACTATAACCGCGATGTCGAGGTCTTCCCCGTGCTGCGCTCGATGTTCGACCAGATCTACGGCACCTCGCCCTATCAGTCCCCGACGGATATGGGCGTCAATATGGCTGGCTTCTGCATTGTCGATGATGAAGCGGCTAAGGCTGCCTCCCGACAGGAGATCATCCGGCGCTATTTCAATGAGCGCTGCGACCTGCGGCAGGGCAAATCCGATGCGGAAACGGTCAACAAGCTCGAGCTGCTGATGCAGCAGATGAAGCTGACCGAGGAGGAGCGTCCGGTGATCGCAAGGGCGCGCGAGGTCGCGGAAAAGACCGGCGAACCGGCTGCGGCTCTTCAGCTTCCGAACGGCAAGATCGTCACCGGCAAGACCACCGACCTCATGGGCGCATGCTCGACAATGCTGCTCAATGCACTGAAATCCCTCGGCAGAATCAATGATGCGATTCTGCTGCTCTCCCCGACCGTCATTGAGCCGATTCAGCATCTCAAGGTCGATCATCTCGGCAATGAAAATCCGAGACTGCACACCGATGAAACTCTCGTTGCGCTTTCGATCTCCGCGGCGACAAACCCGACCGCAGAGCGCGCCATGACGCAGCTTGCAAAGCTCCGCGGCTGTGAGATGCATTCGACCGTTATTCTTTCGCAGGTCGATGAGCGGACACTCAAGCGTCTGGGCGTCAATGTCACCTGTGATCCGCAGTTCCAGAGCAACCGCCTCTATCAGCGCTGATATTCCGATCCCCCATTGCAATCACTTAGAATCATACTGCAAATAAATTCAGAGGTGTTTATTTCATGAAAGAGATTCGTCTTTTACTTGATTACCCATGCTATCCGGTATGGTTATACGATGAAACCGGCGGAGTCATCGGCACAGGTCTTCCGGACGAACTGCGTGATGATACTGAATTGGATGCAAAGTTCAGAGATCTTCAGAAGCGTTATAATGCGCTGTTCATCAACAATGAAAAGGAATTCTCATACGTCGGATTTCAGAGCGACGACGAGGAGCAGGCTTTCCATGCTGATATGCTGGATGCAATCCGCGAACTGAAAGAAAAGCTGAACGGCAAATATGAGATTGTTGATGATATCAGCCGTAAATGCAAGTAAGTCTGCTGTGTCAATGTGATTGCGCATAAGAGCAGCCTTCCCTTTTTGACATCAAAGGAGAATTACAATGGATAGAGAAGCATTTTTGAAGGAATATGAAGCATATAACCTCGATGATCTGAACACGATCTATGTTGATCAGGCAGACCGGTTTACACCCGAGGAGCGCGACCTGATCTTTGAGCTGATTCAGAAGAAAGAGCATCCGATCGTTCCGGAGCCGAAAAAGAGTCTCTGGTGGCTGTATCTGCTGAGCTTTCCGGTGTTTCCGCTCGGACTTCTGATTATGCTGGTGACGTCTGTTTCACGGAACCGGACAAAGCAGAAGGTCGGAACCCGCTGCGGACTGCTTGGGATGGCCGGCATGGTGGCATTTCTCATAATCTGGGCGCATTTTTTCTGAAACCGGTATAACGGATCCTGCACGCTGAAGGATAGCGCCGGATCCGGAACTGAACAAAATCGGGACTGTCTCCGCGTGTGAGGCAGTCCCTCTTATATCAGGAGAATACTATGGAAAATAAACGAATCTGCGCGATTCTGGCAGGCGGACCGGAAGATGGAATCCCCTGCGAGCCGGTGCCGGATGAGGCATTTATCCTCTGTGCGGACAGCGGTCTGCATCTGGCAGAGCGGCTGAACCGCAAGCCCGATCTTGTGCTGGGGGATTTTGATTCGCTCGGCGCTGTGCCGGAGCATCTGCCGCATATGACGGTGCCGGTCGAAAAGGATGATACCGATACGCTGCTTGCGGTGCGCGTCGCATTGGAGAAGGGCTATCGGGATATCCGCATCTACGGCGCTTTCGGCGGCAGGCTCGATCATACGCTTGCAAATCTTGCGACGCTTGAATTTCTCCGGCAGCAGGGCGCAAACGGCTTCCTCGCAGGTGTACGGGACTGTGCGAGGATGCTGCTGGGCGGCGAGACACTGCGTCTGCCTGCGCGTCCGGATTGGTCGCTCTCGCTGTTTGCGTGGTCGGAGTGCTGTACGGATGTCTGTGAGACCGGCGTTTATTATCCGATGGCGCACGGAACGCTGACACGCAGCTTTCCGCTCGGCGTCAGCAATCATATTACCGCGGATACCGCCGAAATCTCCTGCGGCACCGGCACGCTCCTCGTAATGCAGTCCGCGCTGTGAAGAGGTATCTCCGATGGATTTATAATGGGGCGCTGCCCCAAACCCTGCCAAAGGGACTTGTCCCTTTGGAATCCCGTTTTTATGTGTGGATAAATGGAAGCCGCTCGGTTCAGCCGATTAGAAGTGAATAATAAAAAATCCGCTCCGGTCAATCCAGATCAGAGCGGATTTCTGCTGTTCAGCTTTGTCCGTAATAGGCATTCGCACCATGCTTGCGGTTATAATGCTTATCGAGAATATACTGCTGCATGGATGCCTGCGGATTGAGCATCAGCGTTTTGAGCGTCATTTCCGCAACCGTATCCAGCACAACAGCGTGATAAACCGATGCAGCGGCGTCCTTGCCCCATGTGAACGGGCCGTGGTTCTTGACCACAATTCCCGGGACGGAAAGCGGCTCAATGCCGCGCTGCCGCAGCGTCTCGACAATGACCTTGCCGGTGTTCAGCTCATAATCCGCCTCGACCTCCGCCTGCGTCAGCTCTCTTGTACAGGGAACCGCACCGTAGAAGTAGTCGGCATGCGTGGTGCCGAGCGCCGGAATATCCATGCCTGCCTGTGCAAATGCGACCGCATTGACCGAATGCGTATGTGTCACGCCGCCGAGCGCCGGGAACTGCTGGTAAAGCTCAAGATGCGTCTTTGTATCCGAGGAGGGCTTCCACTTGCCCTCGACGGTCTTTCCGCTCTCGAGATCGACGACGACCATATCATCCGCCGTCATGCCGTCGTAATCGACGCCGGAGGGCTTGATCACGATCAGTCCCCTGCTGCGGTCAATGCCGCTGACATTGCCCCATGTGTAGATCACGACGCCTCTGGCTGCAAGCTCCAGATTCGCGGCGCAGACCTCCTGTTTCAGATCCTCTAACATACAAAATACCCCCTGATTATTTTGACTGCATGCGCAGTTTCTAACATTTTATCTGTATCCGTTCGGATTCTGCTTCTGCCAGTTCCACGAATCGCGGCACATATCCTCCAGCGTCAGCGTGGTCTCCCAGTGCAGGATCTCGCGCGCCTTTTCCGCATTCGCATAGAATTCTGCCAGATCACCTGCGCGGCGGTCACCGTAGACATGCGGCACTTTGATTCCGTTGACGCGCTCAAATGCATCGACGATCTCCGTCACGCTGTACGGTCTGCCCGTACCGAGATTGAAGATCTCAACGCCCTGCATCCCGAGGATATAATTTGCGGCGCAGACATGTCCCTTTGCGAGATCGACCACATGGATATAATCGCGCAGACAGGTTCCGTCCGGCGTGGGATAGTCGTTTCCGAAGATTGTGAGCTGCTCACGCTTGCCGACTGCGACCTGCGTGATATACGGCATCAGGTTATTCGGGATGCCCTGCGGATCCTCACCGATCATGCCCGAGGAATGCGCGCCGATCGGATTGAAATAGCGCAGCAGGATCACGGAAAGCGACGGATCCGCCTTTGCCGCGTCCTCAAGGATCTGCTCGGTCATGGCTTTTGTCCAGCCGTAGGGATTTGAGCAGATGCCGCGCGGCATTGTCTCGGTATATGGCACAGGATTCTCTGCGCCGTAGACCGTCGCGCTCGAGGAGAAGATGATTTTGCTGCATCCCTCCTCACGCATGACCTCAAGCAGCGTCAGCGTGGTATCGAGATTGTTCCGGTAATATTCCACCGGCTTCTGCACGGATTCCCCGACAGCCTTCATACCGGCAAAATGGATCACCGCGTCAATCTTATGCTTGCGGAAGATTTCCGTCATTGCCTTGCGGTCACGGATATCCGCTTCATAGAGTACGGCGGATTTTCCCGTGATCTGCTCGACACGGCGGATCGACTCCGGCGAGCTGTTCGAGAAATTATCAGCCGCAATGACCTCGAATCCGGCATTGAGCAGCTCCACAGCCGTATGAGAGCCGATATATCCGGCACCGCCTGCAAGAAATACAGCAGCCATTTCAGACACCTCTAAAATCAAAAATTTCGCCGCCTGTACATCCGCACAGACAGCGATCGGATTCACCCTTATTCTATCATAAAACGCCTCTAAAGTCAAGTCGGTTCCTGCCGAAAGAAAGCAGCCCCCGGAACGAGCCGGAGGCTGAATATAAGGATGAGGTAATTATGACAAGGTTCGGGGTATTGGGGAGTTCCGGAACACCGGCAGAGGCGCCGGCATTCCGGATGGGATTATGGCAAAATCAGAACTCGTGAATGAGCTTGACAACATACTTCAGGATCTGCGTCACATCGTCGCTGTCAGGCTGGCCGTTCTTGTTGGTATCGGCATTCTTCTGACCCTGTGCGGTGATCTTTGCCGACTTATCCTCAGCAACGAAGCGTGCGAGCAGGACAGCATCGGAGACATCGACCTTACCGGACTCATTGACATCGCCGAGGAACAGCTTGCCTTCCGGCTGCGTCTCAGCAGCGGTGGTCGTCGTGGTCTCAGGCTTCGTCGTGGTGCCGATGCCGGAGGTCTCGGTCGTTGTGGTCGTGGTTGTCGTTTCGGTTGTAGTCGTTGTGGTGGTCGTCGTGGTGGTTTCCTCCGGCTGTGCATTCTGTGCAGCCTCGGTCACGGCGAGCAGATAAACGAGCGGAGAGTTCCAGTAGATCGTGATCTCGTTGGTGGAATAGCTCTCTGCGTTGTCGATGTAGCACTTTGCAGCCGGAGAGGTCTTGCAGTATGCTTTTGCAGCACTGTCCTCGAGCGAGGAGTTGACGCCGCCGACGAGCATACCCGGCTGTGCCTTGCCTGCTGCCATCGAAGGACGGTGGTGCGGTGCTTCCGGTGCGACCGTACCGAAGCCGGTCACATAGCAGGTGCCGTTCGGGTTCAGACCGAGCAGATGATCAAGAACGAGGTTCGCCGCATCCTGCTTGCCCTCAAGACCGAGCACAACGCCTGCGTTTGCAATGGTCATGTTGGAGCCCCAGTTATACTTGGTGATCGGGGAACCGTAGGGGCTTGCGCTGACGGTCTTCTCAAAGGAAGCCGCTGCATCTGCGAGCGCTGCCTTTGCCTTTGCGACCAGCTCGTGATTGGAATTCTTCATCGTAGCGAGTGCGATGTTGCCGTAATCGCCGACGGTGGACCAGTCCAGACCGGTGCTGACCGAGGAGACGCCGTTGAGATACTGTGCGTCGCCGGTTGCGCGGTACATCTGGCATGCTGCCCAGTAGCGCTCATCGCGGTCGGTTTTGTCGCCGTATTCACCGGTGGAGATATCAGCCGGATTCTTGAAGATGAAGTTCGGGTTCTGCTGGAGGAAGTCCCATGCCTTCTTTGCAGCATTGAGGCACTTCTCAGCAAAGGTCGCGTCAACGGACTTATAGAACTCGGCAGCCATTGCCATCGAAGCGCAGAAGTCTGCGGTTGCGGTGGTGGAGATCGGGGTGACGATCAGCGGCTTGGTTTCTGCGGTCGGTGCGACATAACCCGGGAAGGTTGCGCAGGTGACCTTGTGATACACGCCGCCGTTTGCAGCCTGCATCTTGAGCATCCACTCGAGCTCATAGCGAGTCTCATCGAGGATATCCGGCACGCCGTTGTTGCTCTCCGGAATGCCGATCTTGTCGCTGAAGAGCGACGGATTTGCCTGATATGCATAGAGCAGGTCGGCAACAGCCTTTGCACCTGCAACGGTATATCTGCCGTAGTCACCGGCATCGTGCCAGCCGCCGGAAACGTCGATCTTATCGTTCGTACCGTAAACGGTTGCCATCTCTGCGTGGCATGCTGCGTGACCGAAGTCCGCATCCTTGACCTCGCAGCCGCAGCGCTGGAGATAGAACATCTTGACAGCCTCATCGGTCAGCTTTGCATACGGATTATCTGCGATCTCGAAGGTGTAGGACTGATCCAGACTGCCGCAGGTGATGTAATACTTGCCTGCCTTGGTCACAGAGGAGAAATCTGCGACGCGGTCGGTCTCATCTGCGCTGCCGTTGCTGACAGCCGCGCCGAGCGTACCGGTGTAGACAACTTCCTTGGTATCCGCATTGACGACCTTGAACTCATTGCCGCCGTCCTTGCGGACAACTGCTGTTTTCTTGTCATTTGTGCGGTAGCCGATCTGGTTTGTGAGGATCGGGGACTGATACGGGCCGACAGAGCCGTAATCGACCTTGCTGTCATCGACCAGCTCAAGCGTGACATTATCGAGATAGATCGTATGTGCGCCGAGGTCGCCGTCCGTCTTCTGCTTGCCGCAGTTGAAGCAGAACTTTGTCATGATGTCTGTCTCCTCTTCCATCGTGAAGTCATAATCCACGACGGTCGGCTCGGTGCCGACATTCATGCCCTTCCATGTATATGCCTGATAGGTGCCGCCGTTCTGCTGGATCATACCTTCCACATAGCGCGGAACGGAGCTGGAGATTTCATAGTGCAGATGATACACGCCGTTCTGATAGAGCGGAATGATATCATAGAACATCTGAACTGCGTAGTTCAGCGTGCCGACGCTGCTGATCTTGAGCGCGAGCTTGCCGTCCTCGGTTGTGAGTGTTGCAGCGCCGCCGCTCTCCTTGTAGATGCCCCAGTCCTTCGTACCTGTCTCAAACGTCGAGTTGGAGATCAGGTTTGCAGCCGCAAAGCCGACGGTCGGAGCCATAGACTGTGCGGTACCTGCGAGAAGCGTGACTGCCGCGAGTGCGGAAAGCAGTCTGAGTCTGAATTTTCTGTTCATGTGTTTTTTCCTCCCATTTTTTCATGCGGTACATAGAATGACGAAGCTGACGGTCCCCTCTCGACCGTTCCCGTTCTGCGCACAGTGCGTGATCTCAGATGTGCTGTATCAGGGCACATCGCCGCCTGTACGCAGTCCGGGAGAACAGCTTCGCAAACACAGGCGCTCCGCAGCCCCTGCAATTTCATTATAATGGATTGACAAATAAAACGGAATAGTATATAATGCATATTATATGATACATTGTGCAAATCTTTACTGAAAGGAGTATAAAAATGATTCTTCATAACGTTGGGTATAATCACAGGCATGATGCCGACTTTCAGATCGCCCGTCCGGAGGGCAGCGGCGACTATCTGCTGCTGATTCTCAAGACGGAATCCATCTTCACGCTGGGCGGTGAGGATGTGCAGCTGCCTGCCAATACCTTCTTCCTCTTCCCGGAGGGCATGCCGCAGTATTACCGCGCCGTGCCGCAGCATTCCTTTGAAAATGACTGGCTGCACTTCTCCTTTGAGGATCCCGAGCCGGAATGGTTCCGTGCAAAATCGGTGCCGGTCGGTGTTCCGGTGCCGCTCCGCAGCACGGAGTTTTTTAGCTTCTGCATCAAGGCGATTGCGGATGAAAACAGCTCGGAGCATCTGCACAAGGCGGATTCAATCTCGCATTATTTCTGGCTGCTCTGCAACAAGGTCAGTGAGCAGGTACATGAACAATCGCATTTGCAGCTCAGCTCGCGCTATGAGATGATGCTGATTATCCGGAACAAGATCTACACCGCGCCCTATCTCGACTGGTCGATCAACTGGGCTGCGCATGAGACCTGCATGAGCCGCTCCTCGTTCCAGCATCACTATAAGGAGCAGTTCGGCGTGACATTTATTCAGGATCTCATCGAGAGCCGCGTCTCGCATGCGCGCATGCTGCTCAGTACAACGAATATGTCCATTCAGGATATCGCGGTACAGTGCGGATATCACAGCTATGAGCATTTTGCGCGGCAGTTCCGGGCACAGTGCGGCATTGCGCCGGGTGATTACCGCAGAAATACGCAGTGAGCCGAGGCTTGCATTTTTGCGCTGTTTGTGGTATGATTGTAATGCACGGGGATGCATTCCGTTCTGCAATATATCATCCCCGATGAAGGCGGATTCATGGATTTCCGCATGGCAATTTTGTCCTATTTTTAATCATCAGGCGGATGCATTTCATCCGCAGAAAGGCAGGCGCACAGTATTGGCAAAATTCGATAAGCACAGATACCCTTCCGTACACCGCGGCATCGTGTGCGCGGCATTGCAGGCACTTCGGCTGGAGGCACATCCGGCTGCACAGCGGTTCTCTGAGCAGGATGCCGCGATTCTGATTGAAGAGGCAGCCGCCCCCGATCACATCGGCGACCGGCAGCAGGGGCGCGGTCTGCATTACTATAATTCGGTCAAGCCGGACGGCTCTGTACTGCCGCTGCATCCGGCAACAGGCGGCTACTGCAACGGAAAAGGCGCGCCTGCACCCTCTCCGCTGACGGTGCTCGATGCCGAATACCGCACAGCCCTCGCGCTGCGGCGTGCCGGAAAAGACGACGCTTCAATGCGCAGTCTTTCGCGTGCAGTGCATATGCTCGCGGATATTTGCTGTCCGCCGCACAGCAGCTCACTGACCTATTTTTCGTTTTATGGCGCGGCACACAAGCGCTATGAGAGCCGCGCCGCCGATATTTTCTGGGATTCCCCCCCTGAGCAGCTCGATGAATCCGCAGCCTCGATGAAATGGGCGGAGCAGGCGGTCGGCAAAATCCCCTATCAGACCTATGTGAATCTGCTCTGCGGCAGTGTACCGGTCAGCGGTAAGGAATGGCAGACCGGAACGCTCCCGAAAATCTGCAATACACTTGCGCAGTCCGGCGCTTCTCATCTGGAAGCCGTGCTGGGCAGCGATGAAACCGTCCGGGAGCAGTCGATCCGCGCAAGGCTGACGGTCTCAATCTCAAATTGTGCCGCACTGCTCGCCGCATTCGACCGCGATCTGACTGAGGACAATCCGGCAATCCTGCGCGAACAGCATCCCTATTGGCTCAAGAGCTTCAACACGGCGTTTGTCGTCAGCCGTTCGCCGTTCTATCTGCATTTTGCCGAGGACGGCACGGTTGCTTTCGTGACGCAGGAGGGCAAGGCGCTCGGCATCAGCCGGTTCGGACGCGTCCTGCTGACCTTGCCGAATGCCGATCTCCATACGCAGTTCCGGATCGGCAGAGAGCCCCTGCTGACGCTCTATCCCGACGGCGATCAGGATAAGCTGCTCGCTCATATCCGCGGTCAGCTTCACTGCATCCGGCGCGTCTCGAATTTGCAGGGCAATCTGTTCCTTTCGCAGGTCTCATTTGCACTCGTCAATCAGCCGCCCGATTCCGCGCGGTTTCTGTTCTGAACGCGGTATGTGGTATCTCCGATGGATCTGAAATGGGGCGCTGCCCCATACCCCGCTTAAGGGATCTATCCCTTAAGAATCCCGTTTTTATGTATTCGTTTTGATTCGCGTAAACGGGAGTCCAGAGAGCCGCAGTGCCGACAGCCATTTTCTAAAGCTCATTTCGCGTATTAGTCCCAAATTGTACATAAAGCTGGAGTCCAGAGGGATCGTATCCTTCTGGTGGGTGTTTGAGGTGAGTTTGCTTGCAAACTCACAGCGAAGCGTGCGAATGCCCTCATTACAAATCCATCGGAGAGTCGGCAGTACCGACAGCCATTTTCTAAAGCTCATTTCAGACGAATATGCAGCCCATACTTTTTGATGCTCCATTTTATGTAATAAATTCCGCTCTGCATACAAAATGGGCGCTGGGGATGATATCCCCATTACAAGTCCATCGGAGATACATTATCATGTTAGATCAATTTGCGAGAACGGCGCTGCTTTTCGGCGCTGATGCTATGAACAAACTCCGCAGCAGCCGCGTTGCCGTATTCGGTGTCGGCGGTGTCGGCGGATATGCCGTAGAAGCGCTCGGCCGCAGCGGCATCGGAACCCTCGATCTCATTGACAGCGACAAAGTCAGCCTGACTAACCTCAACCGGCAGATTATCGCGCTGCACAGCACCGTCGGGCAGTACAAGGTTGATGTCGCGGCGTCGCGTCTACACGACATCAATCCGGATATCACAGTCCATGCGCACCGCTGCTTCTATCTGCCCGAGACTGCCGATCAGTTCGATTTTTCGCAGTATGACTATGTGATCGACGCGATCGACACGGTCAAAGGCAAAATCGAAATTATCATGCGCGCAAAAGAAGCCGGCGTGCGTCCGGCGCAATATCCCCGGCTCGAACGCATTTGTCCCCTCGGCAGCCGGTCTGCTGATTGCAAGTGCCGTTATTCGGGATCTGGCTGCGCGCTGAGCTGCATTCCGGCACGGCGCCGCCAGCTTACGAATGCATAGGCATCATTGACCAGAAACATCGAAAAGCATGCGATCATCGGAATGCAGGACGCATCCTGCCGCGCTGCAAGAATCCACAGCACGATCAGCACCAGATCATTCGCGGCATAGGCGAGCGCATAATAGGGCGAACGGCATGCTGTCAGATAAGCGGCGAGAAAGCTCGTCGTCACGGAGATGATGCTGACCGGCAGATTCGCCGTATGCAGCAGCGCGAGCATCCAGCCGAAGCCTGCGGTCGCCGCCGCTGTCAGCAGAATCATCCATACGATCAATTTCATCGACAGCCGCTGCCGGATCTTCACGATCCGGCTTTTTCCGTATGGGTTGCGGAGCCATGCACAAAGCGACAGCGCCGCCATCGGGAGCGTCATCCCGAGATAGGTCAGCATTTCGCCGTAATACCGGAAAAAGAACGAAATCACGCCGTAGAACAGCGAAAAGACAATCGTCAGGAGCTGTCCGTAGGGATGTCCCTTTGCCATATAGATCAAAGCCGTCACGCCGATCAGTGACGCAATCAGCGGCAATACGCCTGCGCCGCTGATCAGCAGAAAGGATGCGCAGACGATCAGTACCGAGCTGCCCCAGATCAGATAATCGAGCCGGTTCAGCAGCCGGAACGGGTTTTCCGGATGAATTCGCATATATACCTCCATAAAAAAAGCACCCGTCAATCCGTCTTCCAAGACCTAACGACGGATTGCGAATGCAGATGCCTACCCGGTGGCAGGCGGTATTCTCTTCGTGAATATCATACCATATTCCGGCGGATTTGTCAACCGGAAAAAGCAAGGACATGAACCGGAAGGCTCATGTCCATTGCTTTATGAAAATTGATTCTGTTTACATCGTGCAGCCGTTACTGCATTTCAGTACATAATCATTGGAGGTTTGTGGGGAATCAATTAGAACGCGGAGATCATCTTAGCGACATACTTCAGAATCAGGATAACGTCTTCCTTATCCGGCTTGCCGTTCTTGTTGGTATCTGCGTTCAGCTTGCCGACGGAGCTGATTCTCACAGTGGAATCCTCAGCCGCAAGTCTTGCGAGCATAACTGCATCCGAAACGTCAACCTTGCCGCTCTCATTGACGTCGCCGAGGAGTGTGACCTTCGGGACATCCGGTGCCTTCGTGGTGGTTGTAGTGGTGGTCGTGGTGACCGGAGCGGTTGTGGTTGTTGTGGTAACGGTTGTCGTTGTTGTCGTCGTGGTGGTCGTGGTCGTCGTGGTGGTGTTTCCGCCGATATCAACAGGATCCGGTGCCGGAATCTTGCTGGTCAGACCGCAGACAGTGCTGTAAATCGGCTTCGGATTCGGAGTGCCTCTGCCGGTCCACAGAAGCGGATACTGACCGCCTCTCCAGCTGTGATCATCGGAAACGCCCCAAAGGGTGAGAGACGAAATCTTGTCAGCGTGCTTCAGAATGACACTGAAGATATCCTCGTATGCCTTGTTCCACTGGCTGTCGCCAAGATCTCTTGTGATATCAAGCTCTGTGACCTGAACATCGAGACCGAGTGCGCTGAATGCAAGGATTGCATCCTCATAGGTCTTTGCATCCGGATACTTGTCGCTGAGGTGGGACTGCATGCCGATACCGTCGATGTACGGACCTTCTGCAAGGATTGCCTTTGCCATGTTGACGAGATCCTGGCACTTGTCAGGCATGTACTCGTTGTAATCGTTCATGTAGAGCTTGCAGCCTGCCGGAGCATACTGTCTTGCATACTTGAATGCCTTGATGATGAACTCATTGTTGTTTTCGCCGTAAACCTTTGCCCAGTCGGAGCCGCCGCTGCCGTAGGAATCGCCAGGTCTCTGATAATGCTCCTTCTTACGGAGTCCGCCGCCGTCATTGAGGAACAGCTCGTTGCAGACATCATAAGCATAGAGGTCGAGCTTCGGATAATTCTTCTTGATCTGATCGAAGGTCTGCTTGATCATTGCTTCGAGACGCTTATCCATTTCCGCCTTGGAAACGAATGCGCCGTTTCTGTTAAAGCCTTCACGGAAGAACCATGTCGGAGTCTGGGAATACCATACAAACGTATGACCGCGGACGCCGATGCCGTTCTCCTCACAGAACTTGAGAACGTTTGCAGCCCGATTCAGGTTGACCTGAACGGAACCGGTCTGACGGCTCGCGTTCTCGTCGAGAATGTTGTCCGGCTTCATCTCGTTCTCGAGGGTGATCGAGTTGTAGTGCTGCTTAAGGTAGTTGGAAAGACCGCCGAGGTCAGATGCAGTCAGGCAGGTACCGATGCGGAAATAGTCACCGAAGATATCGCGGAAGTTCTTGCCGCCCGGCGTATACGGATATTTGCCGCTGCCGCTGGAAGTACCGGGATTCGGGGTGGTGACGGTCGGATCGGAGGAAGAAGAACCGCCCTCTGCCTTTGCGTTGCTCAGGTCGATCTTTGCTGCCGTACCGGACTTTGCACCGGAAACGCTGTCGATATAGAAGTCGCATGTGCTGTCCGGTGTCTCAATGTAGAGCTGGAGATCGGATGCACCGCTCGGAATCTTGTAGGAGGTGCTGCCGATCGTGGTCCACTTGCCGTTGCTGCCGGTTGCAGTTGCGATTTCGTCGTATTTTTCCTGACCGCCGTCATTATATTGCAGCGTCATCTTGAATTTGGTGGAGCTTTCGGCGTTCTGCATGACTGCTGCATTGAAGCTGTAGGACTGTCCCGGAACGAATGTGGAGGTATCCAGAGCCAGTGTTGCGCCGGAATAATCCTGCGATCTGTCCGTGACCTTGAGGGACTGCTTGCCCTCTGCATAGTTTGCGGTATTGACTGCAACGGAAGCATTTGCTCTGCCGCCCCAGCTTCCCTTGCCGCTCTCAAAGCCGTCATTGAAGTAGTAGCCGTTTGCATCCGGCTCAACAGGCGGTGTGGTAACAACCGGATCATCGCCGCCGATCGGCTGCTTGTTAGTCGGATCGGTATAGACATCGAGCTGCGTGACATCTGCGACGCCGCTGCTCTGCCAGCCTTCAGCATTCAGTGCGACCTCATAGAGGTTGCCGATGCCCCAGCCCTGCAGTCCTTCCAGTCCTCGATGATGTAATACTCAACGAGCGGCGGATTGCCTGCTGCACCCTGATTCTCAAACCAGCCGTAAACACAGAGACGGGAGTTGCCGCCGCCGTTGAAGCTGCCGGTCTGCGCATAGGTTGCCTTGTAGTCCATGCCGATGTAGTCGTAATCGGTTGCCTTCTTCTTGGAACCGAAATCGAGATCGCGGCGTGCGAGGAAGTTACCTGCATTGACGGAGCAATTCCACTCTGTCTTGAATGTTGCGCCCTTGCCAAGCGTCATGGTGCCGCTGCCGCCGGTCTGGTCGAGCCAGATCTCATAGCTGTAGCCGTCGCAGGTGTTCTTGAACTGGTTGCTGCCGTTGCTGACTCTCAGTGTGTCACCGACGTTAGCTGCGGATGCGGAAAAGCCTGCACCCGGAAGCGATGCCAGCGCGATCACTGCTTTTTTGCTGAAATTCTTGAATTTCGCCCAAAAATTGCGAAGTACTTGTCTTTTGGTAAAGTTGTATCATTAAACGCCTGAATTTGTAGATTACGCTGTTCCGATAGCCGAAAACGCGTTTTGTTTTCGGCGATTTTGCTGTTGAAAATATTACGATAATGTTTTTTGTTGTGCAAATCTTGCGATTTACAAAAACAATATTGCAAAATCACAATGGAAATTTCATTTCAAATCGCAAACCGCGGTGTGCATTTTTCTGCACATACAAGAAACCAAGCCTTGACAGATCCGATTTTTCCTGTTACAATTAAAGATAGAACAAACGTTCTATTTCGTTTCACGACAACATACCGAACACAGGAGGGATCTGCAATGAATCAGAATCAAAATGCCCGCTGGGTGCAGAAACAGCCTTATACCCTGATGCTGCTGGAATACCGCGCCGCGGCAGACCGTCTGCTGGATCGGATCACGCTGCTCCGGCATGAGCTGCGGTGCATCCAGCTATGTAAAAAGCATACGCGCGAATCTGCCGATGCACAGCGCAATCTGGAGCGCCGGATTGATCTGCTGCGCTCGGAATACTATGAGATCACGGACAGCATGCGCGAGATCCGGATCTATGCGGACAAGGAGCGTGCATGAACAATCGCGGCAGAAGGCGGAGAGTCACGAGTGCGCATCTGGATTTTGATCCGGATCTGATCAAGCGGCTTGTTCCCGGGGTAGCGGACCTGCCATCCGATCAGCCGGAAAAGAGAATGATGATCCATGCGCTGCGTCGGGCATGGAACACCGTACTCACGCCGATTCAGCGCGAATACATGGTGGAATACTATATCAATATGAGAACGATGCAGCGCATCGCCGTGAATCACGGTGTCACGAAAGGGACGGTCTCACGAACGCTCCGGCGCGGCCGTAAACGCCTGTGCGATGCAATACAATACTGTCAATGTCTCTGAGCGCATTGCGTCCGGCAGCGATTATTCTATACATGCCGAAACACTCTCATCTTGCTTTTTACTTGATAATGTGCTATAATGGCAGCAGGATACTTTGAAAGGAGATTGCAGCAGTATGGATGAAATGGCGATGCGGCTCTCAGAGCTTGAATCGGAATCTGAGGAGCTGGTCAAGCAGACCGGCAGGCTTTCGGCGCAGCAGGAGCGCGACCATGCGCTGCTGCAAAAAATGGTCTCGGCAATGGATGTGCTGCATGAGACGCAGAAGCAGATTCTTTCCGAACAGGAAGCCCTGCGGAATGCGGTGCACAATATTCAGCGGCATCTGGATACACTGACAGACCGCGCGGATTCCATTGACGAGACAGCGGATATTCTCGAGGATCGTCTTTCCGCACTGGATGAGACGACAAAGGTGCTTTCGAGCGATATGGATAATCTCTATGAGGATATGAATGTGCTTTCGGCGGAGACCAGAAACCGCGGCATCAAGCTGAAAGAGGAAATCCAGCGCTTTCTCTGGGATTCGACCGAATCCAAATACGACGAAGAATCCGACACCATGTGGTAGGTCGGCAGGACCGACAACCGTTTTTCTATAGCCGTCCAAGAACCATTCATATTATCGGGCATTGACTCTTTTCAGCTCATTGTTTCAAATAGAAGCATAATTCTTCGGCAGCTGTAGACAATCGGAGCCGAACACTGTCCGGAGATGCAGCCCTTGCAAAATCGCAGTCATGAACCTGACCGTGTACAAAAAACGAGGATACACCGTGAATGATCATGGTTTCCGTTTCGTTGCCGAATAAAAAACAGCCGTGAAAAAGCGACGCATCGCTGATTCACGGCTGTTTTTTGTTTTATCATGCAACTTCGGATCGTCGGCGCAGCGGATAACGCAGCTCCTCACGCCTCACTTCTCACGCGAAGAAAGCTGCTCGATGAGCTGCTTTGCGGCACGCGGAGAACGTCCGCCGCTCTGCACGGCAAAATCCTCGGCTGCCTGCTCGAGCGCCGCAGGATCCATGTGCAGACCGTACTGCACCGCGAGTGCATGCGTAAATGCGAGATAGGCTTCTCTGTCCGGACGGCGAAAGCAGACACGGATCCCGAACCGCGCAGCGAGTGCCTGCTGCTCCGGCGAGGATGCATCGTCAATGCGCTCCGGAATCTGATTGCTCGCGGCATAGATCACCGTATTTTCCGGACGCGCCGCGACCGAGCCTTCGAGCATCGCGCGCAGGATTCCGAGGCTGTCCTCCTCCGCAGAGAGCGAGAGATCATCAAAGAACAGGATAAATTTCAGCGGATTGTCATGGATCTGCTCCATGATTTCCGGCAGCATTGGCAGGTCATTTTTTGTAATGCGGATCAGGCGCAGACCTTCTCCGAAAAACTCGTTGACAACCGCCTTGACCGTCGTCGATTTTCCCGTTCCGGCATCGCCGCAGAGCAGCACATTCTGCGCATGCTTTCCGCTGAGCAGCGCGCGCGTATTCGCAATAACCGCCTGCCGCTCGTCCTCATAGCCGGAAAGCGCCGAGAGCTTCAC
Source organism: Clostridia bacterium (assembly GCA_021152595.1). GTDB lineage: Bacteria > Bacillota > Clostridia > Oscillospirales > Ruminococcaceae > Firm-04. The sequence continues at coordinate 30,618 of JAGKVC010000087.1, forward strand.
CCGATCGGGATATTTCACCGGCACGATCTTTTCATCGCGGATCACGAACATCGGATTCGCCGCGAAAATGCCGTAGCCGAATTTCCCGATCTGCCGCAGGCGCGCATGATACTCCGCACCGAAATCCAGATCCGAATTTTTCCACTCCGGCAGAATGCCGTAATAGGAGACCTCTTTTTGCAGCTCATGCGGCCGGATGCGTGCGAGCCGCTGCAAAATCGCAAGCTCATTCTGAACGCAGGCATGCAGCATCTCGTCGATCTCCTCGCCGCGTGCCACCGCACGGACATAGAAATTATCATCCTCACAGATCAGCTGAAAGACATAGTCCGTGAGATTGGTGCTGCGCGCATAAAGCCGCGTGATGAACTCCGTATACTGCCGGAGCTGGATCATCGGATCCATCGACTCGGTATCCAGCAGCGCACGCAGCGGCAGAATGACCTCATGCGTCAGCAGCTTGCGGAATACGACCAGCGAATTGAGCGCAAGGTCGATCTCCTGTAATTTCTTGTTTCTTCCCATTTTACGTTCCTTTTTTCATGTTTTCTCCGGGGCGGCTAATCGTTATTTGTTTCGCATCCGTCTCTGTCAATATAAAAGTTTTGATCAAACTTTTTCAAAAGTTTGCGATGAGTCCCAAGGTTTTGCAAAGCAAAGCCTTAGGCGAGGAGCCTCTGGTCGCTCACGGTTTGCTTGCAAACCATTGTGCAGCAGCGCGAAACGCCCCTTTGCATATCAAGAGTTCGCGGGCTTGGGTGCCTGCGATAGAGGCACCCATTCAATAATAGCATCCGCGAAGCGGATTCCTCTTTTATTGAAGAATACTGTTTCAGCCACATCTATCCGGCGCAGGGAGCCCGATGATCCGGTTCCGTTCAAGGAAGTTTTCGAGTCCCAAATCCTTCCGGCAGCAGTCTATGATCACATCCGCCGGAAATGCAGGCGCAGAAATCAGCCGTTTCACATGCTCCGGATTGCTGCATTTCACTGAAATCCAGCGCGGAGCATCAAACGGGAGCGCTGCAAGCTCCTCCGGTTCATATTCTCCGCGAATCCCCGCAGCCGGAATTTCCTCCAGCAGAATATAATCCAGATCCGGATACCGAATCTCAAGCTGATTCTCATGCCGGATCATCTTTATGCTCTCCGGAAGATGCATCTCTGAAAAGCGTTCAAGCGAAAATGTCTCATCCCCGATCAGGACGATATGCGGCAATTCCGGTCTCAGCATGCCGTCCGGTATTTTCCCATCCGCAAAGCGCAGATACGGATCGTCACACTCCTGCTCCACATCCTGCACGGCTTTTGCCCAGAGATCGAGCCGCTTTTCCGATTCCATATCGCTGAGAATCCGCGCAATATCCTCCGCATAGCCGATCTCCTGCCAGATTCTCAGAAAGTACATGCCGACCTGATAGGCGTCCTCCGGATCGGCACACATTTCAACCGCTTTATCCCAGTCCTCTTCATAGGCAGGATCCGCTGTGCTGCCGTCGCTGAGAAGCTGCATGCCGCCCAGAATGTGGTCGATACCCCAGTCGTTCTCACCTGCATCCCAGAGCTGTTGGAGATAGCGGTAGAAGATGCGGCAGCCTTTGAGATTCTTCACGGTATGTCTCCTCCGTTAATTTCGTGCAGAGCTGTCGGATCTGACAACGCGGTGAATGAGCGGAACCGCCTCCGGCTTTTCATCCGAAAGCACGACCGCCTGCCGGAGCATCGCCTCCGCTTCATCAAGCTGTGATTCCTTTGCCGCATACATCGTCAGCAGCGCGCCGCCCTGTTCGACCGCATCGCCGTTTTTGCAGTGCAGCCGGATACCGGCGCCGGAGTCAATCGCATCGGCTTTTGTCATTCTGCCTGCACCGAGCAGAACGGATGCGCGACCGATCTCCTCGGAGTGCATCGCGGAAATCCAGCCGCCGCGCGCTGCCCTGAGCGTCCGGCTGCATGCAGAGAGCGCGAGCTTCTCCGGATGCTCCGTCACAGAGGCATCGCCGCCCTGTCCTGCGATCATCACGGCAAGACGCTCCATCGCTCTGCCGCTTGTGACGGCATCCTTTGCCATTGCAAGGCACTGTTCCGCGGTGCCTCTGCCTGCCATGTGCAGAATCTCCGCCGCAAGCTCGATGCAGAAGCCGCCGAGCTCCGATTCCGTATCACCGGCAAGCACTTCGATTGCCTCCTGCACCTCGATCGCATTGCCGATGCACATGCCGAGCGGACGGTCCATATCGGTGAGAATCGCCGTGCAGTCTCTGCCGTCCGCATTTGCCGCGGAGAGCATCCGGCGCGCAAGCTCCGCCGCATCGTCATCGTTTTTCATGAAGGCACCGCTGCCGACCTTGACATCGAGCAGGATATGATCGGCACCGGTTGCGAGCTTCTTGCTCATGATGCTCGCGCAGATCAGCGGAATGCTGTCCACGGTCTCGGTGACATCACGGAGCGCATAGAGCTTTTTATCCGCAGGCGCAAGATTTCCGGTCTGCATCGCAACGGCAAAGCCTGCCTTTTTGACCAGTGCAAGAAAATCCGCCGGATCGAGCGCAGTGGAAAGTCCCGGAATGCTCTCGAGCTTGTCGATTGTGCCGCCGGTGTGACCGAGTCCCCTGCCGGACATTTTCGGCATATAGACACCGCATGCCGCAACGATCGGCGCGAGGATCAGCGTCGTCTTGTCGCCGACACCGCCGGTGCTGTGCTTATCCGCGACCGGCGCATCGAGATCCCAGTGCATGACCTGACCGGAATCGCGCATCGCCATTGTCAGCGCGGCGGTCTCCGCGTCATTGAGACCGGAAAAGCAGGCCGCCATCAGCCACGCGGCAAGCTGATAATCCGGAATCGGCGGCTCTGCGGTGATGCCCCTGACGAGCTGCCGGATCTCCTCATTTGTCAGCGGAATCTGCTGCTTAGTTTTGCGGATACATTCGCCCATATGAAATACTGCCATGATGATTCTCCTTCCTGATTCAGATTGCTTTGCCGTATTATAAGACCTGCTGTTCCTTCCGTGTCCGCAGGCAGTTTTCGCCGCGTTCGAGCGCGACAATACCGGTGCGGCACATCTCCATGATGCCGTAGGCTTTCATCAGGTCAATGAATGCGTCGATTTTCGAGACCGTGAGGCTGTCGATATTGAAGCCGCGCCGCGTGAACATGCCGGATACGCGGGACAGCACGCCCGAGATATTCGCAACGAGTACGCCGATAACATATTGCTGTTCCATAAGCTACCCCCGATTGTATGTGACCGGTCACCCGATCTCCGTGATGATATCGTCAATCGAACCGCCCGGCGGCAGCATCGGCAGCACAAGCTCATCGCTGCACATCTGCGCGTCAATGACGAACGGTCCGGATTGTGAAAATGCCGTTCTGAGCGCGTCCGCAAGCTGCTCCGGCGTCTGCGCTTTTGCGCCCTTTGCGCCGAAGCCCTCTGCAACCTTGACGAAATCCGTTTTTCGGCTGAGCGTTGTTGCGGAATAGCGGCGGTCAAAGAACAATGTCTGCCACTGCCGCACCATGCCGAGCACGCCGTTGTTCATAATAATGACGGTGACATCTGCCTGCTCCGAAACAGCCGTCGCAAGCTCATTGAGATTCATCCCGAAGCTGCCGTCACCGGTAAAGAGAACCGCGCGCTTTCCGGTAGCAAGATTCGCCCCGATCGCCGCGCCGAGTCCGTAGCCCATCGCGCCGAGTCCGCCGCTTGTGAGGAAGGTGCGCGGCTCTCTCAGCGGATAGCGCTGCGCGGTCCACATCTGATGCTGTCCGACATCCGTGACGACGATTGCATCCGCAGGCGCCGCCGCGCTGACCGCATCAAGAATCTGATAATGCGTCAGATATCCCGTGCCGCCGTGCTGCTTTTCCAGCAGTGCATGGGAACGCGCCGTGCGTGCGGCCTCCTCCTGCCGGAGCGCCTGAATTTTCCCGAACCACTCACGGTTCGTCCGCTTTTTGACAAGCTCCAGCAGCCGTCCGAGCGCATCCTTGATATCGCCGCGGATGGTCAGCGTTGCCGCGATATTTTTATTGAGCTCCGCGCCGTCAATATCAATATGAATGATGTTGAAATGCTTGGAGAAACGATCCTGCTCACCGGTTGCGCGGTCACTGAACCGCACGCCGAGCGCAAGCACGAGATCCGCCGCATCCTCCGCCGCTGAGGATGCATAATGCCCGTGCATGCCCTGCATCCCGAGAAAGAGCGGATGCTCCGAGGGCACGGCGGAAAGCCCCATCAGCGAACATCCCATCGGCGCATCGAGCTTTTCCGCCAGCGCGATCAGCTCCGCAGAAGCATTGCCTGCGATCACGCCGCCGCCGAAATAGATATACGGTCTCTTTGCCTTTGCGAGCATCATTGCAGCCTGCCGCAGACGGTCCTCCGCCGCAAGCCTTTTCGGCTCCGGTTCCGCCGGATGACCGAGCGGCGTAAATTCGCAGACCGCCTCCTGCACATCCTTCGGGATATCGACGAGGACAGGCCCCGGTCTGCCTGATTTTGCAATCTGAAATGCGGTGCGGATTGTCTCCGCAAGCTCCTCAATATGCTTGACGATAAAATTATGCTTGGTCACGGGCATGCTCACGCCGACGATATCGACCTCCTGAAAGCTGTCTCTGCCGATCTGGCTGCACGGGACATTGCCCGTGATTGCGACCATCGGCACAGAATCCAGATAGGCAGCAGCGATGCCGGTCACGAGATTGGTCGCGCCCGGTCCCGAGGTTGCCATGACCACGCCGACCTTTCCGGTAGCTCTTGCGTAGCCGTCGGCAGCATGTGCAGCGCCCTGTTCATGCGCGGTCAGAATATGCCGGATGCAGTCCCTGCTGCGGTACAGCTCATCGAACAGATCAATGACCTGTCCGCCCGGATAGCCGAAGAGCAGATCGCAGCCCTGTTCAATCAGCGTTTCGATCACGATTTTTGCGCCAGTCATCTGCATGGTTGATCCTCCTTTTGTCCGTATGCCGGCGAAAAGGGAAATACGAAAAATCGCCCCCTTCTCGCCGTTCCGTTCGGCAGGAAAGAGACGAAGACAAATTCAATATGCTCCGCGGTACCACTCTTTTTGACGCAGATGCGCCCACCTCTGTGCGTCACAATAACGCATCTCTCTGTGACGGGAGAACCCGTCCGGACTTAATGGGCGGATGCCGTTCTGTCCGGCTGCTCAGGGAGGACTTATGACCGGAGCCGAATGCTGTCTTTCAGCGCGCCCAATTTCAGGGCTTATGACAGCTCTCTGCAAGACGGGATTCCGGCTTTTCTGTTCCCTTCAGCGCATTTGATAATTCCATTATAACCGCTTTCCCCTCATTTGTCAACCCCCGCGCCGTGCGCGGTTCCGATTGTCTGAAGCAGCCGGAAAACCATGCACCGTCTTGGCAAAATGGGCTGAGGGTACACGATACCCGTTATTATACATGAATCGAAGCTGAAAAGAGCCTGCGCTCAATACATGAATGGTTCGCGGACAGCTATAGAAAAATGGAAGTCGGCACTGCCAACTGCCGCCCCGATTCCAATGAACCGGAGCGGCGTTTTCTGTTCAGTTACGGATGCAGGGAGAAATTCGTCGCATACCAGCCGTAGCCGTTGTTGACCAGCACCCAGCGGACGGTACCGGCATAATCATTGACGGCGACCTTTCCGATCGTCGATTCCAGATGCACATCAACCGTGCAGAGATTATCCGCATACATCTTGATATGCTTGATCTCAAAGACATGATCCTCGCGCATATTCGGATCATTGTTATACCAGATATCCGAAGCGATCGTATACATCAGATTCGAGACCGGCGAGCCTGCCATCAGATAATTGCTCAGAACGGCAAGGTTCGTATCCAGCTCACAGCGCGTGTTGATGACATAGTCCATGTAGGCGTAGGTCAGCGCGGTGACACGCTCCTTCAGTGCATCGTCCGGCGTTTTCGTATCTGCAATCGGGAAGATATATTCCTGCTGTGCAAGATTCGGATCCGGCGTCTCATAGGGCTCAAGGACATTGCCGTCTTCATCGGTCACAGAGACCTTCGGCGCACAGTAAAGCCCGTTGATCACGCACTTTCTCGCCATCGGCTGCTGTGCGAAATAGAGCTCTGTCTGGGTGAGCTTGAAATCCGATTCCGCTTCCAGATATTGCTCTTCCGGTACCTCAATGCCGTTGACTCTGAGCGTTGCGCCCTCCGGCATGGTAACAGTCAGCGTATAGGCAGGCGATGCCTTGAGCTGCATCACAGAGACCGGCGCATCTGCACGCCAGACAGGGAATTTATAGCGCTCTGTCCATCCCGAACGTGCCAGCGCAACCTTTGCGATTGCCTCACCGTCGCGCAGGATGTAGTAATCCGGACGGGAATCCGAAAAATCCTCCGCGCGCTGATAGGTAAATTCGCCGTCAGACTGTGCCTGACCGCGTACACTCTCAAAGAGCATTTCGGGATTTTCGTAATCGGTAAAGCTGAGTCCTGCCGCAGCCTGCGTCATCATATCGGAGAGGAAGCCGTCGCTCAGTCCTGCGACATAATTCTCAATCTGATACTGCGGACGCGCGCTCTCATATTCCGCGACATAGCTGTTTGCCTTTTTCGTCAGGCTGCGCACGATCAGCGAAAAGATGATGATATAGAGAATCATCGCAATCGCAAAGATGCCCCAGCCCACAAGCCGGATACCGGAGCCTGCCTCTGCTGCGGCAGCCTTGCGGTTCTGCTGCATGCGCATCGCGGCACTGCTGCGGTTTGCAGGACGGCGCGGCACCTCTGCTGCCGGAGTAAGCCGGCGCGGTGCGGCATTCCGATCTGCCGGATGTCTGCGCGGTGCTGTTTCGCTGCGTGCTTCCGTGCTGACTGCGCTGCGGTGTTCACCCGGCGCGGTACCGTCAACGGGACGCTTCTTTTTCTTCTTGCGCGGCATTTCGCCGGATTGTGCTGCGGTACCATCTGCGCTGCGGTGTTCACCCGACGCGGTGCCGTCAACAGGGCGCTTCTTTTTCTTCTTGCGCGGCATTTCGCCGGATTGTGCTGCGGTACCATCTGCGCTGCGGTGTTCAGCCGACGCGGTGCCGTCAACGGGGCGCTTCTTTTTCTTGTTCGCCCGACGCGGTACCGTCAACGGGACGCTTCTTTTTCTTCTTGCGCGGCATTTCGCCGAACTGTGCTGCGGTACCGTCTGCGGTGCGGTGTTCGCCAGACGCGGTGCCGTCAACAGGACGCTTCTTTTTCTTCTTTTTGCGCGGTGTGCCGTCTGCGTTTAGAGGCTTCTGCCCTGCCGGAGCAGCGTCAGAACGCTCCGGTTCGGCTGCCGGTTCCGCAGCAGCGAGCAATGTCTTATCATCCATTCTGCGATGCTCCTTTCATCAGGATTCGGGCGCGACAAGCCAGCAGTCGGGCATATCGCGTGCGCCGTAAAGTGTCGAGACGATCGTATACTGTTCGCCCTGATAATACATGACCGAGGAAGCGCCGCCGTCCATATTTCCGGCGTTGACCATACCGAGATCATAGCAGAAATCAACGAGCTGCGGATAGGTCAGACCGATGCTCGTGAACATTCTGCCTTCGATGAGCAGAATCATTACGGTGCCGTCCTCTGCCTGTCCGATGACCGTGCGCGGATTATAGCCGCCGAGTCTGCCGTTCATATCCTGCTTGACGCCGTCCTTGATGAGGATCGGACCGAAGCATGCGGCATCGCGGATACCCATGTCGATCGCCTGCTGACCGGTCAGCCATTCGCAGTGGAGCTTGCCCTCGTTATCGAAGCCGATCACCTCGTAATAGGACCACGGATCGCCGTAGCAGAGCTTGCCCTGCGACATGACCAGTCCGACGGGCAGACCGCCGTTGCCCATGCCGTTCGGATCGACAAAACCGCTTGCATTGACCGCAGCGATCGCGCCGTATTCCTCACACATTTTCGAGATCTGCTTGCCGTAGGAAGTCGGCGTACCCAGCTCTCCGGCGACACCGAGATAGACACGCGAAGGATCCTTGATCTTGAGCAGCTTTCCGCGGAAGAGCGGCTCATAGATCTCGATCATTTCGGTTTCCGGCTGTTCGCTGTCCGGCGCACCGATCGGGGATTCCAGTGCAACGGATGCGATATCCGGCACATTCGGCGTAATTTTTTTGTTGCCGATCTGAAGCTCGCCGGAATCTGCCGGAAGATCCTTGCCGGAGAAGAATGCATGCAGTGCATTGAGGTTTCCCTTTTCGTCGGCAAGCTGAGAGAACTGCTGCTTTGCCGAAGGATATTCGTCATTCAGCGCAGCTTCGGTGAGCTTGCGGCGTGCGGATGAGATCAGGATCAGCGTCACGATCACGAAAATCGCAATCCGGATCAGTGCGAAAACGTAATTTTTGTTGATACGGCTTTTCATTGCCATGTGCGTTGTTCCTTCCTGTTTTGTTATAATTCCTGCATAATATCGCAGTGTAAGCCACATTATATTGTAATACAAATCCTGAAAAAAAGCAAGTGTTTCCGGCATAAAACGACAAGTTTCTCATTGTTCCGCCGTTCAGCGCCTGTTTTTTGTGACACCTGCCATGCCCGCGCAGTGCGCGGCTCCGATTCTCTATAGCTGCCGGAGAACCATACACCATTGTGGCATAATGGGCTGAACAGATTTCATACCCGGTAAAATGAGAATTGAAGTGAAAAAGAGTCTTTGCCGGAAATGAGAATGGTTCTGAATCAGCTTTAGTAATATGGATGCAGGCACTGCCTGCCGCGAAGCGGACACCGCAACTCCTCACTTCTCACTCCTATCTTCTCACTATATTATAAATCCGTCCGCAAAGCGGACACCGCAATTTCTCATTTCTAATTTCTCATTTCTAACTTTCAAAAAGCCGGTTGTGCTTTTTAGAAAAATATGATATAATAGGGATATTTCAGGGAGCAGAGCGCTCCGAATGACAGAAAAGGAGAATGGAACAGAAATGATTATCTATAATGAAGTACAGAATTGTACGTATGAAAACTATCAGAACAATCAGCCGGTGCTGATCGCGCCGCAGGGATATGCGCCGTTATTTCTGACGCAGAACGGCTTTGTCGCGCTTCCGGACGGCAGATGGGCGCATTTTCTGAGCGAGCAGGAGTATCAGTATATGTGTTCCGTGCCGCAGGGACAGGAGATCCGCTTCAATACAGGCGTATCCGGCTCTGCCGCGCCGAACGGTCAGGGCGCACCGGTGCCGGATATGCGCACGCCGGAGCAGCAGCAAAAGGATCGGAAAAACGCAAATCTCTTGGCAGGCATATCGGCGGTTTGTCTGGCGCTGTCGCTTCTGCTCGGCGGAGTGGACGGCAAGGAGCTGAGCGGTCTGATTGCCATTCTGTTTCAGGCAGGTCTGGTGCTGATGATCATCTGCCGCGTCAAGTATAAGGACAGCGTATTCGGCAAGGTGATGATGTGGATTTATATTATCCTCTTCGCGCTGGCGATCATCGGCGTTCTGCTGTTCATTGCGGCATGCGGCGCAATCCTCAAGGACTGCAATATCGACTGAGGCACGGCATGTTTCATATCAACACCGATTCTGACGCGCTGTTTTCGCCCTATTCGGTGACGATGTTCAGCGCATTTCTGCTCGGGATCGGTCTGCTCTGTCTGCTCAACCGCAGGGACGGCATCCTGAAAAATATCGCCGGTCTGCTTGCGCTGCTTTCGCCGGTGATGATTCTCACCTGTGCTGCCGGCATGGGCTATCTGATGTCACACGGGCAGACGGTCGGGCTTGCTTCGATGGGTGCGCTGTTCGGGATGTATCTCAGCGTGATTACGATGTCACTGATCTACGGAAACCGCGAAGCTGCGCGGAATATGCTGCAAAACTGTACGCTCGTCCTGCCGCTGATGTATGCGGTTTCAAAATTTGGCTGTTTTCTCGCCGGATGCTGCCGCGGCATGGATTATGACGGTGTATTCTGTGTCCGGTATACCGGCGCGGAAACCGGCGAACTGAGCGCATTTCCGGTACAGCTTGCGGAATCCCTTGCATTTCTTGTGATATTCAGTATCGGGATGCTGCTGCGCAGACGGCACCGCAGCGGCAGTATCCGGCTCGTGTTTCTGCTCTCCGCGCTGACAAAAGGTCTGCTGGATTTTCTCCGCGCAGAGCATCAGGGCAGGATCGTGACCGTCAATCAGGTGCTTTGCATGGTGCTGACCGGCATCTGCCTTGCGTGGATGCTGTACAGCCGTCAGAGAAAAGGAGCGCAGGCATGAGAAAAACATGGATCGGATTTGCAGCCGCGCTGCTGTTTCTGCATGCGGCAGGATCCGCAGCATCGGCGGCGGAGATTACCGGCGACTGTAACCGCGACGGTGCCTGTACGATTGCGGATGCCGTTCTGCTGTCGCGCTGGCTGACAACAATTCCCGATACCGTTCTGCCGGATCCGCAGGCAGCCGATCTCAATGCAGACGGAATGCTCAGCGCCGCAGATCTTTCCCTGCTCAAGCAAAGACTGCTGAAGCCGCCTGCTGAGGGGATTCCTGTGAAAGATATCGGCGGATTGTTTCAGGCGATGCGCAGCGCAAAGCCCGGCGACGTGATCCGTCTCGCAGCAGGCACCTATGATTATTCCGGATATCAGGGCGCGCAGAAGATCGACACATCTGCATCCGGCACAAAGGAAGCCCCGATCACACTGACCGCCGCCGATCCGGAGCATCCGCCTGTTCTAACCGGCAGTCAGACCGAAACCGGTTATGTTCTGCACATTCAGGGCGAATACTGGATAATTGAAAATCTTATCATCACAACCTCGCAGAAAGGCATTGTGCTCGATCATGCAAGTCATTCGGTGATCCGGAACTGTGAGATCAGCAATACGGGCGCGGAAGCGGTTGCCCTGCGTGACGGCAGCTCATACTGCACGGTCAGCGGATGCAGCATCCACGATACCGGTCTGGTTTCACCAGGCTACGGCGAGGGTGTCTATGTCGGCAGTGCAAAAAGCACATCCGGCTTTGATTATCACTGTGATTCCAACAAAATCGAAAACTGCGTATTCCAAAACATCGCCGCCGAGCATATCGACGTCAAGGAATACACCGCCGGAACCGAGATCTGCGGCTGCACCTTCTACGGCGACGGCATGACCGGCGAAAACTACGCAGGCAGCTTTGTGGATATCGCAGGCAATGCGTGCAGTGTCCATGACAACACCGGATACCGCAGGCAGAACCCGAAGATCGTGGCAGCCTTTGAGATTCACGAGCAGGTCGAAGGCTGGGGACACGGCAATGTGTTCCGCGATAATACGGTCTATCTCGATCAGCCGTACGGCGCGGAGGACACGAGCCGGAAAATGTATTTTGTAGACGGCTGGTTCACGGAGGTCGCCGCATCCGGCAACCGCGCAGATTACGGCAGCGGACTGACCGCCGTCCCCGAAGCATATTTCAATGTCAAAAAGGTCAATGAAATCACAACCGGATAACATAAAAAGCCGCTGAAATCAGCTTCATGCTCATTTCAGCGGCTTTCTGATTGATATATTGATGTCCCAACTATCTCTTGAAGATATCTGTTTGTCTTTTTGCCGTGATACTGCATTAGAAATCCTTGCCTTGCACATGTTTCGCAAAGCGAAACTGCGCAGTTTGCTTGCAAACATGCGTCAGCAAGGCTGCGGCTTTCTGCCTTGTCTCACGACAAAAATCCTGCGCATCTATTCTTCAAGATTTAATTGGTACATCAATAGAATAACGGGGCACGGCATTATTTTTTCGGCTTCGGGGATTTTTTCTTTTTGCGGACAGAAAAACCGAATTCGCCGCATTTGCGTCCGAGCGCGAAATATTCGCCGTGCGCATAGGCAAGCAGCCCGCTCTGCTGGAGATTGAGTTTGCCCTTGCTGTCCACATAGCGGCTGTCGGCAGAAGTGCCGATGATCTCCGCCAAGAACATATCATGCGTACCGAGCGGTAAAATCTGCGTAACGCGGCAGGAAAGACTGACCGGCGCCTCATCGAGAACCGGGACATTCCCCTGCTCCGGCATGACGAGATGCAGACCGCATTTTGCAATCTTATCGGTATCGCGTCCGGAGCGCACGCCGCAGAAATCGACCGCCCTGACGAGTGCCGTTGTCGGCAGATTGATCGCAAATTCTCCGCTCTCCCTGATGATATTGTAGGAGTGGCGTGTCGGACGCACCGAGATATAGGTCATCGGCGGATGCGTGCAGCAGATGCCTGTCCACGCAACGGTCAGAATATTGGGCTGCTCCATTGTGCCGCATGTCACGAGCACGGGCGGCACCGGCGCAAGCATCGCGCCGCCGTTCCAGTAGATTTTTTCCATGTTAACTCCTTGATCAGGTATCGCAGCGCTCAGAGCTCACACGCAGTTCCCGCAAGCGCCGATGCATCGACGCCGAGCCATTTGCAGACGGTCTGTCCGATATCGGAGAAGCAGTCACGGACGCCGAGATTCTGCGGCTTCACCTGCCTGCCGTACATGAGAACGGGGATGTATTCGCGCGTATGATCGGTGCCGTGTGCAGCCGGATCGCAGCCGTGGTCTGCGGTGAGAATCAGCAGATCATCGTCGCGGAGCTGCGGCAGCAGTGCGCCGAGCTGTGCATCAAAGATATTGAGCGCTTCGGTATAGCCTGCGATATCGCGGCGGTGACCGTAGGCGCTGTCGAATTCCACGAGATTGACAAAGCACAGTCCCTCGAAATCGCGCGCGGTGAGCTGTAAGGTCTTGCCCATGCCGTCGTCATTGGAAACGGTGCGGCTGCCCTCGGAGATGCCCTGCCCGTTGAAGATATCGGCAATCTTACCGACCGAGATCACCTTCTGACCGGCAGCCTGAATCGCATCGAGCATAGTCGGCGCAAAGGGCGATACCGAATAATCGTGGCGGTTTGCAGTCCGCTTGAAATCGGGATATTCCCCGACAAACGGTCTTGCGATAATCCGTCCGACGGCATATTCACCCTGCATGATTTCGCGTGCTTTTTCGCAGATTTTATAAAGCTCCGGCACGGGGATCAGATCCTCATGCGCGGCGATCTGCAAAACGCTGTCCGCAGAGGTATAGACGATCAGCGCACCGGTTTCCAGATGCTCCCTGCCGTAATCGCGGATTACCTCTGTACCGGAATACGGCAAATTGCAGAGGATCTCCCTGCCGGTTGCGGCTTTGAGCGCATCCAGCACGGGCTGCGGAAAGCCATTCGGATAGGTTTTCATCGGGATTGTGGAGATCAGTCCTGCGATCTCCCAGTGACCGGTCGTCGTATCCTTTCCGGCAGAGCGTTCGGCGCATTTGCCGTATGCGGCGCAGGGGGATTCCGCCGGTGTGCCGCAGCCGATGCCGTCGATATTGAAGAGTCCCATGCGCGCAAGATTCGGCACATGGAGCTTTCCGGAATCAAAGCAGGTGCGGATCGTATGCGAACCCTCGTCTCCGAATTTTCCGGCATCGGGCAGCTCGCCGCATCCGCAGCTGTCGAGAACAATCAGAAATACACGCTTTGCCATAGCAATACCTCCCATGCAGCTTTCGTATCAAGCAGTTTATCTGCTTCTATTATACCACATTTTCCCCCAAAGTACAACCGGCTTTTGGAAAGTTAGAAATGAGAAATTAGAAATGAGAAATTGCGGTGTCCGCTTCGCGGACGGATTTATAATATAGTGAGAAGATAGGAGTGAGAAGTGAGGAGTTGCGGTGTCCGCTTCGCGGACGGATCTGAAAAAGAAGAAAGAATGATAAAAATATATGATACCGGGTGTGGAATATCCTCAGCCCATTCCGCTGAAACGGAGCATGGTTCTCCGACAGCTATAGAATAACGGCTGCACGCCCTGCGTGCCGGAACCGAATCACAGCGCGGTGCATATGATGTATTGCAGACGCAAGCCGTCTGTAATCTCATCAGAAAAGAGTGAGGATTCATGATCATTGACGCAAGTCTCGGCAGAGCCGCGTGCTGCGGATTCCCCGGCGGCATGCAGCCGCCTATGCCGCCCATGCCGCCTGTACCGCTGCCGCAAACCGAGCCGGATGCGATCCAGATTCAGCTTGCGACCGCGCAGACAGCCCTTGCAAACGGCGCAGCGATCCCCCTGAGCGGTGTCACGCGGCGGATCGGGAACGGTCTCAGCTTTGATGCGGCAAACCATGCCGTCGCAGTCAGCGAGCCGGGTGTCTATGCATTTGACTGGCATGTGCTTGTGCAGACTGCCGGCGCAGAGGATCCGGTGATTGCATTGCAGTCGCTTGACGGGCAGACAGTTCTCGGAGTTTCGGGAACGCTTGCCGCAGCCGCCGCAAACGGAACCGTGATCAGCGGCGCAGCGGTTGCCGCACTGCCTGCCGGAACCTCGTGGGTACTGGTGAATGCATCCGGCGGCGCGATTGATATTCCGGTCGCCGGTACCGCGCCTGCATCGTTCGCCGCAGTCCTGACTGTTGCCGAGATCTCCGGCTCCGGCAGAAGATAAGGTGTCTCGGACGGATCTGTAATGGGGGCGCTGCCGCCTGATTCCATGCTGATATCCGGAGAAAAGAACGCCGCTCCATTTCACGCGGAATGGGGCGGCATTCGTTTTTTTACTGTTCACTCGTAATCCTGCGC
>JAGKVC010000088.1 GCA_021152595.1 Clostridia bacterium
TCTGCACAGAGGACGGCAAAGCGATTATCACCGATCAGGGCAGGCAGAACGCCGATCTCAATGCGGACGGCAATCTCACGCTGGATGATGTGACTGTGATTCTCCGCAAAGTTGCAAAACTCGATTAAAAATAACAGCCGCCGGTGTGCAAAAACACATCGGCGGCTCAGTCTGTAGAAAAAGTATCTCCGATGGATCAATCATGAGGGCTTTGCACTCAAACTCCCACCAAAGGGATGATCCCTTTGGAATCCCGTTTTTTATGCATAAGTAAAAGAAAGCCGCTCCGATCAAAGCTGATTGGAACGGCTTTCTTTTATTCACATACGGAGATACCGGACTGCCGTTTCAGTTGAGGCAGACCATCGAGAAATCGGAGATCCGGTAGGTGCCTGTGCCCTTATCAAGACCGATCAGGAACTTGACATTTTCATCCGACTGCGTCATGGTGACGGTATCGGTGATTGTCTGCGCATTCGGCGAGAAGGTGTGATCCTGATAGTAATAGCTCTTATATTCGCCGGTTCCCTGCTGGAACATCGCGTAGGTATTGATATTCTGGCTGGTGCTGATCTTATAGGTCATGCGGTAGGTCTTGCCAGCCTGAAGCGAGACGGTGCTGCTGCTGACCTGCGCATACTGACCGGTACGCGTGACCGTGACGGTAATGCTGCCGTCGTCGTTATATTCGATCGAGCCTGCGCCGTCATTCATCCAGATGCTCCAGCCGAACTGGTCGATCATATTGGGATCATCCTGCCAGTTATCCTGAATGCCGTAGAGCAGATTCAGATGATGCATTGCATATTTGCCGCGGTTCTGATAGAAATTGCGGAGAATCTTGACATTGCTGTCGAAGCTCGCGCCGATATTGAATCTGCGGTAGGTATCGTTTGTAGCAGCCTTGACAGCCGCAGAAAATTCGTCGATCTTCGCGGAGACCTTTGTATAATCGAAGTTCTCCTTTGCGACCGTCTGATAACGGGTAAAGAACTGCTGCTTGAAATCGTTATTCTGCATCAGCTTGAAGAAGAGCGAGCCCATGCTGGTGATCTTGCCGGAGCGGTCCATATCCTTGAAATAATTGCGCCTTGCCGCGCACTGCCCGTCATAGCCGGAGGAATATTCCGTATCAAAGAGCAGGAAGCGCCATTTGCCGTCCGCATAAGGATTGGAGGCATCGGTTTCATCGGCGTGCCAGATCATCCAGTTGTTGTTATTGAGCATGCAGTCCCAGTTGACGATATAGCTTTCAAACGCGACGAAATCCATGAGCCCCTGAATGTCAATGGTATCGCAGACGCGCTGATAGTTTGCGGCATTGCCGAGATCTGCGGACATTGCCCAGTTCCAGAACTGCTGGAAATTCTGATATGTCGATTCGAGCCCGTCATATTCCTTGCCGTTTTTGATCGTCGTGACCTGATCGGCATTGACATGGTAATGCGATTCGATGTAGTTGTCGTCGAGCTTTTCCTGCATGGAATAGGCACCCCAGAATTCGCCGTCGAGGAAGACGATATAATCCTGCTTTGCCTGCTTTCCGAGTGCAAGTCCCTCAGCGAGCGACTGATTCAGATCATCGCGGAAGCGGCAGTTATCGTAGCCGTTGCCGCCGTTGCGGATCGTGACCTTTTTGTATTCCTTGATCTTCGCGCCGTCGATATCTCTGGCAGCGCCCTCGAAGAAATCGTGCTGCATTTTATTGGAGCCGTATTCACGCCGTGCATAGAAGGTCATGCTCTTCTGCGGGAATGCGGTTGTCCAGTTTCCGGAGATCCGCACGCCGACATCCTCGGTATATTTGAGCTTGCCCTGCTCGAACACCTGAATATTGCAGGGGCGCTCCCACTCTTTGCCTTCCATATTGTAATTGGTGGGATTGTCGCAGCTTCCGACGTCGAGATTCGGATCGAAGCTGCCGCTGTGCTTCCAGCGGTCATACTGATTGCCGATCATATAGATGCCGGTTTCCGGATCAAAGAAATTGCTGCTGTCCGTCGAGATGGAAAGCACCTTCATATCCTTGTAGTAGGAAGCTGTTTTTCCGACAAAATAGCTGTTTGTGGCGACCTCGCTGAACTGTCCCTTGCTGTCCTTGCAGACGGCGCGGACGATCATGCCTTTATCGACGCTGTAATCGGGCGGTGTATAGCCGCGCAGCGAGATATCGCGGATTGCGGCGAGCTGATTTGCGTCGCTAGTGTTGTTGCGGATGCCGATGCTGCCCTGATAGGTTTTCGCAGTGGATGAGGTACGCGGATCGGAGCCGTCGAGCGTATAAAGAACGGTATTGCCGCTTTCGCCGGTCAGCGTCAGATTGAATCCGTTGTCATAGAAGCCGCCCTCAGCGGAAAAGACCGGCTTCTCGACGCGGTAAACGACATCCGCCCTGTCATTGGATGCGCCGGGCGTCGGCTTGAGCAGCGCAAAGCTGTCTCCGAGCCTGCCGTAGGTGATATCTGCATCCAGCTCGGGCAGAGCGATCTGATCCAGCTCGGTACCGTCTGCGGCGGTCAGATAGATTGTTTCACCGGCAGCGCTGATCTTGAAAGCGGCGTGCAATTCGCCCGTACTCGAATCGGTATCGTCGCAGAAGATGATCAGGTATTCACCGGCACCGAGCATGGCACCATCGGGGAATTTGAATTTATAGCGGTTCTTGTCGCCGTCGGAGACACCGATCCCGCTCAGATCACAGGCAGAATCGCCCGTATTCCAAATCTCGATCCAGTCCGGCGATGTACCGTCCTTTGCTTTTAGCGCCGTTTTATTTGTCGAGCAGACCTCACTGATGCGCAGTGAACCGCCGCCGCCCTGACCGTTCAGGACAAGCCGTTTGAGCAGCGTCAGATCCGCCGCATTGACGATGCCGTCGCTGTTGAGATCGGCACCGGAAGCCTGCTTCGAGCGCGTCAACAGATAGTTTGCGAGCGCTTTCACATCGGCAGCATTGAGGGTATCGTTTCCGTCGATATCCCCGAGCTTCACGGCAGAAGCGGTCAGTGCTGCATGATTTGTCATATCCGGCGCGGCAGCAGCGGAGAAGGCTGTCACGAAAGCGCACACACCGGCGATCAGTTTTCTTTTCATTTCATGAACCCCCTGAAAAATAAAAGAAAGGCAGAATTTCTCTGTCTATATTATAGCGCGTTTCGGAAACAGAAAGCCATGTGATAAAATACAGATTATATGATCTATTGTGCAAATTCGCGGCTGATTCACGCCGGTATACTTACATCTTGCATTTTGACATCCGGTATGTTATAATAAAAATATATCTGAATCGCAGATTCCATAATTTTGGGATATGCAAATGATTGTGTGATGCAAGACAGCGTCAGACTTTGACATATTTCCCGACAGGAAGGAGGAACACAATATGCTGACACCGGAGGAGGTCAGGGCGCTTCTGCTGCCACTGAATACGGAATATATCAAGACACACGGCGTTGACGAGTACCGGCTGTTCGTAGAAGATTATACATATCTTTGCGTCCGTCATCACGGGCGTCTGATGACCGGACACTTCAGAGAAGGCGGAAGGCCGTACACCGGTCTGCGGTATGCATGGGATTATGACGCCGACCGGCTCGTGCGTTACACGGAAATCAAGGACGGCTATTATTTCGGCGATGACGCAAAATTTTATGATACCGGTGCGCTGGCCTCCTATGAGCGGAAGGATGATGAGGAACACTACCGGTATGACTGGGATGAGGACGGCGCGCTGCAGGCGGTCACGGAATGGATCCGAAAGGATCATCCGGAGTATTACCGCAAAAGGAAATATGACGCGGACGGCATGCTGCTCTCGATGATGATAAGCTGCGAAATCGAGGTGAAGTACCTGCCGAATGCTGAGGATTCCCCCTATGATTTCACGTTTCATGAGAACGGCGAATTCCGGCAGATCACATGCAAGGCAGCGACTGCCCGCGATTTTTACTCCGAGATCGAGCTTGATCCGGACGGAATCCCCGTGCGCTTTGCCGTGAATCCGCACTATACCGAAGATAAGCTTGAAAAAAGGCTGAAGGACGGTTCTCCAAGCTGTGAAACCTTCAACCGGTCAAAGTTCCGGTATGGCTACTATCTAGGCCGTATGGAGCATCGGGAGCCGAAATGCCACTGTGGCTGGGATTGGACAACTGGCTGTGTCCGTTTCCGGGACAGTAAGCAGGGTGATAAAATTTTTGAGTATATAAACGGAAAACAGGAGGGAAAGCAGTGCATCTATTATCCGTCCGGAAGGATTCAGGAGGAGTATTTTCTTTCAGCGGGAAAGGAGTATTTCCGGCATATATACTGGCACCCTAACCGCATCATGCGCGAGGCGGTCGTCTATTCAAACGGCGCCGTCATGCTGCATGTGACATTTGACGACAAGGGCAATCAGCTCTCCTATGCGCTTCATGCAGAAGTATTCAAAGAAGCAGACGGAAGCAGGCAGACGGATTGACCGGAACAACCGCATCAAACACAAAGCCCCTCAGCGCTGTGAAACGCGAAGGGGCTTTGCTTTTTTTGCTGCTTTCTGAGAGCGTCCGTTCAGGTTATGCCGCCGCGGTCTCAGTTATTCTTCCGCCGCCACTGATCGGGCGACATACCGGTATGCTGCTTGAACTGCCTTGAGAAATGCTCGGGACTTGCATAGCCGCAGCGGAGCGCGATCTCCTCGGCGTTGAGCTCGGTGCAGTGCAGCAGATTCTTTGCAGCGTCGATGCGGCTGCGGATAACATCCTGCATCGCAGAGACATGGAACGCCTCTTTATAGATGCGCTGAAAATAGGATGCGCTGATATGCAGCTCAGCCGCCATATCCGGCACCGACCAGTCCTTCTGGGGCTGTGCGCCGATCTGCTGCCGGAGCATGACAAGCGCACCGAAATAGGGCATCGGCTTCTGCGACATCAGCGGAATCACGGAATAATCGGTGAGCATGGCGGTCATGAGCGAGTTAATGACGGCATCATTGTTGAAGCCGCGGAAGTAGGCACTGCAAATCAGCGCGAAATACTGCTCAGGCTTTGCCCAGTCCGGAATGGGAATCGGCTGATTGAGCGGCAGCCCGAAGGAGAGAATGACCTTCGGCTCGCTCTCAAACTGCATCCAGTCGTCGATATAGGTCTCGCCGTCCGCCGCATAAAACTGCGGCGCATTTTTGTCATATAATATAAAGGTATTCGGGGGGTAGGATTGGATTTCGCCGCGATATTTCAGCCTGCACTTCGTCCGGATCAGCAGCGCAAGATAGTGCGGATATCCGTCTCTCCGGTCGATTTCAAAATCCGGTTCATGCTCATAACCGAGCCCCATGCAAATCAGATTGAACATTTCTGCACCTCATTTTTCATCAATACAGCCGATATAAAACCGTCATTTTCGATGCTCTCCGATTCGATCTGGATAGAAAACATCAAGTCAGCTTCATTATATATCATTCCGTTCCGATTGTCAAGATGCTATAATGAAAACAAGGAATC
The DNA here is from genome assembly GCA_021152595.1 of Clostridia bacterium. Classification (GTDB taxonomy): domain Bacteria; phylum Bacillota; class Clostridia; order Oscillospirales; family Ruminococcaceae; genus Firm-04. The sequence goes on from JAGKVC010000088.1 coordinate 5,487, forward strand.
GGGCGGAAGGGATGTTCCCGTGGACGGACTGAAACCGGATTCCGACAGCAAGTGGTATGCTGGAATCGTGCAGGTTCGGGCTGCTGATCCCCTTACAGCGGCACGGCTTGCCATAGGGAGAAAAACGGGAGGATTAAAATGAGAAAACAGAGAGGGCTTTCAGGTTTCCTCGCAGGTGTATTGGCTGTATTGTCATTGCAGCCGGTCTCCTGCGCGGAAGCCGATGCCTACGAATGGGAAGACGGTACGATTTACGATACCGGAACAGAGGTTACATCAGTTGTAGAATTAAGCGGCGCGAGCGGCGGCAAGGCAGTCAGCCTGCTGGATGCAGGCGACTCGGTGACGCTCAACGTCAAAGCGGCAGCGGCAGGCAGCTATACGCTCGGCATCCGCTACAGTCAGCCCTACGACGAGCAGGGCAAGATGCAGAATGTCATCATCAACGGTGATTCGGCAGGCTCCGTGAGCTGTGAATACACCGGCGACGGCAAATTCAAAACAGCAAACGTCACAGCAGTTCTGAAAGCAGGTACGAACAAAATCACGATTGAATCTTCATGGGGCTGGACGTATCTGGACAGCCTGACGGTCACCGAGCGTGCATCGGGCAGTGAATCGGTCAGCGCAAAGCTCTCGAATCCGAAGGCAACCGCAGAGGCGCAGTCCCTGTACGCATTCCTCTGTGATACCTACGGCAAACATGTCATTTCCGGACAGCAGGAATCGACATGGATGGGCAGCGAGGATTACGAGTTCAACATCATCAAAAATGCGAGCGGTAAGGTTCCGGCGCTGCGCGGTCTCGATTATATGGGACAGGATTTCGCAGGCTGCAACCGCCGTGCAAAGGCATGGGCGCAGAAGGGCGGCATCGTGACGATCTGCTGGCACTGCGGTGACGATTTCAAGGGCAGTCACACCGAAGCGATGAACGCAAATCCCGACTGGTCGAAGATCCTGACACCGGGCACGAACGAATACAACAAGCTGATTGCAGGCATGGATCAGGGTGCAAAGGCGCTCAAGGAATTGCAGGATGCCGGCGTACCGGTCATCTGGCGTCCGTTCCATGAATTCGACGGTGCATGGTTCTGGTGGGGCAAAGGCGGCGCAGAAAACTTCAAGAAGCTCTGGCGCCTGATGTACGACCGCTACACAAACGAATTCGGACTGAACAATCTGATCTGGAGCCTCGGCTACTGCGGAGATGTCAAGGGCGGCTGGTATCCGGGCGATGAATATGTCGATATCATCGGCGCAGATACCTATGTCAACCACACAAATTCGCTGGTCAGCATGTATCAGCGGACGGCGGATGTCGCCGGAAAGCCGGTCTGCCTGCATGAAAACGGCGCGATTCCGGATCCGGAGAAGATGAAAGCGGACGGCGCAAAGTGGCTGTGGTTCATGACATGGCACACCTCGTTCATCGACAGCGATCCGATCAATACCGCATCGTATCTGAAGCAGGTCTACAACAGTGACTATCTGCTTTCGCTCGATGAGCTGCCGGATGTCTATCATTATGCGGTCAAGGATACCCCGAAGGATGAGCCGAAGGATGAACCGAAAGACGATCCGGATCCGAGCGGCGAAAAGGGTGATCTCAACGGCGACGGCAAGATCGACCGCGCGGATATCACACTGCTTTTGCAGCATCTTCTGACAAAACAGCAGCTCAGCAAGGGACAGGCAGCGCTTGCGGATCTCGACGGAAACAAATGCCTGACCGCAGCAGATCTGACGGCACTCAAGCAGCTTATGAGAGCGCCGAAGCCGGAGCAGCCGCAGGATCCGCCGAAGCAGGCATACAAATACGATCCGGCAAAGCAGTATGCGGAGTATCCGGCGAGCTACCGGAATGCAAACGGCAAGTCCGGCAAAATCGTGAAAGAGACCTACAACGGCATCAACGGCACGAACGCGCTGAACGTCTATCTGCCGTATGGCTATGACAGCAGCAAGCAGTACAACATTTTCTATTTCATGCACGGCATGGGCGACAACGAGGACACGCTGCTCTATAATAACAACGGTGAATGGCAGCGTGTATTTGATAACATGGTTGCAAACGGCGATATTGAACCGATGATCATTGTGACACCGACATTCAATAAGGTCAGCTCGGATACGTTCTACAATGCGGAGAATTTCTATAAGGAATTCCGCGCGAGCGTGGTTCCGTTTGTAGAGGGCAAGTATTCGACCTATGCAAAATCGACATCTGAAGCCGATCTCAAGGCATCGAGAATGCACCGCGCATACGGCGGCTTCTCAATGGGCAGCGTATCGACATGGGCAGTATTTGAGAACTGCGTGGACATTGTTGCATACTTCATGCCGATGAGCGGCGCGCACCACTGGGGCACGGGCAATCCGGATCCGGCGGCGCTTGCACGGGCGACTGAGAAAGCAGGACTGAAAAAGAACGAGTATTTCATCATGTCCGCGACCGGCACATCTGATTTTGCGATTGATGCGCTGCGTCCGCAGATTGAGAACATGAAGAAGCTGTCGCAGTTTGAGTATACGTCTGATTTTTCCAAGGGTAATCTCTGGTTTATCCTTGCAAACGGCGGCGGACATGACTGGTATTATGTACGGCAATATTTGTACAACTGCCTGCCGTTTTTCTTCCATGAGTGAGAGAGTATTGATAAAGGAGCCGCACCGGTTAATTTTGACCGGCGCGGCTTTTTTGCAATATGAAATATGATTCTTTGTGCAAACTTTTTGAAAAGTTGCACGCACCCGTACAACTTTCAGGTGTTTTGGTACCCCTTAGTAGAAGGGCATATTAAACTTAGAAATTAGAAATGAGAAATTAGAAATGAAGGTGTCCGCTTCGCGGACTGATTTATAGATAATCATAAGAGAGATGATATTTCCCGTCTTCTTACTTGGATTTCCTTTTCTCCCTTTTTCAAATCGTCCGCGAAGCGGACACGACAATTCCTCATTTCTAATTTCTCATTTCTAATTGAAAAAATATCCGCCCCGATCAATGACCGGAGCGGTTTCCATTTCTCATGAAATTGTCTTGCCCTTCTTACGGGATTCCTTTTTCATCGGTTCCTCAGAGCCGCCGCGGTCGGTGAACAGACGGTCATCGTCATCATCGTGCGGATCATCGTCTTCCGGATTTTCCTCGCCGCTCTCCTCATAATAAGGATTGATGACGAATTTCTGGATCACCGGATAATGCACAAACATCACAAGATATCCGATGAACGCAGCCGGAAAGAACGGAATCAGGAACATAAACAGACTGTTGATCGAAAGCAGCAGCCACATCAGCCCGAGCATCAGTGCGATGCCTGCGGTTGTGATCAGGCACTCCTTCAGCGACAGCCCGACCAGCATAAACGAGTTTTTGAGGATGGTTTTCGGTTTGAGCGTCGTTGCCGCCTGCAATGCCATGATATAGTAGTTCATGAACAGCAGAATCGCAGCAACAGCAAGCGAAATCCCGTAGATAATAAAGATTCCGCGGCGGCCGGTCGCTTCTGCATATTGCGGATAGACAAAATATCCGGCAACAGCAGAGGCAATGACAATCGCGTCAATCGTCCAGTAGAGCAGTGCTGCACCGAAATTCTGCGTAAAGCCCTTTTTGAACTCCTCACCGAGAAAGAACGCCTTGTCCAGCACAATGAGCCGCTGCACACGCGCACATCCGGCAAGCGCAGGCCCTTCAATGAAGAACTGCACCGCCAGAACAAAGAGCGTCATGATATCGGTGAATTTGTTATTGGTGCTCATATAGATGATACCGGCGAGAAACAGCGGAATATGCAGCAGTGTATAGATCAGATTGACGGTGAGGATCTTGCCGAAATTCCGCTTGAGCAGCTCCCAGAACCGGAAAAACGGCTTTTTCTTTGGCGCATTCGGATCAATACCGGGGCCGGCATTCTGATAGCCTCCAAAGAGACTCAATTTGGACACATCCTTTCTGATGGCTCAGGCAAGCAGCTTATCATTGAGCAGCCAGAGCAGCAGTGTATGCATACCGGCACTGAGCAGCGCCAGCAGCAGACAGGCGAGCATGGCGCTCAGTCTGTCGTAGGGGACTTGTACGGATTCTGCGGCAGGCTGACCGTGCAGCAGATAGCGCGTCATACGGTTTGAGAGCCGCATCGAATCGCGCACGGCATAGCAGAGCAGAAGCATACTGCAAAAGCCGTAAGGAAGCAGCAGCACCGCGGAGATACAGAGCGCATCCCGCAGCGGATACTGCGTAAAACACGCACCTGCGGAGATTCCGAATGCCAGACCGCGTGAGAGCAGCAAAAGCATCGCAAGCGGCTGACCGAATGCCGAAAAGCCGCAGAGCCAGATGCCGCTCAGCAGAACAAGCAGGGGACAGAGTGCTGTCCGAAGCACCTCTCCGAGCGACCGTTCCGCATCCGAGAGCAGAAGTCCCTGCGTCAGCAGAAATTCGCCGGCAGAATCAGGCCTTGTGCTGTAAAGCAGCGTCCCGAGCCCGATTCCGAGCATTGCCCAGTCGAGCAGCAGCCGGATCGGATCAGGCTGCCGGAAAAACGCCTCTTTGAGCAGGCTTGTCCGTGCAGATACCGTGTGATAAAGCAAATCGCGCATTGGTTTCATATGCATCCCTCCGCAATACCTTATGCGGCAGGGCTGCATATTATGCTTCGATTATTTTTTGCGCTCCGCACCTGCAAGCTCATAGGCACGCTGTGTGCAGGCATTGCAGCAGCGATCGACCACGCCGGTCAGTTCGCCCTGATAGAGCTGATCGAGACCGGCAAGCGTTGTGCCGCCGGGGGAGGAGACCATCTTGATCAGTTCGTCGATCGAATAGCCGGAATCGGTCATCATCTTTGCAGAGCCGATCATCGCCTGAGCAAAGAGCCGCAGTGCCGCGCCGTCGTCGAGTCCCTCGGATTTCGCATAATCGAGGAAGCCCTTTGCATAGAGATAGAGAAATGCCGGACTGGAGCTGTTCACTGCGATAATCTCGCGCATTTTATTCTCGGGAATCTCCTCTGCGATGCCGCAGGTTGCGAACATCTGCATAGCAAGCTGAAATTCCGGATCGGTGATGCCATCGCACTTTGCGAGCGCCGTTGCACCGAGACCGAGCATCAGCGGCGTATTCGGCATGCAGAGAATGATGCGCGCATCTGCGATTGTGTGGCTGCGGATGAATTCCGCGGAAATGCCTGCACAGATCGAGATAATGACCTGCTCGCTGCGGATTCTGAGCGCATCCAGCACACCGCCGAGAACCTGCGGCTTGACCGCAAGTACGAGAAAATCGACGGTATCACAGAGCGCCTGTGCGGATTCGCAGGACTGAATGCCTGCATCTGCGAGCTTTTTGAGCTTTTCCGCATCGGTATCGAATGCATAGATCTGATTGATCTCGCCGGATTTGCAGAGGTCAGAGGCGGCGATGCCGCGCATCATAGCAGTGCCCATATTGCCGGCACCGAGAAAACCGAGTTTCATAATCGTGATTCTCCTGTATTGAGATAGATTTGGTTCAGGCGGCGGTTCTGCGTCTGCCGAAGACCATTGTATATGCTTTCAGGACTGCCATCAGCACACCGACGATCAGAATGATATCGACCGGCAGCTCGAGCAGATTCTTTGTCACTCTTGCGATGATCGCGGCGGAAAGCGTCTTGTCGCGCAGGAAGCCGTAGTGGAAATTCGCTGCGGTATTGCAGACGAGATTGATCACGACGACGTCGATCACGCGCGCAATGATCAGGCGGATCATCATTTCAAAGTCATATTCCTTGCCGGTGCGCTTCGAGAGCTTCCGGTAGGCGATGAGACCGTAGATGAGTCCCTGTGCTGCGCCGATCAGCGTGTAGAGCGGGAAGAATGCGCCGTCCGGTGCGACGAGATAGCCGAGGACATCGCAGACTGCACCGGCAAACAGGCTGACGGAAGGACCGTACAGCATGCCGATTGCGGCGATTGCAAGAAAAGCGAAGTTGATCTTTGCGAAGCCGAGGTTGATCGTGAACGACTCGATCACCATAGAGAGGGCGATCAGCAGACCGGTGACAACCACCGCACGCAGATCCTTGAATTCCTTGAAAGATTCCTGAAACATTTTCATAAAAATACACTCCTTTGCACAATTACCCCGAATGCACAAAGGAGTGTTGTATTTCCCTTATGCCTCAGCGGGATGCGAAAACTCCACCGCAAGCGTTCAGGGACGCTTTTCGTCCGCCCGACAACTCCCCGTCCGGACGGCACTTCACGCGGAATTTCCTACTCTGCGGCAGAAGATTCCTTCTGCCAGGCATGAATTCTGTCAGCGCGTGCTGTCAGATATATACTTTAGATGCTGATGACCTTTGTGAGATCATAGAGATCGTCGTCAAAGGGCTTTACCATCTTCAGTGCTTCCTGAATGTCGTAGTCTACGAGCGTATTGCCGCGGACGCCGACGACACGGTTGCCGATGCCCTTCTCGAGCAGCTCAACAGCATAGTTGCCCATGCGGCTTGCGAGCACTCTGTCGCGGACTGTCGGAGAACCGCCGCGCTGAACGTGACCGAGAATGGTTGCGCGGGATTCGATACCGGTCTTTTCCTGAATAGTCTTTGCGATTTCCTCGGAATGGCCGACACCCTCAGCAACGATGATGATGAAGTTCTGCTTGCCGATCTTGCGGCTTGCCTGCATCTTCTCGATGATCTCGTCGAGGTTGTATTCCTTTTCCGGGCAAAGCACTTCAACTGCGCCGCATGCAACAGCGGTGTTGACCGCGATATAGCCTGCGCCTCTGCCCATGACCTCGACGACGGAGCATCTGTCGTGGGAGTGGCTGGTATCGCGGAGCTTGTCCACCAGTTCCATGACGGTGTTCATTGCAGTATCATAGCCGATTGTGAAATCGGTGCTGGAAATATCATTATCAATGGTGCCCGGCAGACCGATGCAGGGGATTCCGTGTCTGGAAAGATCGCCTGCGCCGCGGTAGGAGCCGTCGCCGCCGATGACAACGAGTCCTTCGATACCGAGATCCTTACAAGACTGAACGCCCTTGAGCACGCCTGCTTCCTCTTTGAATTCGAGACAGCGTGCGGAGAAGAGCTTTGTACCGCCGCGCTGGATAATGGACGATACGGAACGGAGATCCATTTCATAAACGTCGCGGTTCAGCAGACCGTTATAGCCTCTGTTGATACCGATGACAGACATCCCCTTGTAGATTGCGGTGCGGACGATCGCGCGGATTGCAGCATTCATGCCCGGCGCATCGCCGCCGCTTGTAAGCACACCAATTCGCTTCATATTTTTTATCCTCCTCGTGATGATACCGTGCAGAGCGCACGGTAATCCTTTTCTATTCGTGCATAATCTGCCGCTTCCTATTTTACAACTTTTTTCCCGATTCGTCAAGTATCAAAAGGCGCTTTTTGCGGTTTGTTTCCAAATTGTTACATAATCAGCGCTTCAGGTGTGCAGAGAATCGCCGGAATGCCGCTCTTTGGCGGAAAACCTCTGTTTTTCGTATTTGCGCTTTGTGGCAAGACCGCCGCGGATATGCCGTTCCTGCTTATTTTTCTCGATAATTGCATGGACCTGTGCGGAAAGACCTGCGTGGAGCCGCGGCAGTCGGGATGTGATATCCTTATGGACGGTTGACTTGGAGATCCCGAAGACGGCAGCGGTGCTGCGGACGGTTGCAGCATGCTCCGCGATATACGCACCGAGCATGAGGGCGCGGTCGTCGATGGGATCGCGGGGAGAGGTTTGGCGGTTGGACATATTGCTCACTCCTTGCATGGTGGGACGGCGGTGCCGGAGCCCGTCTGGTGCATCATATGCAGGGAGGCAGAGGAAATAGTACAAGTGAGGAGACAGAAGTGAGGAGGTAGGAGGAAAGGAGGGAGAATGGAGGAGGAAGAATGGAGAATGAAAAAAGCCGCCCGATGCGGGAAGGATGCCCGTATAGAAG
>JAGKVC010000252.1 GCA_021152595.1 Clostridia bacterium
GAATGCAAAGGGTTCCAGCACAGTTCCGATCTCCGCAGGGAGCCGCGCCGCAGCAGCCTTTGCACCGAAAACGAAAATCAGCGCATAGACAGCGACCGCCGTCAGGAATGCCGCGGCAGACATATCCCGATGCAGCGTGACCGCTTCCGCAAGGCAGAGATAGGTCACGGTCAGACCGCAGAGGAACGCAATGCCCCAGCCCTTCATCCGGTAGATCCGCACCGCAATCAGCGCGATCACCGTGAAGGATGCAAATGCAAGCGCGATCAGCCACGGATTATCCGGACCGGAAAGCCCGTCTCCGAGCAGCTCCAGATATCCGGCTGCCCAGACCGAAATCGGAAGAAATGCCGCGCCGAGTGTAAAGAATGCCATGCCGGTGCGTTCCAGCTTCCAGACACGCTGCGCAAGCGCGGATGTACCGAAAAACAGGACGCTTCCGGCTGCAAGCGTTGCCAGTCTGCCGCCGTCTGTCAGGCTGCTCCACGCCGATCTGACAAAGATCAGTCCGGCGAAAATAACCAGCAGAACGCCGACGGAAAGCATCGCAGTAATCGCCGAGAGATTGCTTGTCTCCTGCTTCACGGCGGCAGGCTGCATCCCATTCGGATTGCCGGACAAGGTCACAGCAGTTCTGACCGGCGCAGCAAGCGCGGCAGGCGCACGGAATGCAGGTGCTTCTGCAAATTCCGGCTCTGTACGGTCAGACTGTTCCGCAGCAGGCGCAGAATCCGGCTCCGGATATTCCGAAGCAGACCGATTCTCCTGCGATATAGTTTCCGTTTCCGAAACAGGCTGATTTTCCTGCGATATTGTACCCGATTCCGGATATTCCGGAACAGGCTGATTCTCCTGCGGAACCGGCTCCGGTTCTGTGACCGGCAGATTGGACAGAATCTCTGCCGCAGATTCCGAAGTGGTATGCGCCGCGGCAATTTCCGCCGCGAGAATCTCCGGTGTGACCGTCTCGCCGGAAAGCGCTGCATCTGCGATCTTCTCCGCACGCGCTGCTGCATCGGCAAGCAACTGTGCCGGATCTGTCTGCACGGTTTCAGGCTGCGGCGGCAGGAAGCCGGACTGTGCAATCTGCGGTGCAGCCGGATTGACCGGAACGGATACCGGCGGCGGCATCTGCACCTGCTTCGGCAGCGGAATCCCGCGCCGGATCAGCTCCTCCGGCAGAATCCGGTGCTGTAAATACAGCTCCTTCAGATATTCGCGCTGACGCATTTCCCTTCCATGCGCAATGATCCACATGATAAACAGCGGAACCGGCAGCGCCAGCCAGATGATGATACCGACAATCAGAATTTCCAAGCCCAAACACCTCCTGCACCTGTCACAGCTTATAGTTATGTTTATTATAGCATAATCCGCTGTAAAACGCAACCTCTTTTTAGCAGCAGAAGCGGCTGAAGCGAAATAACCGCCGCTGTCTTGTGAAATTAGAAATGAGAAATTAGAAATGAGAAATTGCGGTGTCTGCTTCGCAGACGATTGATATCAATGTTTTTTTGATTACCGGCGAAGCGGATTCCTCTTATATATTTTGCAAACGCGCTGCTTGAGCCACTCCCAATGAAAAGGGAAAAATACAAGCGAAGCCGCCCCGATTGAAAACCGGAGCGGCTTTTTGTGCTGTATCTTACATCTGTGCGTTGAAGAGGCTCTTGAGGTTGTAGATCACGTCGTCGTTGTCGGCGTTGATGCTTGCTGCCTCATTGATTGCGGAAAGCGACTTCAGCTCGCTGAGATCCGCATTGTAGCCGATCGTATAAACCGGAATCTCAAGGCCGCCGACAATCGGGGTGATTTCCTTGAGTGAGCAGCCCATATTCTGCTGACCGTCACTGAGGACGAAGAGCAGCGGCTTGATGTGCTGTCCGGTCTGTGCCTCGGTCTCCGCCTGCGCCTTGGTCAGCATGTCAAGCGCGACCAGCACCGCATCATAGGTTGCGGTATTGCCGCCCGGCGAGAGATCCTGCACCGCACCGGTGAAGTAGCTGCGCTGATTGAGATCGAACTTGTCAATCGGAAGATTGATCGCAACATTCGTGCTGTAGCTCACAAGTCCGACATAATTGGAATCATTGATATACTGCGAAGCATTGACGAGCGAGGACTGCAAATTCTGGATCGGTGCGCCGCCCATGCTGCCGGAGACATCCGCGACAAAAACCGCCATAACCGGATTGCCTGCGTCCTTCTCCGTCTTCCAGAGCTTCTGCGCACTCTCGAGCGTCTTGCCGCTGAGATTCCACTGCGCGTCCTTGTACTCCTCCTGATAATTGAAGCCGTATTTCTTCGCGGATTTCTGCGCCTTGTCGCCGCGGCAGTAATCCGCAAACGCCTTTGCAAGATCCTTCTGCTCGCTGCTGACATCACCGATCGTATAGAGCGGGCTGTCATGCCGCACGCCGAACGGGATGAATTCATAATCGCGCAGCTCCGTTGCATTGTAATAGCCCTGATACTCCATCAGGAATGCATCGAGCACGCCGTTCTTTGCCGCTTCACGCATTTGCAGCGTGGTGTATGCGACGAACGGGACATTCTGCTGGAAGGAGCGGAAGGTTTCCGTTGCCTTTGTGCTGAGGATATCCTCCGAATCGAATTCCTCCAGCGCCGCAACAAGGAAATTCAGTCCGGTCGAGGAGGCATAGGGGTTCGTGTAGCCCATTGTGATCTCGCTCTTGACCGTTGCCTCGACAATCGTGCCGATATCGACCTTGCCGTAGCTGTCATTGAGCTTCTTGTGCGTATCCTTGCTGATCAGGATGCCGGCGGTATTGCCTGCGAGCCGGTCGCTCACCATATCAATTTTGACATTTTCCGCCGCGATCATATCGCCCCAGAGGACATTGGACGGCGTAAAGGCTTCCGGCACATATTTTCCGGAGATGATGTAGTCGATTGCCGCACCGGATGCGATCGGACGAACCGAAACCGTCGCCCATTTGCCGTCGATCGTGTAATGCGAGGA
>JAGKVC010000089.1 GCA_021152595.1 Clostridia bacterium
GAGTAGCTGTAATAGGTATTGCCGACTTTATATCCGCCGGTTTCATACACAAGACTGCTCCCCTTCTGATTATCATAAGTATTCAGTCCGGCAGGCAGCTTGCAGGGCTCGAGAGATTTGACCGCAGAATATTGCGTGCCCTTGTCCGTTTCGACAGCGAGCTGATAGTAATAAATCTTACCCGGTTCCAGATCCGGATCGGAGCAGGATTTGCCCGTACCGGAGTAAACTGGAACAAATCCAGACTGCGCATCCTCAGAGCGGTACAGCACATAATTCTTTGCCGAGAGCGTCGTATCCCATTGGAGTGCGCCCTGATCCGCCTGATCGGTGCCGTTGATCGTGTAGACATTGCCGACCAGACCAATGTCCTTTGAAACATCCGCGGATGCCTGCCGCGGCGCATCGGCTGCGAATCCTGCAAGCGGCAGAATCTGCACGCCGAGGATCACCGCTGCAAATCCTGCGGCAATCGCTGTAAACTGTTTTCTCATAAACCCTCACCTTTTTTCTGTTATATCAGGAGCCTTGCTCCCCTATACTATTATATATGTTTCAAACAGAGAAAGCAATAGCTTTTTGTCACTTGTTCGGTACTAATACAAAGCATGCGATCAGACAAGTTCCGTGCAAGTGCTGAATACATCCCTGCCGCATCATGCAAACTCTTCTGACGCAATCTGTCAAATGTCATATACAGGTTTTCATCAATCGCAATTTATGGGAAAAAGCTGTATAATTTCGCAATACATGTAAATATCTACAATTCATCCATAATATCTTTACTTTGCACATTGAACAACGCAATAAAATCGTTTATAATTGAAGTGTAAATTGGTGTATTATAGACAAATCAGCACCAAAACGAAACAGAAAGGCTAGGGGAAATTATGAAACTATGGAAGAAGACCGGGGCGTTGCTGCTCTCATTGAGCATGCTCGCGGCAGCCATACCGGGGCAGAGCTTGTCTGCACATGCGGCTGCATCCGATATACAGCTTGGTTTATCACCGCTGTATAGGGCCAATGTGAACGAAAACAAGTTCACGCACAACGAATGGACAGGCAACAACGGCGCAGAGGATGTCTTTGCAGTGAACCGCGAACCGGCTTCACTGACGCTCATCCCCTATCAGGATACGGCAACTGCTGCGGCAGCCGTCTGGGATTACAATGCCCGTACCGATTCTGAGTACCTGCAAATGCTCACCGGCGCTAATGAGCAATGGGACCTGACCGTCGTGCAGAACGCAAGTCAGGCACAGCCGCTGATCAACGCAGGAGCCATGAAGCCCGGCTATACACCCGGCAACGGCTGGAAATCCGTTACCCTGCCGAATAGCTGGACGTGTCAGGGCTTTGACTTCCCGATCTACGCGAACGTCACCATGCCGTTCCAGAGCGCGTATGACCGAGGCGTTTCCTGCCCGAAGGCTCCGACCAACTACAATCCGGTCGGACTCTACCGCAAGACCATCAATGTCTCTTCTGATATGCTGAAGGACAACCGGCGCGTTGAGATCCATTTCGAGGGTGTCGAATCCGCATACTATGTTTATGTCAACGGCAAGGAAGCAGGCTACAGCGAGGATACCTTCGCACCGCACCGCTTCGACATTACCGATTATCTGACAGAAGGCGAAAACCTGATTGCCGTGGAAGTTCACAAGTTCTGCGACGGCACATGGTTCGAGGATCAGGATATGATCTATGACGGCGGTATCTTCCGCGACGTCTACCTGACCAGTACGCCGCTTGTCAAGATCTGTGACTACACCGTTCAGACCGATCTCGACAGCAACTATCAGAATGCTTCGCTGAATCTCTCGGTCAATATCCACAACAAGGCTTCCGCAAATGTCAGCGGTCTGAGCGTGGATGTTGCTGTTCTCGATGAAGCAGGCAACAATCTCACCGCAGGCACGAGCATTCCGGTTTCCTCCGTCGATGCCGGAAAAATCGTCACTGCGAAGATTTCCAAGGAAGTTCTCTCACCGAAGCTCTGGTCCGCAGAGCATCCGAACCTCTACGCACTCGTCCTGACGCTGAAAAACAGCAAGGGCACGATCGAAACCGTCTCCGCACAGATGGGCTTCCGCGAGATCGGCTTCACACGCACTGAGGTTGACAGCTCCTACCGAGTTACCACGAAGCAGTGGCAGGTCATGACGATCAACGGCAAGCGTCTTCTGCTCAAGGGCGTCAACCGCCATGACACCGATCCGTTCCACGGCAAGGCTGTTCCGCAGGGAACGATGGAAGAAGACATCCGCCAGATGAAAACGCATAACATCAATGCGATCCGTACCTCCCACTACAGCAACGACTCCTATCTCTACTGGCTCTGCAACAAGTTCGGCATGTACATGCTCGCAGAGACCAACATGGAGTGCCACGCGCTGATGTACGGCGACAACGGCACGCAGAAGGGCTGGTTCTATGAGCTCGGTCTTGACCGTACCCAGACCACCTTCCAGCGCCTGAAGAATCATCCGGCTATCTTCGGCTGGTCGATCGGAAACGAAATGCAGTATACCGGCGATCCGAACTGCGCAAACGGTCTGTTCCGTGATATGATCTGGTATTTCAAGAAGAACGATCCGACCAGACCTGTCCACAGCGAAGGTCAGGGCGACGCAATGGGCGTTGATATGTCCAGCCAGATGTACCCCGGTCAGTCCGGTATCCTCGGCAAGGCAGGCGTCGGCAAAATGCCGTATGTCATGTGCGAATATGACCACGCGATGGGCAACTCCGTCGGCGGTCTGAAGGAATACTGGGATTCCATCCGCAGCGCCGATAACATGCTCGGCGGCTTTATCTGGGACTGGTGCGATCAGTCGCGTGCAGTCTCGCTCGGCGGCTTCGGCGGCAGCTCCTCGTCCTATGAGATCAAGGATCAGAAGGGACTGACCGGTACCGTCAGCGCAAGTGAATCCGACTTCAACCGCAGCGCCGGTGCTGCATCGCTGAGCGGCGTCTCCTGCAAGGGCTACACCCTGATGGACGGCAACACCTCCTATCTCAGCGCTCTCTCCGGCACAGGCAAATCCTTCACATTTGAAGCAATCGTCAAACCGTCCTCGACCAATCAGAACAGCGTTCTGCTTTCGATCGGCGACAATAACTGCGCACTCAAAACGCGCAGCAGCGGCAGCGGTCTGGAATTCTTCGTATACAGCGGCGGCTGGAAATCCGTTGCAACGAGCTTCCCGTCTGACTGGGTAGGCAACTGGCATCAGGTTGTCGGTGTCTATGACAAGGGCAATCTCTCAATCTACTGCGACGGCAAACTGCTCGGCTCTGAATCCGTTGCCGACGGCATCGACAGCGGCACAACACCGCTCGGCATCGGCTATGATGCATCGAACGGCAGACGCTTCGACGGCGAAATTTCCATGGCGCGTATCTATAACAGAGCGCTTTCCGCAGCCGAGATCAACGGTCAGAACAGTCAGTCTCCGGCAATCGCTCCGAGCGATTCCTCTGTTCTCGTATGGCTCGATTACAGCGCTGAAATCACTGAGACCAAGGGCGCAAGCGTCAGCTATGTCAACGGCAAGTGGGATTATTACAGCGAGGATTATGCGCACAAGAACCTCTACGGCGACGAAAGCCGCGGTCATTACTTCGCATACGGCGGCGACTGGGGCGATAACCCGAACGACAACAGCTTCTGCGAAAACGGTCTGGTCAGCCCAGACAGAACACCGCAGCCGGAAATCGAAGAGGTCAAGTTCCAGTATCAGAACTACTGGTTCAGCGCAGACGCAAGTCAGATCAATGAGCGCAAGGTCTCTGTTTATAACGAAAGCAACTTCACAAACCTCAATGAGTATGACGTCATCTGGTCTCTCCTGAAAAACGGTATCGAGATCAGCAGCGGTGACGCGGAAGATACCGATGTCAAGCCGCTGACACACGGCACAATCACCGTTCCGTTCAAGCTGCCGGCAGCCATCGCACCCGGCGATGAGTTCCTGCTGAATGTTTCCGTCAGAACCAAGGAAGGCACTGCTGTTGTTCCGGCAGGCACCGAGCTTTCCTATGCACAGTTCAGCGTTCCGGCAGGCGCAGCAAAGGTCACGAAGAAAGCAAGCACCGACGCAGTTACCGTCAAGGAAAACAGCGGCGATTACAGCGTCACCGGTAAGAATTTCAGCTTTGCAGTCAGCAAGAGCACCGGTCAGATGGTCAACTACATCTACAACGGCGAGCTGCTGATCGAAAACGGTCCGGCTCCGAACTTCTGGCGCGGCTATGTCGAAAACGACAACAACGGCTCACGCGGTTCCTTTGATACGAAATGGCGCAACGCGATGAACGGCGCAAAGGTCAATAAGATCGAAACCCGCGAGGAAAACGGCAATCAGGTCATTACCGTTTATACACAGCTCCCGAACGCAGGCAATACCTCCGTGAATCTCCAGTATACCGTCATGGGCGACGGCAATGTCACAGTCGGCATCCGCGTCGATGCGACACAGTCCGGTCTCGGAAACTTCCTCCGCGTCGGCTCGATCATGACGCTCCACCGTAAGACAAACGGCAGACTCGGCGTCTGGACAGAAACCGTCAGCGGCTTCTTCTTCCCATATATGAAGGCTGACGACTGCGGCAACATCACCGACCTCAACTGGATGGCAATTCAGAGCAGCAAACATGAAAACGGTCTGCTCATCGCAGCAGATACCCCGATCGAAGGCAGCGCACTCCACTTCCTGCCCGAAGATCTGATGAAGGCAAATCACCCCTATGAGCTGAAGCCGCGCTCCCAGACATATGTCAGCCTGAACTACGGCTCCATGGGTACCGGCTCCGCAACCTGCGGCCCCGGCGTTCTCGGTCAGTATCAGCTCTCCAGCAAGCGCGCATACAACTGGACATTCACCATCATGCCGACCGGCGCAAAGACGACCGGCGCACAGCTCGCAGAACAGGCAAAGCCGTTCCGCAAGATCGCATCCTACATTCAGGATCTCAGCCAGAACCAGATGATGATTCCGGTTCCGGCATCCGCTGAACTGAAAGAGACCGAAGGCACCGTTCTGATGAGCGGCAAGGTCGAAATTCCGTTCAATTCGATCATTGATCCGATCGTTGAAAACAAGCATTCCTTTACGATTGAAGCGAATGTGATCCCGACCGGCGATCCGGAATACAACATGTTCGTTGCAAAGGGTGACCACAGCTTCGCACTCCGTACCCGTCCGGGCATCCTCGACTTCTTCATCTACGCAAACGGCGGCTGGCAGGTCTGCTCCTATGAAATGCCTTCTGCTATGAAGTCCTCCTGGATCGGAAAGATGCATCAGGTCGCCGGTATCTACAACGGCGAAACCAATACGCTCTCTGTCTATGCTGACGGTCAGATTCTCGCAAACAAGCAGCTCAATACCGGCGGTCCGGCACATACCAATTACAGCGTCATGATCGGCGGCTGCCCGGAAACCGGCAGAGGCTCCAGCGCAGAATTCGGCGCAGTCCGCATGTACAGCAAGGCACTCTCCGCTTCCGAAATCGCATCCCAGAACACCGCTTCTCCGGCATACGGCCCGAAGGATAATGCGGTCACAATGTGGATCGACTTCGGCGCAGAGCCGGACTTCCCGACACCGTCCGCAGGTCTGATCGGCGATGTCAACCTCGATGAACATGTCGATGTTTCCGATGCAGTTCTGCTTGCAAGATTCATCGCAGAGGACAAAAAGGCTGTTGTCTATGATCAGGGCAAGCTCAATGCTGCTGTTGTTGACGACGGCGCACTGGATTCCAATGATGTCATCGGCATCCTGAAAATCATCGCAAAGCTCGTATAACAGAACACATACAAATATATAAATCGCGCAATGACCAATCTGAAATGGGGGTTTTATATGATTTCAAAAACCAGTCACAAAGGTATTTACCGCGTGACGGCAGCATGCAGCGCAGTTCTCTGCGCTGCTGCCATGCTGCACGCACCGATCGGATTTGCAGTTCAGGCTGCCGCAGCAAATCCGGGAGCCGAGCTGTTTGTCGCGCCGGACGGTGACGACAGCAACTCCGGCACGATTGATTCTCCGCTTGCAACGCTTGCCGGCGCAAGAGACGCTGTGCGAAAGATCAACGGCAGTGTCAGCGGCGATATCGTCGTCAATTTCCGCGGCGGCACCTACCGTCAGACAGAGCCCGTCATCTTCGATCTGAAGGACTCTGCCAAAGGCGATTCGCGCATCATCTACCAGGCATACAAGGATGAAATTCCGGTAATCAGCGGCGCACAGCAGGTCACAGGCTGGTCGAAATACAACGATAAGCTCTATGTCGCCTCGCTCGACCGTGACTACAAGCTCCGCAATCTCTATGTCAATGATCACCGCGCAAACATGGGCAGCAAGGGACTCGGCGCACAGGGCGGCTACGGTACATACAGCGTCAAAGCCGGTCAGGCGGACTGGGCATGGGATTCCGGACAGAAGAGCGACGGCATCAAATACAAGGAAAGCGATCTGCCGCATCTGACAAAGAATCTCGATGATCTCGAGGTCGTCAACGGCACGACATGGAACGAGAATATCGTCTGCTCGCGCGATGTCAAATACGAAAACGGCACATTCGTATTTCTGATGCAGCAGCCCTACGGCGCAATCGCACAGACTCCGGGCTGGGGCGCAGGCTTCTCCACCGGCGGCTGGCATACGATGTTCAATGCGCTTGAATTCGTCAACTCCCCCGGTCAGTTCTATTTCGATAAAACCGACCACAAGCTGTACTATTATCCCTACGACTGGGAGGATATGTCGGCGGCGGATGTTGAGGCACCGGTCGCGGAAGCGCTTGTCAAAATCGCAGGCGAATCCACAAGCAGCCGTGTCCGCAACCTGACATTCAAGGGCATCACATTCGCACATACCGATTATCAGCTGACAAACGTCGCCGGTTCTCACGGCAAGACAACCTGTCAGGCTGCTCAGACCTACATCGCATTTGCTGATTCCAACTGGCACAGCAAAAAATATGAGATGGTCGATACCCTGCCGTCCATGATCAATGTCACCTCCGCAGACTCGATCGAGTTCACCGGCAATGTGATCAAGCACAGCGGCTCGGACGGTCTCCAGATGACAAACGACGTCATTAACAGCACAATCTCCGGCAATTACGTAACCGATATCACATCTTCCGGTATTACAATCGGACATCCGCAGCATATCTACATCGGCGACAAAAACGGTTCCAACCGTGAAAAATATCCCGTCGGTGTCGAGGGTGCCTGCAAGAATGACACAATTTGTGACAACCTGCTCTATGATATCTCGGTTGTTCCGGGATTCGGCGGATGCGCAGCGGTCACCGTTTACACCGCTGATTCGATCAAGGTGCTGCGAAATCAGGTTGAAAAGACCGCATACAACGGCATCCACCTCGGCTGGGGATGGTGCAACTTCAAGGATTCCGAAGTCTGCCGCGATAATCAGATCTGCTATAACCGCGTGATCAACTGCCTGAACCGTCTGCACGACAGCGGCGGTATCTACACAATCGGACAAATGCCCGGCACGATCATCAATGCGAACTACGTTCAGGGTATTCCGGCGGGCGGTCCCGGCGCACCGACCTACGGCCTCCACAATGATGAAGGAACCGCGTGGATCGAGGAAAATGACAACGTCCTAGAAATTGACAAGAACGTCACCTACACGATCAACTGTGAAGATTACGGTCAGAAGCATCACCTGACCATTCTCCGTACCTATGCCTCTGTCAATAAAATGGGTAAGAATCCGCCTGACAGCCGCATTGATACCCCGATTGTCATTTCTGATAATGTCTGGCCGCAGCGTCAGTATGAGGTCTGCCTGAATTCCGGCTTGCAGGATGAATTCCGCAGCATCATGCCGGAAAACATGCGCACGGATGCAGATTATATTCTGCCGGCAAGCTGCTCTGCAAAGGGCGACGGCTTCCTCCAGATCCGCAAGGCTGGCTCCGGCAAGACCGTCTGGATGGCACCGGATAATACGACCTCCTTCAAAGTCGGCTCGACCATGACAAAGGGCTCCGGCACCGCCGCAAAGGTCAAGACACCTGCGGAGGCCGGTGAATACCGCATCTACGTCACGGACAGCACCGGCAAGATTCTGAGCAAATCCTCCCATATCGTCCGCGTCAGCGGCTCAGCATCGACGGTCGATGCAAGCTCATTCTCCACGCAGTCCGGTATTCAGACCGAGACATGCAGCGAGGGCGGTCAGAACGTAGCATACATCGAAAACGGTGATTACATCGGCTTCAAGGATGTCGATTTCGGCTCCGGCGCAGATAAGATCGACGTTCGTGCTGCGGCAAACAGCGGCGGTTCCTCGATCGAAGTCCGCCTCGACGGTCCGACCGGTACTTTGATCGGCACAGTCGATATCGCGGCGACCGGCGGCTGGCAGGACTGGGCGACAATGTCCGGCAGCCTGACAAAAACCTCCGGCGTCCATGATGTATACCTTGTGTTCAAGGGCGGCGACGGCTACCTCTTTAACCTCGAATGGTGGAAGCTCAATGTTCCGGCAGGTTCTTCAACGCCTGACTTCATCTACGGCGACCTGAACGGTGACAAGAGCGTCGATGCACGCGATCTCACACTGATCAAGCGTGCGTACATTGCCGGCGAGATCGACTTTCTCGATCCTGCTGATCTCAACGGCAACGGTGAGCTCGATGCAGAGGATATCACCCTGCACAGAGATTATCTCATCGGCAAAATCAGCGTTTTCCCCGTAATGGCATGAGCATGCATGAAGCCCCTGTCTCCGGACAGGGGTTTCGTGCGTCCGGATATGCAGACAGAAAAATCCCTGCTCCGTTGAAGATGAGCAGGGATTTTTGATGTATGAGAGAGGTTAAGCCTTGAAAACGTAGCGGAAGAAGTTGTAGAACAGCGGTGTGCCGACACCCGCATCATGACCTGCGCCCGGGAATTCCATCCACAGATTCATTGTGCCGTTCTTGTCGAACAGCTCATGATACTGCTTCGGGAATGTTCCGACAACCTGATCGTTTGTGCCGCCGCCGATCATCAGGATGTACGGCAGATCGGAATCGGAGAATTTGAAGTCGCTATTGGTCATTCTCTGCTCGCTGTCGATCTTCTTGCTGCCGAGGTGATTTGCGATAAAACCGTCGCTTGCCGGAACGATGCCGGGCGCCGGAGAAGAAGCACAGACATAGCCGAACATTTCCGGCATCATCATGCCGAGATACAGGGACTCTCTGCCGCCCATCGAGAAGCCTGCAACCGCTGTGTTCTCTCTGCCGGTTGCAACAGAGTAATGCTCGCAGATGTACGGATAGAGGCTGTCTCTGACATCGTAAACAAAGGTATCATAGTTGTCCATGACATTCATGTTGATGCCCATCGGGGAAGCGCTGCCCGGATCTGTGTACATTTGCGGGAAAACAATGATAAACGGTACTGCTTCGCCGCTCTGAATCAGGTTGGAAGCCATTTCACGAACGCCCCAGCCGCTGACCATGTTATCTTCATTGCCCATAACACCGTGGTTCATGAACATGACAGGATACTTTTTGCTCAAATCATATCCGGGCGGTGTCCAGACATTTGCCGGTTTATTGCGGTTCGCCTTCTTTGAAAAATACTGGATTTTCTCCAGCTTGCCGGAATCACCCTTTGTCACATTACCAGGAACCTGTGTCTTGAGATCATTCTTCATCTTCGACATGTATTCCTTCGCAGAGACATGTGTACCGGAACTCGGCTGACCGCCGCCCGCCGTTGTAGTTGTCTCCTGCTTCGGCTCCGGTGTTGTGACAGTGGTTTCCGCAGGCGGATTCATCACAAGCCCCTTCAGTGCGGAAAGATCTGCCGCATTCAGCGTCTTGTTGCCGTCCAGATCGGCAGATTTTCCATTGATATCACTCGTTTTGCCGAGCAGATAATCACGAAGCTGCTCAACATCCTTTTTGTTCACGCTGCTGTCGCCGTTGACATCGCCGCGCTTGCCGTTTGCAGGCTGCTCCGGCTGAGAAGGACCGGAAGGCGTACTGCCCGCCGAACCGACAAAAATATCATCTACAAAGAAGTCAATCGTAGAATCTTCTGTCTCTACATACAAAACCAGATTGGTTGCGTCTGCCGGAATCTGATAGGAATCGTTAGCAAGCTGGATCCATGTTCCGGAGACGGAGTCCTTTTCCGCAATGCTTGCATAGGTGTTCTGACCGCCGCCGAACATTCCGCCGCCGGTGCTGTATTGCAGCGAGAGCTTGAAATGCACAGCCGCCGGAGTCGCCTGCTGCGTGACCATTGCACTGAAGCTGTAGCTTTCACCGGCAGTACAGATCGAATCAAGCGAATACTGGATACCGTTCCAGCTGTCAGAGCGGTTTGAGACAGCAGCCGCCTTGGAGCCGGATGCCGCAGTGGCAGATGTAACCTCAACTGACGCGCTTCCACGCGCAGTCCAGCCGTCCAGTCCGCTCTCAAATGTCGCGTTCAAAAGCTCTGCACCGGATGCCGACATCGGGAACACGGTGCAGGCACTCGCTGCGATACAAACCGACAGCAGTGCTGAGAGAGTCTTTTTCATGGAAATCATCCTTTCAACAGAAATCGGACTGATTTCCCCCTTTATATTTTTGCTGTTGAATCTATTTCCGTTTTTTATATCTCTGCTGTATGCCAAACGGCAGGGATCCGTCTGAAAGGGAGCGGCATACGGCATATTTTTGAGGTAGTATACAATCTGTATCATACCAATATTATTATACAGTTATATTCTTATTTTTGTCAAAGCACGATATCAAGATAATATGGATAAAACACATTTTGGAATATATTTTGCAGATATTCACATTTTGCGGTATCAAAAGCACGCAAGCACGATATCTAGATTCTACGGACAAAGCACAGATTGCTATACGGAAATGCAGAAAATCACAGCAGATAGTTCACGAAAAATGGTCCGCCGCAGCACCGTTTGAAACAGCGCTGCGGCGGATCGGATTTATTTCATTTGCAGATGATGTCACTTTCCAAGTGCCTGCTTCTTGAGCATGGAAAGATCAGCGGAATTGAGGATCAGGTCAGAGCTTGTATCAGCCGCATATGCCTGTTCCCATGTCAGCTCCTTCTTAGTGAGCAGATAATCGAGGAGTGCAGCCGCATCCTTCGCATCGACCTTGCCGTCGAGCGTGACGTCGCCGCGCTTGCCGACGACAGAATACCGTGCGTCGTCGCCGAAGCGGATCAGGATATAGTTGACGTTGATTGCCTTATCTGCACTGCGGAAGTTCAGCGTCAGCGTGCCGTCTGTGACCTTGACCGTACCCTTGACGGTGGTGCCGTCGGTCGGGCAGTTCTGCGCAACAAGCGCTTCATCGGACTTGCCGTAGTTTGCATAGACAGAAGGATTCGTCGAGCAGTTCCACGGATTGCTGAAGCTCATCTCGACGGTATATGTGCCGTTCGGGAGCGTGAAGCCGTAGTCGATGTGGCGGTCGATGTTATGCTCATACTGGTTCTTGGTGTAACGGTAGGATGCGGTCTTTGCCTGACCGTCCATCGTTGCAGATTCATTCGGCCATGTGTTTGCGGTGTAAATGCCGGTGCTCTTGGATGCGCCGTTGTACTGGTCGGTCGGATCGTCGATCAGGCCCCAGTACATGCCCGAAACCTCATCCGGACCGTAGAGCTGTTCTGTCAGGCTGTTGTAATAGCCGAACTTGTCGCTGCCGGTTGCAGTGGAGGTTTTCTGGTCGCCGCAGTCCACGAAATACGCGATATTTTCATCCATGCTGTAATTGAGCTTTGCGGAAGTCATATAGACGAAATCACAGATCTTTGCGGATTCCTTATCGTCATTCGAGGAGAATGTGACATCGAGACACGGATAAGTCTTGCCGTCAGCTTCGACCTGCTTGAGGCAGCGTTCCACAACATCTGCCGGAACCGGAATGCGGACATCATAGACATCCTTGTTGCCGGTATAATTCAGCGTTTCTGCGTAGAGGATCGCATCGCCGACGCGGACGCGGATCGTCTTGCCGTTATCGGTCTTGCGCAGCTTGATCAGCAGCGAGGTGTACGGCGAATCCGGATCAACTTCCATCTGATAGCGGAAGTATCCGCCCGGCTTTGCATAACGGTAGGTGCTGTCATCGGTCACAGCCTGCGTATTGTACTCAAGCATCATGTGCTGACCGTCGTTCTCATACTGACCGTAGCCCGGCTGAACGGTATCGGTCGTGGTGAACTTTGCACGCGGCGGAATCTCTTCGATAACGGTGCCGTTCGTAACAAAATTCCAGTAGATACCGTATCTCTGCTGATACTGCTGATAATGAGGCGTGAAGGTCAGCTTCTGGCTGGTGTCATTCAGCGTGAACTTCATCGAGTTTGCATCCTTGACCATGTGATCATTGATCTCAGCCATGAACGAGGTGATCGACTGTCCCTGCTTGGAGATCTGGATATTCTGATTGGAAACGATTGCTTCTTTCGGGATTGTAACCCACATACCGGTCGAACCGGTGGTCATGTTCTGCTTGCCCAGCTCTGCGCTCAGGACAACAGGACCGTATTTGAAGCCGTAAACGCTGGTCTTGTCCGGCAGGTTGTATGCGACAACAGCCTCAGGGATCGTGACGGTGATCTTGTCGCCGCTCGAGAAGCTGCCCGTGACCTGTGCGTAATCATCGACGGTCTTGTAGCTGTACTTCGTGCCGTTGACTGCAACGGTCACTGTACCGGCCGCCCAGTCCGGAATACGGAAGCGGAATTCGAGATCGCCGCTGCCGTCGATCGTGAAGGTCGAAGTGTTGCCGTTCGGGATTTCGCTCTCCTGCTTGACGGTCACATTCTGATCCGCCCATCTGACGCTGGAGCTCTGATACATATTGACATAGAGAATATTACCGGAATGCATGTAGATCGTGTCACCGAGCTTGGACATGCTTTCCATGCCGCTTCCCGTGCAGCACCAGAAGCTGTCATACGGAGAGCTGTAAACCTTGAAATAACCGGTTGCCATCGGCTGGAAGTAGGTTGTCATACCGGTTTCCGGATTCTGCGAGGACAGGATCGAGTTGTAATAGGTCTGCTCGTAGAAATCCATGTACTTCTTATCGCCGGTGCACTTGTAAAGCTCACGGCTGAGCTTGAGCATGTTGTAGGAATTACAGGTCTCGCAGTTGCAGTTTGTACGCTCCTTATCAAGGATATCGTCCATACCGAAATGCTCCCACTCACTGTTGCCGCCGGTGATGTAGGTGTGATGCGTCACGACCATATCCCAGAAGGCTTCTGCATATTTCAGATGCTTGGAAGCATCAATGCGCTGACCGTTGACGGTTTTGCCGTCGAGCACCTCATAGCGCTTGAGGGCGCCGACGAACTTCGGAATTGTCGTATTTGCGTGTCTGCCGTTCAGGACATTTGCGCCGCCCCTCAGCACCTTTTCGTGCAGAGCGTTCTCATCGAAGTAGTCACCGGCGATCGCGTAATTATCGTTGCCGGTGATCTCATAGAGCTCATAGAGGCAGTCGTTCATGCCGCCGTATTCGATCGACAGAACAATGTTGTGCGTCTGCTGATTCCATGTCTTGCAGCGGTTCAGCGTCCAGTCGCCGAGACCGGAAGCAATCGTCTTTGCAAGATCCTTTCCTGTGAACTTGTAGACATCGACAAGTCCCTGAATCAGCTTGTGCATGGTGTACCACGGAACCCATGATTCATTGATGATGTTCGTCTTGCCCTGCTGCACAAGATCGAACTGAATCTCGACATTGTTCTGATCCTTCATCTGACCTGCCCAGAGGAATCCCGGTCTGCCCTTGGAATTCTGCTGGCATTCTCTCATGCCGTTGAGGAGCGCATCCATTTTATCGGAAAGGGATTTGCGCTGCGCATCGGTCAGGTTCGGGTTCTCATATGCCATTGCCACAGCGGAGAGATAGTGACCGACCGAATGACCTGCGATCAGCGTATTCTCCCAGCCTGCGTAACGCTTTGCACCGTAGGTATTCATCTTTGCATTTTCGCGGAAGCCGCAGAGCAGTCTGTTCGTATCGAACGAAAGCAGGTACTCGACTTCCTTACTGAATGCGTTGGTGCAATAGCTGTCAGTCATCGTGATATCACTGAGACTGAAATCCTCGATCGCAATATCTGCTGCTGATGCTGCGATCGGTTCTGCCTGATTGATCACCGGCAGAATTCCGGCTGTTCCGAACAGAACGGAACACGCCGCTGCGGCTGCTGCCGCGCGTTTCAATGTGTTGTGTTTCATCGTATTTCCCCCTACAATGAAGTTTTCCAATTTTCCAGAATTTTTCTTCGCAACTGAGTTGTATGCCTGCCTCCGTCAGGTACACACAGGTTTTTCAGTTTACCATTTTTATTATACCGCAATTATGTCTAATTTTCACTATAAAAAACACAGTTATTCCATGACAAATTGCAGAATATATGCAAACAAGTCGCCAAGAACGCGCATATTCTTATATAATTTGTACTGTCTTATTGTCATACGGCATGACAAATCAGATCATTTACAAAAAAGCAGGAGATCCAATGCGGATCCCCTGCTCTCTGCATGTGAATTATGCCTGTGTCGTAAGGAACAGCACCATGCTCCTGATATCGGCGATGTCCTTCTTGCCATTGCGATTGAAGTCTGCTGCATGCTCCTGTTTCGAGCCGGTAAAGCCGTTCATCAGACCGCGCTTGAGCAGTGACAGGTCAACCGCATTGACGATGCCGTCAAAGTTCATGTCACCTGCAAGCACTTCCTCATTCGGAATTGCGAGCGCGATACGGTCGATCGAAGGCGCTGTGCCCTGATCATTATACAGCTTCACCGTGTTCTTGCCAGCCTTCAGTCTGACGGTAATATTCTTCGCTGCAATGCCCGTCCAGTCGCCCTTGTTTGCATAGCAGCCGTCGAGCTTCGTCGCAAACGCGCCGTTGACATCGACCTTGATGCTGCGCATCTCACCGGAAACATAGTAGATACGGAGCGTGTATTCACCGTCTGCCGGAGCGGTGACGTTTTCAAAAGTGACAGTACCCTTGTTGCTGCCGCCGACATAGCCGACATATGCGCCGCCGGAGCTGTATCTGCCGTCCTTGCCGTCGGTGATTCTTGCGCCGCTCTCGATCTTTGCGTTTTCAGCCTCATAGCTGAGGTAGTTGGAATACGGTGTGGTCAGCTTCATGCTGCCCTTGGTAATCTTCATGACGCAGCCGCCGTTTGCGAGGAGGCTCTGGTCGATCTTATCGTTCTTTGTCAGACCGTTCAGGACGGTGACTTCAAGATCGCTGCCGTTTGCATTGTCATGGAAGATATATGCATTGTATGTGCCGTCGTCGTCGATCAGCTCAGAGAGCTTCACGCTGATCTTGCGTGCGGAGATCGTCGATGCGCCGATGTACCAGTTATTGCCGCTGCGGCGTGCCGTGACATTGAACTGCATCGGTCTGCCGTCAAGGACTTTCATATCATCCCAGACAACCGGAACATCGTTCAGGAACGGCAGCGCGGAGGATCCCTCATAGGTATAGACCGAATGTGCGAAATGCTGCAAGCCGGATTCGATCGTGACAACGTCTGCAAGCGCAAAGCCTGCGGTCGCCTTGCTGTTCAGCACCGGAATACCGGTCGGGGTAAAGTCCGCCGAACCGACAACATTTCTCGTAAAGGTGTAGGAAACGCGGTTTTCGAGTGACGGGCTCGTGAACCACTTGTAATACTCAGTACCGTTGATCGCCTCGAAGGAGACAACATTCGGATACGTACGGCTCTCACCGCGCGGAAGCGTACAGCCGTGGAACAGAACCATCAGCTTGTTCTGTGCTGCGATGGTCGAGCAGAGATACATCTGCTTCATGGTCTCCTGCGTATCGCTTTCGTAGTAGTCAACCTTGACGCCCTTGACGCCGAGTCCGCTGATGCGCTCGAACTCACGCTTGATCGTTGCTTCGTCGAGCAGCGAGTAGTACGGATATGCAGGATGTCCCTGACTGTCCTTGTAGCCGCTGTGACCGGTGTTGTTGACGCCGTACCAGAGCCAGATGCCGACGCCTCTCTCTGCGCCGTAATCACACAGCTCCTTGATCTTTGCAGCGCTGTCGTCCCACATCGCCCAGCCGAAGTCAACCGTGACATATTCCCAGCCGTTCTGTGCTGCAAAGTCAATGTAGTCCTTCTGGGTATGATATTCGACCGGCGAATCGCCGCCGCTGCTCCACCATGACCATGTCATTTTGCCCGGCTTGATCCAGCTTGTATCCTCCAGTCTGGAGGGCGGATTCAGGTTGAGAATCAGATCACTCGATGCCATCTGATTGAGCGAGTCACCGATCACAACCGCGCGCCACGGTGTCTGGAATGCCTTGTCAAAGGAGATGCTCTTTACCTTATTGCCGCCCTTGAACCGCAGGCTGTGGTAATTGCCGATAAATTGCAGCGCACCTGCGCAGTACGGCGTTTCCTCATTAAATACGCCTGCTTCGGAAACCGTCACCCAGAAGTGATTGTCGATCACGCCGGTATACGGGCAGGAGTAGGTTGAGGATGTCTCATTGTTTCTGTCCTTCGGAATTTCGACCATATCCCATTCGTAGGTGTTGTTCGGCCAGTTGCCCCAGAAGGTGCAGTTGCCCGGGAACATGACCTGTGTCTGCTCCTCCTTGATCGAAGCGCCGTGATTGAGTCCGTAGCGAACACCGACGCCGTCGTCATAAGCTCTGAGCGTGACTGTCAGCGTGCTGTTGCCCTTGGTCAGCGGGAACGATACCTCAGTATAAGCATCGCGGATTGTTGTATGCTTGCCGTAGGGCATGGTGTAGGTCTCATCGACCTCATTGATTGTACCGGCAGGATCCGTCTGACCGAAGCCGCTTGCGAGATCCTCGGTTGTTGTTGTCAGACCAAGACGGGAAGGCTGAATCACGACAGATTCGATGCCTGCGCTCATCTTATTGACGGAGTAGTAATATCTGCCGTTTCCGTCACGCCAGAATTTCGCGGTCAGGGTACCGTCCGGCGAGACCGCCTGCAAGGACGGGATACTCGTCAGCGCTGTGCCGTCCGGTGCGCGGCCTGCCTCGGGATCAGTGGAAGGCTCGCCCTCGGTGATTGTATCCTCCTCAAAGGTGAAGCGGTATGTCGGAGCAGCGTCCGATGCACTGATGGACACCGGCGTGTCATAGAACTCGAAATCGTCGATCTTTGCACGGAGATCATTGTCATTATAGAGCGAATGACCGACGCCGCAGTTTGTGTACGCGGAGAGCAGTCCCTCACCGAAGAGGCTTGCGCATGCCGCCGCAAGACTATCTGCGCCCTCACCGGACAGCGTGAGCTGCTTGCCGTCGAGGTAATACTCCGCACCGTTCGGTGTATAAACCGCTGCGAGATCGTGCCAGTCAGAATCCGGCGCGGCGCTCAGCGTGAAGATCGAGCGGTGATTGCCGTCGTCCGCGGTCGCAGTCTTGCCTGCAAACACACTCGCACGGAATGCGGTCTTATCATTCAGGTCGATGGAGATGTCCGGCGAATTGTAGCCGTTTGTATTGCCTGCGCCGAACGGCACGCCGGAGAACTGGAAGATTCTCGAATAGCTTGCTGCGGAAGAATCGAGCTTAATCCGCATTTTGACTGTAAAGCCTTTTTCGCAGCCGGATTTGAACAGCTCCGGAAGCTGGAGCCAGCCGGAACCGAATGCGCCGCCGCCAAGCGACAGGACATTTGACTTCCGGTCGGAATCGTAGATCACTGCTGCACTGCCGCCGCGAATGACGGCATCACCCTTTGCGCTGCCGACGCTTGCGACCTTTGCGTTATTG
>JAGKVC010000090.1 GCA_021152595.1 Clostridia bacterium
TCACTGATCTCCGCCGCCATCGTCTGACGGGTTTCAGGCGCCTTGCCGCCGTGTGCCGCAAAGCCGAGTCCCGCAAAAATCACAGCAAATGCTGCGATTGCCGCCGTATTGAGTCCGAAGTGCTTCTCGGGCTTTTTCGCTGTCAGGTACCACTTGCGCGTTCTGCATACTGCATACCCGATAAACACCGCGCCGTAGACAAGCAGCGAAAAGAATGCGCCGTCTCTGCCGGCTCTCGCCTTCCGGAAATTCAGCAGCAGGACATGCGCCGGAATGAGCGCATAAAAGAGATATGCAAACCGCTGGATCGCCTTCCACTTTTTTGCCTTCATTTTTCTGCGGATCTTCTGCACGGAAAGCACCGTCAGCGGCAGCATGATTGCCATGAGCAGAATGCACACGATCAGATTCGCCGCATCCGCATGTTTCAGCCAGCGCGGAAAGAACGAAATGCCGTAGCCGACGGCGTGTCCGAGTGTCAGGATTGCAGAAAAGATGGAAAGCTGTCCGCGCTGCGGCATGAGCTTCTTCATCAGCGGTGAGGAATTCGGCAGTGCGCCGGTCCACATCACAACCGCCCAGCAGGCAGCCGCGAGGGTGCCCTTTGTGAGCTGCGCAAGCACATAGTCATTGAGCCACGCAGGGATCCCGCCCGGATGCAGATTGACGAGGCACACCGCCCCGATGCTCAGAATCGCCGCCGCAATGTAAAAAGGTGCCGGATGCTTCCGCAGCGCGCCGCCGCAGAGAAGCGCAAAACAGACGGCAATTCCGAGTGAAATCAGGAACAGCATAAATTATTCTCCGCGCTTCTTGCGTCCGAGCATGACGACTGCGGATGCCGCTGCGAGCAGTGCAGCAGCAGCGCCGACGCCTGCATCACCGGTCTTCGGCGAAGAGGTCGATTTGCTCGAAGAGGAAGAGGAGGACTTTGCAGTTGTGGTAACAGCCGCAGCAGCCTTTGCTGTGGTCGTGGTAACAGCAGCAGCCGGAGCGGTGGTTGCAGTGGCAGCAGCAGTCGTCTCGGCAGCCTGTGCGCTGATGGTGATATCGAGCGTCTTGGTGTAGCCGGTTGCAGCAACAGCGATCTGATAATTGCCGTTTTCGCCGTCTGCAAAGACCTTGCCGGTTCTGCTTTCCGCAGCAAAGTCGATTGCGCCGTCATCGGTGATAACCTTGACAGCACCTCTGCCGGATGCATTCAGCTTGGTCTCGCCGACCGTGACGGATGCCAGATTCTTCATGAAGTTTGCAGCCTCTGCGTCGGTTGCATCGTCCGCCTTGACGATCTTGCCGTCTGCGTATTTGACCGGCAGCTTGTCGGTTGTCAGCGTATAGGATGCGCTCAGGTCTGCATACTTGCCGCTGCCGTCAGAGAGCTTGAGGGAGTAGCTGCCCGGCATTGCGTCGGTGTAGCTGATCTCGCCGTTCTCAACGGTAAAGCCTTCGCCTGCGGTATACTTCTTGTCGTAATCCGCCGGAATGCCGTCCTCGGTGATTGCGGTCTTGCCGGTACCGGCAGCGCTGTCCGCAGCAGCAATGGAGCCTGCGAACTTCACGGGGATATAGGTATCGGTCTCTACGGTGACATAGCCTGCCTTGGTGATCAGAACGATCTCCTTGACGGTGCTGCCCATGAGTCCGGTATATGCTGCATAATCGAGCTTATTGCCGTGCGGCTCCTCGGTCTTGATGCCGGAGGACCATGCGATCTCGCCGCGCCAGATATTCTGCTCATGACGCATTGCATAGCCCTTTCCGTCTGCGGTTCTGAGGATTGCGCCGCGATACTTGGTATCGAAGCCTTCCGGCTGATCTGCAAGGTCAATCAGATAGTCGCCCCACGGTGTTTCGGTCGAGAGCTTCACGGCTGCGGTGACCTTTTCCGGAGATGCATCCTGCACTGCGGAGAAAGTCGCCTTGCCGTCTGCAACGGTCACATTCTTGTATGCTTCCGGTGCTGCGTCGAGTTTTGCAAAGCCGTAGTTATTGTCACCAAGCGCATCGAGATCCGCCTGCGAAATCGCAACCGGATAGGTTACGCCGAGAATTGTGTCGTCGCCGTTGTTGTAGGAGCCTTCAAACAGCTCGCCCTCGCCGTTCTTGAGTACCTTCGTCTTGGTTGCGGAGGTGACTGCATCGACCTCGCCTGCGCCCTCGCCGAGCTCAGCGGCATAGAAATCGGTGTAGGGAATATTCATGGTGCCGTAGACCACGCTGTCCTCTGCTGCGGCAGAAAGCGGCATCGCAGAGACTGCGACTGCAACTGCTGCGGCTGCTGTCAGAATTTGGATTTTTCTCTTCATACAGAACTTCTCCTTTGGTTCATTCGGTTCGCGCCGCAGAGCAGCGCTGATTGCGGATACGGTCAGGCTACTGAATAAGGTTAGCTAATCCTAACCGTTCGGCAAAAGAAACCGGACTTTCCGTCCGTTAATTAGCCGTCACTAACCCGTTGCATATTATACCATTTTAATCGGCATTTGTCAAGCGGAAAAATAAAAAAGAAAAACCTTATGCAAAGCGCACAAGGTTCACCGTTAGCAGATGCTAATTCGGTTAGATTTGCCGAATTTCTGCCGGTACACAATTTATAGCTTGACAAATTCTGAGTAAAGTGCTAGAATATGAATGGTTAGAAAACTCTAACCTGAATTTTAGATAGGCAATTAGCAAAAGCTAACGACATATTTTGAAAGGATGATTGGATATGTTACCGCTCAGTCTTGCAGATGCAGAAGTCGAGCATACAATCCGCAAAATCGGCGGAAGCCCGGAGCTGAAACAGCATCTTGAAAATCTTGGATTCACCGTCGGCGGCACTGTCACGCTGATCAACACACTCGGCGAAAACGTGATCGTCAAGGTCAAGGAATCCCGTGTTGCGATCGGTGCGGATATGGCACGCCGCATCATGGTCTGAGGACCGCTTATCATTTCCGGAGGAGGAAGAGAAAATATGAAAACGCTGAGAGAAGTCCCGATCGGCGAGACCGCAAAGGTCGTCAAGCTGCACGGCGAGGGCGCGATCAAGCGCCGCATCATGGATATGGGCATCACACGCGGCGTCGAGATCTATGTCCGCAAGGTTGCACCGCTCGGAGATCCGATTGAGATCAAAGTCCGCGGCTATGAGCTTTCGCTCCGCAAGGCAGATGCCGAGCTCGTTGAAGTGGAATAATTCCGAAAAAGAGCGCTTAGAATTGTATTATTATCAGCGGTTAGCATTCTCTACCGCAGGAAAGGAAGAAAAGGAATGGATCTCCGCATTGCCCTCGCAGGCAACCCGAACTCCGGTAAAACAACGCTGTTCAATGCGCTGACAGGCTCGAATCAGTTTGTAGGAAACTGGCCGGGCGTTACCGTTGAGAAAAAGGAAGGCAAGCTCAAAAAGCATGACGGCGTGATCGTCACGGACCTTCCGGGCATTTACTCGCTCTCCCCGTACACACTGGAGGAGGTTGTCGCCCGAAACTACCTGATCGGTGAGCGTCCGGACGCAATCCTCAACATCATTGACGGTACGAATCTGGAGCGTAACCTCTACCTGACCACACAGCTCGTCGAGCTCGGCATTCCGGTCGTCATTGCAATCAACATGATGGATATTGTCGAGAAGAACGGCGATAAGCTCAATACAAAGGAGCTTTCCCGTCAGCTCGGATGTCAGATCGTCGAAATCTCCGCGCTCAAAAGCAAAGGCGTCACGGAGGCTGCTGAGGCAGCAATCAAAGCCGCCAAGGAGACCAAGACGATTCCGCAGCATACCTTCTCGGGACCTGTTGAGCATGCAATCGCACATATCGAAGAGGCTGCCGTCCATGATTTGCCGGAAGAGCAGCAGCGCTGGTACGCAATCAAGATCTTCGAGCGCGACGACAAGGTTCTCGAAAAGCTGAATATCCCTGAGGATACGCTCAGCCACATCGAAAAGGATATCGCAGCGGCGGAAAAAGAGCTGGACGACGATGCAGAGAGCATCATCACGAATGAGCGCTATGTCTACATCGCTTCGATCATCAAGGCATGTTATAAAAAGCACGATGCCGGCAAGCTCTCGAGCTCCGATAAGATCGACAAGATCGTCACAAACCGGATTCTCGGTCTGCCGATCTTCGCGCTGATCATGTTCCTTGTATACCTGATTGCGATGAAGGGACCGGGCGCATGGGCGACCGACTGGACAAATGACAATCTCTTCGGCGACGGTTTCCACCTGTTTGGCATGGGCTCCTCGGAATATGAGGAGAAGGCAGGCGAATATGAGGAGGCTGCAAATGCTGTCAGCGCCTACTATGAGCTTGACACCGAAGCAGAGGATTTCAGTGAGGAGACCGTCCTTGCAGAGATGAAGGCAGTTTCCGGCGGGGAATCCGCAGTCATCACAGTTGAGGATGAGGAAACCCTCGAAACAATCGAAAAGACTGTTTACTTCAATTCTGTTCCGGATGATGCGAACGAAGAAGAAGTGATCGGCGTCTCTTATCAGGATGCAGTCGCATACTTTGAAAAGAACGGCTTTGAGGAGCCGGATCCGGCAGATTACGGCACATGGATCCCGGGCATTCCGGTTCTCGTTGAGAATCTGCTGGATAAGGCAGGCGCGGCTGACTGGCTGAAAGGTCTGATCCTTGACGGTATCGTTGCCGGTGTCGGCGCGGTTCTCGGCTTCGTGCCGCAGATGCTCGTGCTGTTCCTGCTGCTCGCATTCCTTGAGGCATGCGGCTACATGGCACGTATTGCATTCGTTCTGGACCGTGTCTTCCGCAAATTCGGTCTCTCCGGCAAATCCTTCATCCCGATGCTCGTCGGCACGGGCTGCGGCGTTCCGGGCATCATGGCGAGCCGTACCATTGAAAATGAGCGCGACCGCCGCATGACCATCATCACCACGACCTTTATCCCCTGCGGCGCAAAGGTGCCGTTCATCGCAATGATCGCAGGTGCGATCTTCGGCGGTTCCCCGTGGATTGCAGTTTCCGCATATTTCATCGGCATGGCGGCAATCATTATTTCCGGTATCATGCTGAAAAAGACCAAGCCGTTCGCAGGCGAGCCGGCACCGTTCGTCATGGAGCTTCCGGCATACCACATGCCGACGCTCAGCAACGTCCTCCGCTCGATGTGGGAGCGCGGCTGGTCCTTCATCAAGAAGGCGGGCACGATCATCCTGCTCTCGACGATCATCGTCTGGTTCACATCTTACTTTGGCTTCACGGACGAAGGCTTCCGCATGCTGGAAGAGGATGAGCTGGATCTCTCGATCCTCGCAAAGATCGGCAGCCTGATCGCATGGATCTTCGCACCGCTCGGCTGGGGCAACTGGCAGGCTGCTGTTGCATCCATCACCGGTCTTGTTGCAAAGGAAAACATCGTCGGCACAATGGGCATTCTCTACGGCGGCGGCGAAACCACCGTCTGGCAGTCGCTCGGTGCTGCATTCACCGGCATCACCGGCTTCTCCTTCCTCGTATTCAACCTGCTCTGCGCACCCTGCTTCGCTGCAATCGGTGCAATCAAGCGTGAGATGAACAACGCCAAGTGGACATGGTTCGCAATCCTCTATCAGTGCGCATTTGCATATGCAATCGCGCTGATGATCAACCAGTTCGGCGGACTGTTCACCGGCAAGGTCAATGCAATCGGTCTGATCTTTGCGGTCGCAGTTCTCGGCGTAATGATCTACATGCTGTTCATCAAGAAGTATCAGGAAGCAAAGACGCTGACCGAAAAGCTGAAGTCCTGAGGACAGAAAAAGGAGCTGATAATATGTTCGCATGGCTCTCGGAAAATCTCGGTACAATCGTGATTTCGATTGTGCTGCTCGCAATCGTTGCGGCGATCATCGCCTCAATGGTCAAGGATAAGAAGCAGGGCAAATCCTCCTGCGGAAATAATTGCAGCCATTGTGCGCTCAGCGGCTCCTGTCACAAGCATTAAAGCAGACGGGAGATGTACAGACGGTGCATCTCCCGGTCTCTGTCAGGAGGAATCCCATGAAACCAACCGAAAAACTGACTTCTGCCAATATCCGTTATCTGCTGACGATGAAAGGCTTTGCCGATTCGGGGAAAATGATCCGCGGCGCCTATCTTGCAGCCTGCCTGCATTATAAAAAATCGAGCGTGCATTCGATGCTGGAGACATTTCTCTCGCTCGGGCTGATCGAAAAAGCGGCCGGCGGCATCGTCTGCCTGACGGAAAAGGGCACTGACACTGCATCACGCTACCAGACCTACTACAGCAAGCTGGATTCCGTCATCCGGACCTGTTTTCCGGATCTCGAAGAACGGGAAAACGCAACGCTCGCGCTGCTTGCAGAGATTCCGGCTCCGGAGCTGGAAAAATTCAGCACCGGTCAGAGCGAAATCCTGCGCGCGTGTCTTTCCCGAGAAGAACAATCCGCATACCCCCCTCAAGGACCGGAGAACGGCGCGGCG
Organism: Clostridia bacterium; assembly: GCA_021152595.1. Taxonomy (GTDB): domain Bacteria; phylum Bacillota; class Clostridia; order Oscillospirales; family Ruminococcaceae; genus Firm-04. Next base: position 6,441 of record JAGKVC010000090.1, read on the forward strand.
TAAAGGCTGCAATGCTCTCCGGAAATTACAAGCCACGAGTTAGCATATGCTACCCGTTTATAAACTTCTCACGAACCGAAGCACCCTGCGCCCGGAAAGCGCAGGATGTGTCCGGATAAATACACCACACAATGTATCTTTTCAATAAAACGACAACCCATAACAAAGGAGGAATCTATGAGCGTCGTAATCGTAGGCGGCAATGACCGCATGGCAACCAGATATCAGGATATCTGCAAACAATTCAATTTCAAATCCAAGGTTTTCACCCAGATGCCGACCGATTTTGAAAACAAGATCGGCTTCCCTGATCTGATGGTCGTGTTCACAAGCACCTGTTCGCATAAAATGCTGGCGGGCGTCAAGAACCGTTCTGAAAAGCACGGGATTCCGGTCAGGCATGTTCACAGCGCAAGTGTCAGCGCGCTGAAAAAGCTGCTGTCACAAATCGACGGGAAATAATTCGCAGCACCGTTTCCATTTTATTAGGGCTAATTAAAATTCAGGTGGATTCTCTTACAAAACAGGAGGCTAATAACGGTTAAAAAGAATAAGGTATCGCTTCGCGATGCTATTATGAATGGGTGCCTCACTTGTAGGCACCCAAGCCCGCGAACGCTTGAACGCCGGGGGAGTTTCGCACTCTGCGGAGAGCGACGAGGGCTCTGCCCTCGACCTGCAAGCCTTTGAAAAGGCTTGCGCGAAACTTTTGATATGGGCGATATCCAAACTATTTGTTTTAACAATAATTTGCCAACCACCCAAAAGTAATATGCCCTTTTATTTTTGCTTTGTACAGATCCTTCCGGTCTGTGCAGATATAATCCCGGCTCCGGCGTGACTGTCCGGCGCAGGAATCATCACAAGGAGGAATATACACTATGAAAACAGCAGTCATCTACTGGAGCGGCACCGGCAACACCGAGGCCATGGCAAACGCAGTCGCAGAGGGCGCAGGCGCAGATCTCTTCACTGTCTCCGATTTCAGCGGCAGCATTGCAGAGCTCGATGCAGTTGCATTCGGCTGCCCGGCAATGGGCGCTGAGGTGCTGGAGGAGGACGAATTTGAGCCGTTCTTCACTTCGATCGAGGGCGATCTGAGCGGCAAGAAGGTTCTGCTCTTCGGCTCCTACGGCTGGGGCGACGGCGAGTGGATGCGCAACTGGGCAGACCGCACAAAGGCTGCCGGTGCAACGCTTGTCGGCGATGAGGGCTATATTGTAAATGAAGCCCCCACTGATGACGATGTTGCCAAGCTGAAGGCACTGGGTGCCGAGCTTGCTTCATAACCCTTTTTTTCTGGTCCGCCGGGATCATCCGGCAAATGTATCACGCCCTCCTCTCTGCAAGGAGGGCTGTACATTTCCGGTGTCCATATCCGTCGGGGAACGCTCCTTCCGTTCTCCGCAAAATCAAAGGCTTTTCCGGAAACCGGAAAGGCATCATCAGAAAAGGAGTGTATCAAAATGGCAAACATTCTCAAAAACCAGAAATTTCTCTGCGCACTGGGCGGCGCGGCTGCTGTCATTCTCGGCAAGCAGATCCTGACCGCAAAAAAGACCAGAGAGCTTGCAGTCAGCGGTCTCGCAAAGGGCATGAAGCTCCAGAGCGATGCAAAGGCTGCTTATCAGAGCATGAAGGATGAGGCGCAGGATCTCTGCTATGATGCAAAGGCAAAGGCTGGCATCGCAGAGGAAGCAGCAGCGGAACCGGAAGATGAAGTATAATATCATCTACGACAAGCCCGGCAGGCTGCGGCTCCGCTGCGGTGCCTATGCGTTTGACAAGCGCCACGAAGCGTATCTGCTCGATCTGATCGGCAAATGCAGCTATGTGGTCTCCGCAGAGGTACACAGCGAAAACGGCGGCATCTTAGTCTGCTACCGCGCCGGATTCCGGCAGGCTGTGCTGGATCTTGTCGCAGGCATCGGCAAAGGCTCGCTGAAAACAATCTCAACCCCCGAGGGCGATATCCGGAAGATCGACGATACATACAAAGGACAGCTCCGCGGCATGGTGCTGAGACGATGTCTCAAGCGCCTGCTGCTGCCGGCTCCGATCCGCCACATTATGACATTTGTGCGCGGTCTGAGCTATGTTGCAAAGGGTATTTCCACGCTGCTCGGCGGCGAGCTGACCGTGGATGTGCTGGACGGTGCATCCGTCGGCGCGTCAGATGCAGTGTGCAGTCAAGCGCATGCCAAAAAAAATGCCAAAAAAAGGAAACAACGGCAGCAATACATTTGATGCTTCTCAGATGAGGATGCACCTGAAACAGCACATAGAGCAGGTCGGCGATCTCATGACAACTACAGAGAACATCGAGGAGTACGCAGAGTTCCTCGATGCGCTGAACGACCTCAACCGTCTGACAGAGGATTATTATACCCTTTCGCCGGAGGGAACATGTCCTCTGATGACCGAGGAGGGAAAAAAGCAGCTCCAGACCGCCTATCAGAACGCTATGAAAGCAGCAGGACGGATCGTACTCGGTGAAGAAACAGGTGCGGTCAATGCACAGATGCGCACGATCGCAGGCGAGCTGCTTCCGATGCTTGAAACGGACAATGCCGCCCTTGAAATGACAAATGTTTCCCGTGAGCCTGTTACGCTGCCTGCCCTCATCGGCAACGACCCGAAAACCATGAAGAAAGCCGGAACAGCCTATTTTGCTGATATGCTGCGAGGACTTGTTCCGGCGGAGGAGCTTTCGGAAATCAAAAAACAGCCGCAGTTTTTCCAGGCAATGTGCGATTTTTCCAAAGAATACCAAAAACTCTATGCTCAGATTTTCCTATACACAGACAAAACAAGCGGTCAGCGCACGCTGCGTCTTGACCCGGGATGCAATGTAGACAAGCGTAATGCAGCGATGAGTGCCGTTTCATCGCTGGTCGGAAAAAAAGGTCTGATCGCGGAAGCACAGCCGATGATCGCAATTATCAACGGAAAGCCGGTTGCCGGCACATTCATGACAAAGGCGTTTGATTACTGCTCTACCGACATTACCGAAAAGAAGGTGCGGAGTACTATAAAAATCATCCGATGGAGCATGGTACGCTGGCACCGGGACATCTGCGCATTGTTCCGGAAAACGAATGGAATAAATACAGTCTGCAATCTCTTGCCAATACGCTCAAAATGGACGAAAATAAGAAGTGGAATCAGTTTGCGGTTCTGAACTATATGGATAAGATCGTTGCATCCACAGAGAAAAAAAGGAAAAAGGAGGCAAAATCCGAAGAACGGTCAAACGAGATCAGGCAGAAGGTCTTCGGTCAGGAGATTAAGCCGAAGCAGGAAATCAAGCCGCTGGAAGGAGCAGCTTACTGCGGCCTATCGGGAGGCGATTGAAAAATCCGATCTCTATCAGCAGCTCGTCAATGAAACCGATCCTAAAAAGCTGGCATTGAACATCGACAAAGCAGGGCAGCAGGAACTCGAAAATTACAAGGGTGTGAAGCTGGACGGCAGCAAGGCGGAACATTACTGTGCTCAGACACCTATGACGGATGCGCTTATAAAGAAATGGAAAGAGAGCTTTCAGCGGGAATTTGCCCATGAGATCGGACCCAAGAAGATGGAAAAAGCGCTCAGCGGACTCAAATCCCACACGCCGAATCTGTTTCACCGTAATTCGGCAGAGATCATCGCACTACGCGAAAAAACAGAGATGCTCAAACGCACGCTCAAGGAAAAGGGATTCGGTGCAATGCAGGATCCTGCTGTTCGGCAGATGATGAAGGATACCTATCAGGCAAGCATTCAGTATACGCTTGCAAAGCGCAGAGAAGCCGGCGTGAGCGAAGCGGACAGCACATGGCGCCCCAAGACACCGGGCGGCAAGGCACGCTATGAGGCAGCACTCGCCGTTGAAGCATACACAAAGCAGTTTCTGGATGAGAAGGAGCTGATGCGGGAAGCTGAGCTGGATGTGAAGCAGCAGGAGGAGGAGCAGATTCTCGCAGCACAGCTCAGCGAACAGAATAAGCAATTCGGCGGAAAGGGCGCGGCGGATACTGCGGTTCAGACAGCCCTGCAAAATATCAAAAATAGCTATGATCCTCAGGCGTTTATGTACCTTCAGGAAGAACAGCAGAGACAGCTCATGGAGGAAAAGATCGCTGGGTTCATTGCAGTGCGCACCGTTGCACAGGCAAGCGAGCGTGCCGTGAAAAACGGCATGAAGATCAGCCAAGCACAGTTTGACGCTGCTGTAAAGGATGCAGTGGAGGAAGTGCGTGAGCGGGAGGATTTCAAAGAACTGATGTCCGGCAATCCTGTAGCCGATCTCGTGGATGCAGCCAATACCCCCGGCGGAAAGGGCATTATGATCAAGCTCGCGCAGGCGCAGAAGAAGATTGATCAGCAGATGAAGCTCGCAGAGAACGGAAAACAGGCGGAGGTGAATAAGAACGCCCCGGCTCGGGATATGCAGTAACCGCCCGGCCAAAATCGATCAGAACACAAAACCGCATTGTCCCGGATTTCGGGGCAATGCGGTTTGTTTACAGTAAAACCATACTGACGCGGCAGTCGCCGAGCTCTGTATGAATGCGCTGCTTCAGTTGTGTGACGGTCTCGCGTATTGCAGCAAAGTTTGTTTCATCAGGGATCAATTTAATATGAGCAAAGACTATTTAATGCCCGGCGTTTGCCGGGTATTTCATTTGTAATATTGTCTTTCAGAAGCGTACGGATTTACGATATAACATCTTTCTTGTGTATCTCAAATCGAATGCCCCATGAATGAGAATGCATAAATCTTTAACGATACTGACCAAAAAACATTGTGGGGATAAGTCTGACTTATGCAGTCCTCCAAACTTCTCTCTAAAGTGAAAAAAACAGCCGTTTTGTGAGGATATAAGTGAGAGCCGCCGTAAATCTCCACAAGCTCAGAAACGGAAGCATAATGCACAGAATGTTGCCGGCCGTTTTGTGCAGTCAAACAAAGTTTCAGGAACAGACTATTATTTTAGCGCATATCTGTAGGGCTGTATGAGAGGCGGTTCTCTCAAATCAATCCAAAATCAGGGAGGTAACCAAAATGAAGAGAAAGCAAACCGAGATCATCGACCGCATCCTCGATCTTCTGACCGAGCTCGTTGATGACGCGCCTGCCAATCCGCAGGCAAAAACTCCGCCGATGGAAATGCTCACGATCAAGGAATGCACCGAAGCGGTCAGGGGCATTTCCGAGCATACCGTCCGCAAACTGGTCGCGCAGGGGCGTGTCCGTTATATCCGTACCGGCGAGGGTGAGCGCGGTAAAATCCTCATCAGCAAGCAATCTCTGCTTGACTATCTGGGAGGTGAGAAATAACAAAGCACCTGCCGCAGCAGATGCTTTATCCATAAACAAATTATTTAGTCCGTTTCTTTGTAATGACCGCAATCGCGCAAGGCATCCTGCCGTCAGCCACATGGTACTCTACATTCGCATAGCCCATATCTGCAAAGAACTGCTTGTACGATGCCAGATCAAACTGCCGCTTGAAATCCGCGCCGAGCAGCGTGATGAATTTGACCGCGGCTGTACCGGTTCCCTTCGACATATTGATGTATGTCGGAATGATGATCCTGCCGCCCGGTTTCACAACACGCTCCAGTTCATGCAGCGCCAGTTCTGGATTCGGCAGCAAATGAATCACATTCCCGGCGACCACCTTATCAAAACGATTGTCTTTGCATTTGAGCGCCGTAATGTCCGCCCTGCGGAAAACGACATTCTCAAATTTCCGGCATTTCTTTTCAGCCTGCCGCAGCATCCCCGCAGCGAAATCGGTTGCGATCAGCCGCCTGCACTTTTTTGCGATATAAATGCTGATCGCGCCGGTTCCGCAGGCACATTCCAGCACCGTATCAGACGGCTCGATGAATTCAGCCACCTTTTCGCCTGTACCACGATAGACCTTACCATTGTAAACCTGCTCAAATAGATCGTACAGCGGTGAGATTTTGTCTCAGAACATGGAGTCCGTCCTCCTTATCATCAGATTGCCATATCAAAATTATAGCATGAGTGACGGAAAAAGTCAAACCAAATACGATGCCAAACATCAGGGGGAATGCGATTCAGGAGGAAAACGGGCAAATCCGGAGTATCCGTATACTTTTGATTTTGACGGAATAGCAAGCACAGAAAGTGGTGCATTCTTTCCGCTTTCGGTGATTTTTGAGCACATACCCCTCAAAAATCTCAGTTCAGGGAACCCGCCGCCCTGAACAATCTCACTTCATTTTCCAGACTCAGCCTGAAACCGCATTTTTCTGAGCGGAAGAAGAAAAATGAGAAAGTACAAGCAGGTCAAGAAGAGTAAGGACATTTTTGATATGAAAGAGTTGGCAGAGGTCGAACACCCGCCGCCGCTGCGGAAAGCAAATCAATCTGGGGATCAGATAAATATAGTTGACTTTAAATTGTGAAAGTATTATAATGATGGTGATATATTCGCTGTCGGAAACGGAGGTATAATGAAACAGACAGTATGCGCCGTCGCAATCAGAAAGGCGGCGGACAGATGAACATTCAGGAACGCAGAAACAAGGACGGAAAAATCACCTCATATCGCATCAGGGTATTCGATCACCGTGATACGCAGACTTACAGGCAGATTTTCAGGACACTATCAATCAAGTATGATACCAGCAAGTCCGAAGCATGGAATCGCAGGAACGCGGAAAAGCAGGGCGTGATCTTTGAAAAGCAGATCGAGGAGCATACGATCAGCGATTCGCACATCACCTTTGACAGCTACTGCGAATACGCAATCGACATGAAGGAGCAGGCAGGGCTTTCGCCTTCAACGATTTACAGCTACACCGGCTGCCGAAAGCGTGTCGCGCCGTATCTGGGGCATATTCAGCTCAAGCA
>JAGKVC010000091.1 GCA_021152595.1 Clostridia bacterium
AATTCCATCGTGAACGAAACGATCAGGGGCAAACACTGAAAGCAGCTTACCAGTGGTGTTATGCTTCTTGCGCATTGTACAATACGGTGCATACTCCAGTTGACGCTCGTATTGTTCATGTGCTTGTATTTGACGACCATCAGGGTATTTGCGTAGGAGTTGTCGCCGGTGACGCGGAATTCATAGCGGCCATCGGGCAGATAGCAGACCGCATAGCTGCCCGTGATGCTGCTGACGATCTTTTCCAGCGGAAGCTCCAGCATGACCGCAGATTCGTCGATTTTGGTGCGCAGATGCGTAATGACGGCGGCGGCAGCGAATACAGCCGCAGTGATGCCGATTGCAAACGCATACTGTTTTGCGCCGAGCAGCAGTGCGCCGCCCATGACAAAGAGCGCCAGCACGACACCCTGAATCAGCACCTTGCGGTTCTGTTCGATTCTGGCGCGTGTTTCCATAAGCAGTTCTTCGGAGATCGGCTGCCAGAGCGGTTCCTCCGCAGCTTCGATCAGCTTTTCTTCACCTAATGTAAAGTGCGATGTGGTTCTGCGCACAAAGGGTGCTTTGATGATTGCATCTTTCATAGCATGTCCTCCGGAGTGAATGCATCGACCGGTAGCCATGTAATTCCGCCGTGAAATTTGACAACAATGATCGCAGAGCAGAAATGTGCTCCGCTCGGCAGCTTCAGAACATATCTGCCGTCGGGCTGATAGAATACCGCATAGTTATCGTACCATGTACGACTTTCCGCAAGACGGAAGCGGGAACGGGATTGATGCTTGATTTCGTAGCAGTGGTGAACCGGAATGACCGTATACATCGCAGATTCGTCGATATCGAGCCAGTTCGCGCCTTTGCCCTTGTACAGGAGCATCACGAGGAATCCGACAACTGCTGCAATGACTGCGATCGGCATGACAACGGCAGGATCATGGAACTCCACGCTGTGACGCGGCGGAAGAATGCCGATCACAAAGACGGCAATGCCGATGCCCAGACTTCCCATCAGCATGCCGGGCAGTGAAAACTGCGAGCCTTCGTATTTTGAGGCGATCTTCGACATGACGAATTTGTTGACCGGATTCCAGAGCGGCATCGGGGCTTCGGCGATGATCTGCCGCTCCTCAGCCGAGAGGTGATGCTCGATCAGAAAGCAGATCACGAGCACCAGAAGAAACGCGCATGGCATCACGAGCACCGGATTCAGTTCAATCCGAGCTGCCAGTGTGATCAGCGGCGCAACACATGCGGCAATGCATCCGAGATACAGCGGATACTGCCTGCCGTTGAACAGATGGCGGTTTTTCAGTCTTTTCATCATATGTCACCTTGTAAAGATTTTTGAAATGTCCTGGAACGTAATGGCGATCATCAGCAGCATCAGCGCGGCAAGCCCGACAAAGTGGATCATGCCCTCGACCTTTGCAGGGCAGGGCTTGCGGCGGATTGCCTCCACAATGAGGAAGACCAGTCTGCCGCCGTCGAGCGCCGGAAACGGGATCAGATTGAAGATGCCGACATTGATCGTGATAAAGGAGAGAATATCCAGCAGCGTGATGAGCTTTTCGCGGAAGGTCTCGCTCATGTTGACAACGGTCGTGGTGGCGTCGATGATGCCGACCACACCGGAGAGATCATGGAAGCCGTATTTGCCGCGAACCAGATCCACCAGCGAAATCCAGATCAGACGCGCGGTATGTGCATAGTATTTGAAGGTATGGCTCATGATGCTGCCGAAGGTCTTTTCATCGCGCGCAAGATAAAAATCAAGCAGCCCCTTCGTTTCCGTATTGAGGAAGGTCACGTTGTCGAAGGTGATCAGCTCGCCCTCGCGCTCCACGGTGACCTGAAACGTATCGCAGGTGTCATTTTGCAGTGCGTAGGAGATATCCTGCCACGCAAAGATCTTCAGCCCGTTGATCGAGACAAAGCGGTCGTTCTCCTGAAGCCACTGCGATGAGGTGGAAATGCTCTCGCCGTCCTCATTTTCGCGGAATGCCGCGAGCGTTGTCGAGGTCATCGGGGAATCGAGCGACACCACTGCAAGGATCAGGAAGAAGCCGAGGATCAGGTTCATGGTCGCGCCTGCAACCGTGACAAGCATCCGCTTCCAGACTGCCTGTTTGCGGAATGCGCGCGGATCATCGCTGTTTTCATCCTCGCCCTCCATCGCGCAGTAGCCGCCGATCGGGAGCAGACGCCACGAATATTTCGTTTCGCCCTTCTGCTTCGAGATGATCGCCGGTCCCATGCCGATCGAAAACTCCAGCACGCGGATTCCGCATTTTTTTGCGACGAAGAAATGTCCCGCCTCGTGGATCATAATGATAATGCCGAAGCCGAGAATCGCCGCAAGAATTGTAAGAATGGTCATAGATCAGGTTCCTTTCGCATCAAGATAGATATAGTATACAGAATAAGATTACCCGAAAAACATGGTATTTCCTGATGCATCAAGTGAAAATTTCGGTAAAATCTAGGCGGGAAGATCAGCAGGCTGCGATTGCCTCCGCGACAAATTCGCGCGCCTTGCGGTCAGCCGCGACAACATCCTCATAGCAGGTGAGCGGTGCGGACGGAATCTTCTCGATGGATTCCGTGACAAGCTCACCGATGCGCAGAAACGGGATTTTCCGCTTCAGGAACGCTGCAACGGCTGCTTCATTCGCGCCGTTTGCGATCGCAGGCGCACTGCCGCCCATTTCGCTTGCGCGGATGCACGCGGTCAGGCAGTCGAAGGTATCATAATCGGGCTTTGCAAAGGTCAGCGTACCGTAATCGGTCAGGGAGAGCGGCTTTGTCGGGCAGGGGAGTCTGTCCGGATAGGTCAGTGCATACTGGATCGGGATTTTCATATCCGGCACGCCCATCTGACCGATCATCGAATCATCCGCATAGACGACTGCCGAATGCAGCACGCTCTGCCGGTGGACGACGATCTCGATCTGATCGGGTGCGAGGTCAAAGAGCCAGCGTGCCTCGATGAATTCGAGTCCCTTGTTCATCAGCGTTGCAGAATCTATCGTGATCTTATTGCCCATGCTCCAGTTCGGATGCTTGAGCGCCTGCTCGACGGTCGTTTCGGCGAGATCTGCTTTCGTCTTTCCGAAGAACGGTCCGCCCGATGCCGTCAGGATGATCTTTTTGAGCTGACCGCGCTTGTTTCCCTGCAAGCATTGAAAAATCGCAGAATGCTCGCTGTCGATCGGGTAAATCGGCAGACCGCGGTCGGCGGCAGCCTTCATGACAAGCGCGCCGCCTGCGACGAGCGTTTCTTTATTTGCAAGTGCGATCGGTTTATTCGCTTCGATCGCGGTCAGAGTCGGGAGAAGTCCGACCATTCCGACGACGGAATTGAGCAGCGTTCCGGTGCTCTGATGCTGCGCGATCTCGCATAAACCGTCCATGCCTGCCAAAAGGCGGCAGCCTAGACCGGCTGCCGCTTCCTTGAGAGCAGAATAACGGGATTCATCCGCGATGCACAGCAGCTCGGGGTGCAGCAGTCTTGCCTGCTGTACCAGCTCCTCGACACGGGTGTTCGCAGCAAGCGCAGTCACACGGATGCCGTGCATCTGTGCAACTTCGATCGCCTGCGTACCGATACTGCCCGTTGAGCCGAGGATTGCGATACTGTCAGTCATGTTGATGAAGCTCCTTTTTTAAGCTAATTCAAAGAAATTCGTTGCCTGAACGAATGCCGCGAAGAACGGCAGAACGAGCAGGACACTGTCAAAGCGGTCGAGTACGCCGCCGTGACCGGGCATGATGTCACCGTAATCCTTCATGCCGAGCTGACGCTTGAGCGTCGAGGCAGCGAGATCGCCGAGTGTGCCGAGAATCGCGCAGACCATCGAGACAAGAACGGTTGCAAACCAGTTGATGCCCATCGGGACGCCCTTCTTTGTCATGACAGAGCAGTAGATCGCGCTGAACACGATAAAGAAGATCACATTCGTGATAATGCCGCCTGCAAAGCCGAGGATCGTTTTCTTCGGGCTGATTGCAGGGCAGAGCTTTGCCTTGCCGAATGCCGATCCGACGAAATACGCACCGGTATCCGCGATCCATGCGCCGCCGAGTGCCAGCACGAGATACGCAACACCGTGATTTTCATGGGCTTCGTTCAGCGTGACGGCTGCTGCCATTGCAGGCGGAATCAGGAACATGCCTGCAAGGAATGTGAAGAAGGTCTTATCTGCCATTTTCTTCTGATGCCGGACGTAATCGAACAGCACACAGCAGATTGCGGCAATGACCATCATGGAGCGGTATCTTGCAAGAATGCCGACCTGCACGCAGGGGAGCAGAAACGCATAGGCAAGCGCCGCAATCGAGGAAAGATGATAGCGCAGCAGATTGTTTGCGCGCAGAAGTTCATAGAGTGCCAGTACGGAAATGATGCCTGCCGCGATCGGCAGAACCACGGTGTTGTGCAGGAACAGCACGATCAGCGCGATCGCAACACCGATCGCTGCGGTTATCAAACGTGTAACCATATGTGTCTGCGGCGGAAATGCCGCGCCTCCAATCCAATTCAAGTACCCAGAGCTGTGCCGTCAGGCGTTTTTTGCGTGTATGCCGTTACACTCGTCCGCGGACAGATCTGTTCAAACAAATCAAACAGAAAAGGTAACCGGATCTGCATTGTGATGTTTATGATATCCTATGCTGCGAATCCGGCTTTCATACCGTCAGAGTCCGCCGAAGCGGCGTGTACGGCGTGCAAATTCAACAATCGCCTTATCCAGCTCCTTGGAATCGAAATCCGGAAAGAGCGTGTCGCAGAAATAAAACTCCGCATAGGCGTTCTGCCAGAGCAGGAAATTCGAGAGACGCTGCTCGCCGCCCGGACGGATCATCAGATCGACATCGGGCATATCCTTTGTATAAAGATGCTGCGAGATCATGTCCTCGGTGATATCCTCCGGCTCGAGCTTACCTTCTTTGACAAGCTGTGCAAGCTCTCTGCATGCGTGGGTGATCTCATTGCGCGAGCCGTAGTTTGCGGCGATGCCGGCTGTCATGCGCTCGAAATCGACCGTATCCTTCTGGATATCAATGTACTGCTGACGGAGATCCGCCTCGAAGCCGTCCTCATCGCCGAGCAGGACAAAGCGCGTGCGCAGATCAAAATGCTCATAGGCTTCCTTGAGGTACTTGCGCATCAGATCCATGAGCGCATGCACTTCGTCATCCGGACGCTTCCAGTTTTCGGTCGAGAAAGCGTAGAAGGACATATATTTTACGCCGATCTCATTTGCATAGCGCAGGAGCTTGCGGAAGGCGAGTGCGCCCTGCACATGACCGTAGGTACGCGGCATACCGCGCTTTTTCGCCCATCTGCCGTTGCCGTCCATGATAATGGCGATATGCTGCGGCATCATATCCGCCGGTACCGGCGGTTCGTTTTTCTTTGCCATGAATAACTCCTCAGATTATATTTGATCGCTCCTGTCTTCGGATTACAGGCTCATGATCTCCTTTTCCTTATCAGAGACGATCTTATCAATTTCCTCGGTGTAGCGGTCGGTCAGCGTCTGTGCCTTCTTTTCGGCAGCCTTCTGATCGTCCTCTGTGATCTCGGAATCCTTCTTCAGCTTCTTGAACTTGTCCATGAGATCGCGGCGCTCATTGCGGACAGCGACCTTTGCTTCGTCGCCGTATTTCTTTGCGGTCTTTGCAAGCTCCTTACGGCGGTCCTCCGTCGGCTGCGGGAATACAAGACGGATGGTCTTGCCGTCGTCCGTCGGGGTGATGCCCAGCTCGGAAGCGAGGATTGCTTTGGTGATCGGCTTGATCATCTGCGGATCCCACGGGCTGATGAGGAGCATTCTGCCCTCGGAGACGGAGACCGCTGCGACCTGATTGATCGGAGTCGGGGTGCCGAAGTAATCGACCGGAATCTTATCCAGCACAGCAGGGTTTGCTCTGCCTGCGCGGATCGAGCCGTATTCCTTCAGGAGGCGGTCGATGACCTTTTTCATGTTCTTTTCGGATGCGTCGAGTTTTTCCTTCAAAATATCAAGCATTGATTTCATCTCCTTAAAGTATTGATATGTACGATTCGTATTCTGTACGACTCGTGAATGTACTGCCGGTATATATACTATCTATATAATAGTATACCCGGAATTATTCCGGAACAACCAGTGTGCCGACGTTTTCGCCCATGCACGCATCAAAGATGTTATCCGGTCTGCTGAGATCGAAGACGAGCATGGTCGTCTTGTTGTCGCGGCAGAGCGCCGCAGCGGTCGCATCCATGACGCCGAGCTGCTTGGTGACAACATCGGTGAAGGTGAGGGTTTCATATTTCTTTGCATCGGAATACTTGTGCGGATCCTTGTCGTAGACGCCGTCAACCATCGTTGCCTTCATCAGGACATCGGCTTCGATTTCCGCAGCACGGAGCGCAGCCGCCGTATCGGTTGAGAAGAAGGGATTGCCGGTGCCGCAGCCGAAGATCACGACTCTGCCTTTTTCCAGATGCCGGACGGCTCTGCCGCGGATATAGGGTTCTGCGACGCTTGTCATGTGGAGTGCGGTCTGGACGCGGGTTTCCACGCCGAGGCTTTCCAGTGCATCTGCGAGGGCGAGTGCATTCATTGCGGTTGCGAGCATGCCGATGTGGTCAGCTCTGGTGCGGTCCATTGCGCCGGAAGAGCGTCCGCGCCAGAGATTTCCGCCGCCGACCACGATGCCGACCTCAATGCCTGCATCGGTGCAGCGCTTGACGGCTTTGCAGATCGGGTTGATGACATCGAAATCGAATCCGGTTTTCTTGTCACCTGCGAGCGCCTCGCCGCTGATCTTCAAAAGGACACGCTTGTATTTCAGTTCCATTGGTTCATACCTCCGAAGTCAAAATATACAATATTTATTATACACGATTTTTTTCATATTGTAAAGAGGAAAGATGAAAAAAATCGGATTTCTCTGATTTTGCCTGCTGTTCCGTGCGCTGCCTTTCACCGCCCGCTGCCCATTGCTGCCCATGAGATGCTTAGGGAGGCGTTTACTGTGACGCGGCTGCCCTGCGTGGGTGAATCATCGGAATCCGCTGCCTTTTTCTGCCCATACATGCTATTTGAAGCATTTTGCCGCGAAAACGGAGTGGGGCGAAGGGCAGGAAAGGACGGTTTCATCCATAAGGAGCTTTAGAAATACGGATGCGGGCACTGCCCGCTGCCCTGCGTGGGCGGATCCTTGAAATCCGCTGCCCATTGCTGCCCATACATGCTGTTTGAATCGTTTTGCCGCGATAATGGAGTGGGGCGAAGTGGCAGAAAGGGACGATTTCATCCATAAGGAGCTTTAGAAATACGGATGCGGGCACTGCCCGGTCGGCAGTGCCGACAGCCGTTTTTCTATAGCTGCCTTCGTACCAAAGATGTACGCAGGCGCAAGCTCTTTTCGGTTCCAATTCCTGTGTAATACCGAGTATCGCGTACCTTCAGCCCATCGCGTCAGACAGGAGACTGGTTTTCCGGCGGCTGTAGACAATCGGATGCGGGCACTGCCCGCCGGACTATATTTAGGAAGATAAATCTGCTTTCGCAGGCGAAACACAACATCTTGTGTTCAATTTCGGGACTCTGCACAGGATATGGATTGACACCCGATCTCTCAAAAAGCGTTTGAAATTTCGGCAATTCGACGAAAAACAGATAGGATTCGCATGCATATTCTGGTGTATTTAATCATAAACTGATTTTATGAAAACCGTGTTTTTGGCGCAGGTGCGGCAAAATCGGGCGTTCTCCGGAATTTGCCGCGGATTTGCTTTCACGCGCGAAATTTTCCAAGCGAAAATCTCAAAAAGCACGTAAATACGTACCCGACAGATTGAACAAAACGCTTGTTTCATTTTGCGGAGGGACGGAATTTTGCGCTCTGACGGAAAATTTCTCCCGAAATCGCTATTGACATTATTTTCAAGTTGTTATATAATATGTCTAGGGAGTAAAAGACAGTCAGGAACCACTCGATGGGACTAAAAGGCAGTAACGCCTCCCGAGAGCATCCGAAAAGAATGTCGGCTCCCGAAATATACAAAACAAAACGTGTGGAACAAAAGTAAGAAGGCAGCAGGGCGACGGTACCGTCCGCTGGTTACCGATGCTCCGAAGCATACAAAGTGAACGCCTGATGCAGAAACAAATAATCAGGCGGCTTTGTATTCTCCGGAGCCGGTTCAGGGGTGTCTCCTGCCGCAATCGCGAAAGGAGGCGCTGAACCATGGGCAACATGACGAGCATGTCAGGACGTCAGACTGTCCAGCTGGATCAGCGCAACCGCATCAGTTACCCTGTCACCTACCGCAATGCAATCGGCGATATTCTCTATATCTCTCCCGATCAGCGCAGCAGAGGCTACCTCATCATGCGCTCGAAGGAAGGCTATGAGAACGAACTCAAGCGCATTGAAGATGAGTGCATCGAGCAGGACGAGGACCGCGAAGAAATTGAGGACGCACGCCGCGACTTCGCAGGCGCTACGCAGAATCCGACTCCCGATAAGAACAACCGCATCACACTCAATAAGGAGCTCATCGAGTATGCAGGTCTCAAAGGGGCTGTGGTGATCATCGGTATCGGCGAATATGCCGAAATCTGGGATGCGGACAGGCTGAAAGCGTATGAGGAGGAACGCGCCCGCCTGAAGGCAATCAAACGTGCCAAGAAGGACGCTGCAAAGCGTGCGCAGATGGCAGCAGAGGAAGAGGCATAAGATATGATTGACCACAAAGTGTATCATGTGCCTGTCATGCTGGAGGAGGTACTCAGCGACCTGAATATCAAGCCCGATGGTGTGTATTTGGACGGCACCTGCGGCGGAGCGAATCATTCGTTTGCGATTGCAGAACGGCTCGTGTGCGGCGGACAGTTGTATGCGATGGATCAGGATCCGGATGCGATCGCGGAAGCGACTGTGCGGCTTGCCGGAATGCCGGCGGTGATCGTACACGCGAACTTCACGGAGCTGGGGAAGGTACTGGCAGAGCATCATACAAAAGCAGACGGTATTCTGCTCGATCTCGGAGTCAGCAGCCATGAGCTGGACGAAGGGTCACGGGGCTTTTCCTATCATCAGGATGCACCGCTCGACATGCGCATGTCACAGACGGGACGGACAGCCGCCGATCTGGTGAATACGCTGACGGAACGGGAGCTCAGTGATATCATCTTTCGTTACGGAGAAGAAAAATTTTCCAGACAAATCGCTGCACAGATCGTCGCGGCGAGAGAGATCAAACCGATCGAGACAACAACAGAACTTGCCGAGCTGATCAAAAAAGGCGTACCGGCAAAAATGAGACGCGAAAAAAATCCCTGCAAAAAGACGTTTCAGGCGATCCGCATTGCGGTGAACGATGAACTGAACTGTCTGAGCTCGGCGCTGGAAACGGCGTTTGCATCACTCAATCCGGGCGGCAGACTCGTGATTCTGACGTTTCACAGTCTGGAGGACAGAATCGTCAAGCAGGCTTTCGCAAAATGGTGTACAGGATGCATCTGTCCGCCGGAGTTTCCTGTCTGCGTTTGCGGACACAAACCCGAAGGAAGACTCCTGCACCGCAAACCGCTGACAGCAACCGCTGAGGAGCTTGCCCGCAATCCAAGATCCCACAGTGCGAAGCTGCGCAGCATCGAGAAACTCTAAACCGTGCGGCAGCAATCTCCGCACAAACAGCAAAGGAAACGCAAGACACAACCCGATAACGAACGAAAGACCGGATTTTCGCACCGATGCGGAAATTTGATATAAGCAGAACAACACAAAACGAGTGTGACCTTTATGCTGCAATGACCGGCTGAGATACATAACAAACCAGCCGGTCGGCGCGGCGCACAGCAAATGCCATGGGAGGTGACCTCGGTGGCAGAAGACTTCGTGACGCATTTTTCCGAATTCGCAGCGTCGTTCTCCGGTGAGGACAGCCTGAGCTCTGAGGAGCGCCGGCAGATGTCGCTGCGGAATCTTGCAATGAGCAAGGCTTCAAAAAGCCGCAAGAAACGCAAATCCAAACAGGCTGAGCCGAAGGAGCAGAAGCTCACTGAGGCGGAACGCCGTTCCCGTGAACAGGCAAGGATCCGTGAAGAACGGGAGAGCCGGAGCGCCCTCTCGGAAGAGAACCGCCGTCAGGCGGCAATCGGCGGAGCCGAAGCGCCTGCTCCTCCGCCGGAACCGGAACGTAAGAAAAAGACTTCCCGTCCGGCGGAACCCCTGACTGCTCCGATGATCGCTGACTCCGATATCGACGTCGATATTCCGGACGACGGGAAGAAGGAACAGTCTGAGGCCAAATCAAAAAAGAAAAAGAACACAAAACAGCAACCCGAACCCAAATCGCGCACATCCCAGGGATCCAGATATTCCGGCTCCGGCAATTCCGGTACGTCCGAGCATCCGAACAGGATTACGACGGGCGGCGCCGTAACACTCGGTATCCTAACGGGCATTCTGATCGGCACGGTAATATACGGCCGTGTGCAGACGAATGAGGTGTACACAAAAATCGCTGCCTTGCAGGCGGAATATGACGACCTGACTGCCAGAAATATCAGCATGAGATCTGAGATGGAAGGCAAGCTGACCGTCAAGAAAATCGAGGAATATGCAGAGGACGAGCTCGGTCTCCGTCCGCTGAATCAGTCGCAGATTGAGTACATTCAGCTCCAGACTGAGGATGAGGTCACGATCTCCGAGCCGGAGGATAACTTCTTCGTCACTGTCAATGACTACCTCGTGAGCATCTGGGAATTTTTGCGCGGCAAATAACATAGATATAGAAATGTAATGCCGAAGGCAGGGAAAGCTGCCGCGGCAGAGCTTGCATAGAGATAAATTTCAAGGTCAAGTTCAAGATGTGTAGAACAAAGGAAACGGAGCAGCTATGCCGACGGATGTGGAACAGACAATCATTCTGCATCGGGCAGCAGCGGATGAGAAATCCGCTGCAAAGCTCCGCACTGTAATGCGAAAAACAGGAGAGCAGGCTGTATGCAACCAGATCCTCTGCATGCAGCATCCGCAGATCTGCGGCACTGTGCCGCGGAACGGCTTATGGGGTGCCGATGCGGTCCGACTGCTCCCTGTGATGATCTAGGCGGGGCGGTGTCAGCGCTCCGCCTTTTTTCTTTCGGCGGAGCAGCCGCAGTATCCGGAAAGGGGTGTGAGATATGCCGGATCAAACCGAAAAACATCTGACAGGAAAAATCAAAGCATCAAAAAAGCAGGTCTGGAAGCGCGGCTATCGCTCCAAGGGACCGTCTACCAGCATGAAGGTCCGGACGAATGTCGTCATTCAGACGATTGTTCTGCTCGCTGCGGCAGGTCTGATCGCAAACCTTGCGAAGATCATGCTGGTGGAGCATGATAAATATACGGATATGGCAAATTCCCGTCAGTTCGGAACGATCACGCTTCCGGCTGCGCGCGGCACGATCTATGACGCGAATGAAGCGGTCGTTGCACAGAGCGCGACGGTCTATAAAATCTTCCTCGATCCGGGACTGTTCAAAAAGGAAATGAAGCTTGTCGAAGAGCGCAATGCCGAGCTTGAGGATGCGGCAAAGAAAAAACAGGATGAGGGCGGCAGCGCGAAGGCGGATGTCGTCGATCCGGCTGTGATCCGCGGGCAGCTTGTCACATTTCTTGCGGAGATCCTCGAGGAGCCGGAATCCCAGATTGATGAGGCGTTTGACAAGGACAGCAACTATGTTGTCCTAAAAAAACAGGTGGAAAAGAGCCGCGCCGACCGCATCATCGAGTATATCGGTGATATCCGCGTACCGGGCAGTGCGAGAAAGATTGCGATCTCGTCGATCAGCCGCCAGTCCGATACCAAGCGGTATTATCCGCAGAATGAGCTTGCGGCTTCCGTCATCGGCTTCACGAACAATGACGGCCACGGCTTCTACGGCATCGAGAAATATTACGACGAGTATCTTTCCGGCGTGGACGGACGCAATGTCACGGCGCGCGATGCAAACGGAAACGATATGCCCTACCGTTATTCCAAGACCTATCCGGCGCAGGACGGCGACGATGTCTATCTCACGATCGACATGACGCTGCAAACCTATCTGGAAAGCGCACTGACCGAAATGGTCAGTCAGTTTCAGGTTGCGGAGCGCGGCTGCGGCGTGATGCTCAATGCAAAGACCGGCGCGGTGCTTGCAATGGCGAGCGTCGGCGGTTTTGATGCGAATGAGCCCTATGAGATCTATGACAAGGCGATCGCTTCCGAGATCCGCAAGATCCGCAATGACGAGGAAAAGTCAGAAGCGCTCAAAGCGGCGCGGGAGCGGCAGTGGCGCAACAAATGCATCACTGAAACCTATATTCCCGGTTCTGTTTTCAAGGTCTTTACCGCGAGCGCAGGCCTCGAAGAAAATGTAATCGACTATAACAATTACAGCTATACCTGTACCGGCTCCATTATTCCGTATGAAGGCGAGCCGCCGATCAACTGCACCGGCATTCACGGTACGCAGAGATTTGAGGAAATTCTGAAAAACTCCTGCAACCCGGCGTTTATCTCGATCGGTCAGACGCTCGGCAGAACCATGTTCTGTCAGTATTTCCGTTCATTCGGTCTTGAGGAGCGAACCGGCATCGACCTGCCGTATGAGACAAAGTCTATTTCCAATCTGGATTCCATGGGACCTGTTGACCTTGCGGCGAGTTCCTACGGTCAGCGAAACTCCCTGACACCGATTGAAATGGTCACGGGCTATGCCGCGGTCGTCAACGGTGGCTACCTGCTGGAACCGTATGTGGTCAGCAAGGTCGTCGATCAGGCAGGAAATGTTGTACTTTCCCATGACAAAACCGTGCGCCGTCAGGTGATCTCCGAGGAGACCTCGGCGGAAATGCGCCGCGCACTGCAATTTGTTGTTGACGGCAACCACGGCGGCAATGCTTACATCAAGGGCTATAAGATCGGCGGTAAATCCGGTACATCCCAGAAGCTGCAGGGCATGATCAGTGCGGCGGATGCGGAGTATGTTGCTTCGTACTGCTGCTTTGCACCGGCGGATGATCCGGAGATCGTGCTGCTGATCATGGCAGATGAACCGAACAAGAACATCACCTATTACGGCGCTACGGTCGTCGTGCCGTATTCGCGCCGCGTACTCGAAAAGGCGCTGCCGTATCTCGGCATCTATCCGGAATATTCCGCGGAGGAGGAAGCGCACAAGGACGTCAGCGTTCCGCTTCTGATTGACACGCCGAC
>JAGKVC010000253.1 GCA_021152595.1 Clostridia bacterium
ATACAATGATCTGCCGCAGATCACGGCAGGGGACAATGCGCAATTCTCGGATGATCCGGAGGTCGCGCTGCTGCTGGACGGACAAAAGGCGACCGTCGAATGCGTCCCGTCGCAGGGGACGCGCGCGATCACGGTCTGCATGGAAAAGGAAGATCCGAACCGCATGATTCAGGTGACCGCCGAGATCAAGGACGAAAACTTCTCGCGCGAATATCAGAAGGCGGATCAGCGCTATGTTGCCGGAAACGGCGAGCGCTTTACGCTGAATCTGGATCCCTACGGCAAGCTGTATTCGGTCAGACTGTCGTTCAGCAATATTGACGGTCAGATCAAGGTTTACGAGGTCTCCGAATCGACCGCGCAGCCGTTCCGCTTCATGATTCTGCGGTATCTGCTGCTGCTGCTGCTTGCAGCGGCGCTGATTGCGATTCACTGCTTCCGCCTGTATCTGGTAACATATGACCGGACGAAATACAGCCACCGCATCATCATTGCCGCGATCACCTGCTGCTGCTTCTGCGCACCGCTGCTGCTCTATGCACATCAGGATTTCATTGAATATGATCCGGAAAAGGGCGCGAACGGAGGGGATATCTTCGTCCAGACCTTTGATGCGCTGATGAACGGTCAGACCGCGCTGCGCATCAATGTGAGCGAGGGGCTTGCAGGACTGTCCGGCTCCGAGATCTACGACCATTCCGTCCGTGAGGATGAGGGCATCAGCTATGAATGGGATCATGCCTACAAGGACGGCAGCTATTATTCCTATTTCGGCATCACGCCGCTTGTGACGCTCTATTATCCGATCTACTGGCTGACGCACAAGCTGCCGACGATCCGCTGGGCGATTACGTTCTTTGCGGTATTCGCAGCGGCGTTTACCTGTCTTGCCGTGATTTCGGGCGTGAACCTGCTGGTCAAAAAGCCGAATTTCCTGATGCTGTGCCTGAGTTTGCCGGCAGCGGTGTTCGGCGTCGGCATCTTCTACACGCTCCAGAGCTACGGCATGTATGTTCTGCCGGTGATTTCGGCGATCTGCTTCCTGATGCTGACGCTCTGGCTGGGCTTTACCGCCTGCATGCCGGAAAAGAAGAAGTGGAAGAGTTATGTCCGCTTCGGCTTCTCCGGACTTGCGCTGGGACTCTGTGCCGGATCGAGACCGAGCATAGCGATTTCCGCAGCGATCCTGATTCCGCTGTTCCTCGGCGTTGTGATGAACCGCGAGACGAAGCTGACGGAAAAGCTGCTCAAGGGCGGAATCTTCGCAGTACCGCTGTTTGCCGTTGTGATCGGACTGCTGATTTACAACAATGCGCGTTTCGGCTCGTATACGGATTTCGGCGCGACCTATCAGCTCACGGTCAGCAATGTCAATGCAAACGGGCTCCGGCTCTATGCGATTCCGGACGGCATTTATCACTACATGCTTCAGCCGCCTGAAATCACCGGAACATTCCCGTTTATCAAATTCTCGTGGCAGGGACTCCCGAATTACGAGCGTTATCGCTTCACATACAGCAATCTCGGCATTCTCTGGCTTCCGATGCTCGGCGCAGCCCTGATTCTGCTCCGGACAGCCTGCACCGGCAGCTATGCAGAAACGCCGCATAAGGCGGTCACGGCGCTGCAAAAGAAGGCGGTTCTGCTGACAGGATTTGCCGCTGCATGCATCGTCGGCTGGATGGATTTCTGCCTTGCCGGAAACGGTGCGCAATATATTTTTGATATTGCACCGATCCTCTGCATCTGCGGCGCACTTGTCCTTGTGACGGCAGCCGGACAGAGAGGCGGCCTGCGCTACCGGCTTTCCGCGATCGCATGCGCCGCAACGGTTCTGACCGTCGTGCTGCTGATCATCGGCACGCGCGAGGGCCCGATCCATGAAAATTATCCGCTGCTCTATCAGAACGCGGAATCCATGTTTGTATTCTGGCATTAAAGGAGAATGGCAATGAATGACGCACTGAAAGAGGTACTGGATATCTGCAAGACGGGCAAATTCAAGAAGCTGTTTGTCGGGGATACCGAAAACACGCTGATTCAGTTTTTCCGGTATTGCTTTGTCGGCGGACTGGCATTTCTGGTGGATTTTGCGGTATCATGGCTGCTGTTCCACTTTATCTTCGGTGATCAGAAGGCATTTGGCTGGGTAGCGAATTCGCTTTCGTTCATCGCCGGTCTTGCGGTGAATTACATCATCAGCACATTCTGGATTTTCAAGAACTCGAAGGTTGAGAACAAGGTAGTTGAGTTTCTGAGCTTTGCGGCAATCGGCGTTGTCGGACTGCTGATCACGATCGGCATCACGAAGCTGTTTGAGCTGTGGCTCGGCGACAAGACCTCGCTGTTCCAGATTATCGCAAAGCTGGTTGCGACGGCAGTATCGTTCCTCTGGAATTTCTTTGCAAGAAAGATCCTGCTTTACAGTAAGAAAAAGGAAGCCTGATACCGGTATTGCCGGAGAACGAGCTTCGTCAGCCCCCGATTCAGGGATTTTTTCAGAATCCATTTTCGGATCAGACAGCATCAAGCCGCTGAATGAGTGAGAAAGCTCGTTCAGCGGCTTTTTCATGATCAAACATGATGTTCTATGCAAATTTTATGATGATTCGTGCAAACTTTTGAAAAAGTTGCACACAAACGTACAACTTTCGGGTATTTTGGCACCCCTTTATAGAGGGGCATATTAAATTAGAAATTAGAAATGAGAAATTAGAAATGAAGGTGTCCGCTTCGCGGACAGATTTATAGATATTAATAAGAGAGATCATATTCTCCGTCCTCTTACTTTGATTTTCTTTTCTCCCTATTTCAAATCGTCCGCGAAGCGGACACGACAATTTCTCATTTCTAATTGGAAATAGACGGGCGCTGCGATCCGGACAAACTGACAGAAATGACCGGATCGGCAACGGTGACAGGCGGCAGCGAGATCCGACTCTTTACTCGAG
>JAGKVC010000254.1 GCA_021152595.1 Clostridia bacterium
GGAATCCTTCGGGTGGGAGTTTGAGGGCAACACCCTCATTCTCAATCCGTCGGAGACACCTTTCTCCTCGCAGCTCTGCGCGCGGCTTTTTCGGCTTTGCGGTGCCGCTTGCAGGCAGGCTTCCATGCATCATAGGCAGCGCAGTAAACCTGATAAACGCGGTCCGCGGTCTCTGCATCACAGCGCTCGGCATATACCGCCGACTCAAATCCGCTGAGCAGCTCCCCGAGATCCAGATCCAGAAACGCCGATTTCTCCGCACAAAGCGTCCGTGCCGTCTGCGCCGGATCCGCCTGCCACTGCCTGCGCAGTCTCGCAAACGCCTCCGTGACGGCTGCCGCATTGCGGTCCCTGCGGAATCTGCGGCGGAACAGCTTTTCGCGCAGCAGCGGTACAAGCCATTTCAGCAGCAGAAGCAGGACCAGCGCCGCCGCGAACAGAATCAGACCGGAATATTGCAGTGTCGCAATAACATTGACCTTGGTTTTCTGCGTGTCAATCACATTGCCGGAGGTCGCATCGAACATCATCCAGCCGAAGCCCGGGATATAGACATCGACAAACGCATGCCCGTGTTCCGTGGTGATCGCATAATCCCACTGCTCATCACGCAGCAGACGTTTATCGGACTCGCTCATCTGATAGCCCTCAACATAGCGGACACTCAGACCGGCGGCGCGGCAAAGCTCCGCCATCGCGCTCGCATACTCATAGCAGACGCCGATCTTCGTATCAAAAAGGAAGCTCTCGACATTTGCCGTGCTGGATTTCTGATACTCCTTCGAGTAGACAAAATCCGGATTGAACCGTAGATAATCGCGGATCGCCATTGCCTTTTCGTAGTCGGAGCCGAGCCCTTCCGTCAGGGATTCCGCAAGCTCTCTGACGCGCGCAGGCGTCCCGCTCTCCTCGCGGCACTGCTCCGCATATTTCTCCGCCATTGTACTTGCGGCGTAGGCATCGGTCAGGAGCTCATAATCATCGCTCTGGAATTCGGTCAGGGACAGCCCGTCAAAGAGCAGCTTATTCCATGTTTCCGAATCAAATCGGCGCATGACCGACTGCATGACATCCGTATTCGCAAAGCGCTCGCTGAAATATTCGATATTGTATTCTTCAAAATACTGTGTAAAGACCGAATACCGGAACAGGATGCTGCTCTTGTTCATGTATACCGGCACGATGTCATTGAGATAATTCTTGAGCTGCATCTTCTTGACATGCAGCGGTGCAGGGAATGCGTAGTAATTATTGACCATTGCCGCCTGTATCTTGAGCGGCATATAATACTGCGATGCGTCGATATCGGGCATGGCAGCAAGCTCCGAAAGCCCGTAGGTTTCCGCATAATCCGGATTCTCTCTTGCAAGGCGCTGAATCAGCGTCAGTACCTCTGCCGGATCGGCATATTCCGCAGCGGATCGGAAATAGGGACGCTCCGTGAAGGTTGTCGCTGTGCGGTCTGGCATGCCGTCATACTGCTCGGAAGCCGTCCATTTATCGGAATCATAATGATACTGACTGAATGTCCGCATCCGGAGATTGAGCGGCTCACCTGCCTGCGTATAGAAAAGCGTCCGCGTATAATTGAGGTTGTTGTACGTACCGCCGTCGGAGCTTTCGGTAAAGGCGCTGATCGCATCCATGAGACGGTCGGAGAGCGCGGAGAAGTCGAGCATCGAATCGAAGACGACACGGTCCGCTTCGACCTCGGGCTTCGGGATCACAAGAATCAGAATCGTCGCGGCTGCCATGAAAATGCCTGCCGCATTGAAGAATGTCCCGTCGAGCAGCTCAGGCTTGACCTTTGCATAGGCGGATTTTTTATTCGGCACCGAAAGCCTGCTGACGACATCCGGTTCGTATTTCTGCACGACCTCGGAATCCTCGCCGTGCGCCTGCCGGCAGTAGATCATGACGGCAAAATAACAGAAGAGCAGAATGATGATCGAGGGCACCGGCATCGTTTCAGCTTCCTTCGCATAAATCGCAAACGGGAAGATCATGACGATAAAGGACATCAGCACACGGTACCGCACGAGCGTAAAATAATACGCCGTTGTCGCAATGAACATTGTGAACAGCAGGAAGAGCGCGAGCGTATAGCCGAGATAATCCGTCGAAAAGAGCCGCATGGTCATACTGACCGCGCTTGCCGCGCCGCCCTCATATTCGACCGTTTGCAGAACGGACTGCGGCGTCAGGAACCAGACCATAAAATCCAGTCTGCGCGTCTCATCCGCCGGTGCAAAGGGCAGTGTATCCGCACCGAGCCGGATCATCACCGCGGCTGCCGCAACAAATGCCGCACCGGTCATGATATACGCAATGCCGCCGATAAACGGGTGCTTCTTCACATAGTCAAAGAGCCGGAAGAGCGGCGCCTGAATCAGCAGTGCAAGCAGAATCCAGAGCCATGTCAGCTTCGGCGCATAATGATAAAAGATACCGGCGACAATCGTCACCGAGAAAAGCAGCGGAATCCGTTTGGGCTGAATCAGCCGCCGCAGAAACGGATGCTCCGCAATCATGCTGTTGATTTTCAAATTTCTCACCAGATTTCTCTTATGAACGCTGTGTTATGCTTCGCCGCCTGCCTGTACGAGACGGCGGTCGGGCGTCACGAGCCAGAGCGAGCCGTTCTTCGGAACGGTGCCGGACTGCGCCTCCTGCTCCGGTACAACGAGATAGAGCATCGTCGGGAAGGATTCCAGCACCGCAGCGGTATCTGCGCCTGCATGCGATGTGAAATAGAGCAGCACGCTTCCTGCCTCCTGCATCAGCGCAGGCGGCAGCATCGGGATTGCCCCGAGCTCCTCCGCAGAACGGAATCCGCCGCGCAGCAGATTGACCGATTCGACCGCGAGCTGTTCGCCGTCGTCAATGGAGAAGCTGCTCCACTCCCCTGCCTGATCGGGATAGCACAGCTTGCAGGGAT
>JAGKVC010000092.1 GCA_021152595.1 Clostridia bacterium
GAGTTTGAAATAAAGGCTTACCCAGCTGTAAAAGCAGGGATTGTGAAATGGCCTATGTCGGTTATCCGTGTTGCGTCCGAGGACAGAAAGCAGCTGTCGGAATGCTGTGCTGATATTCTTGCCAAATGGAGAGGGTACTCCGATGAAGGCGTGTTCATCTTTGCTGAAACAGATGGAGAACCGCACAACACAATTACTCCTATTGCAAGAAAAAACGGTAATGTTTACGAGTGCGATCTCGTACTCAGAAACAATATCACGACAGAGGAACGTCCTCTTGGCGTATATCATCCAAATCCGTCGCTTCATCATATCAAGAAAGAAAACATCGGTCTGATTGAGGTTATGGGACTTGCTGTGCTTCCTGCAAGACTTGCAAAGGAAATAAATATGCTTGAAACAGCAATGCTTAATAAGGAGAACCTTTATAACTACCCTGAACTGACACAGCACGCTGAATGGGCAGAGAATATTTTAAAGCGTTATCCCGATTTCAGCAAAGAAAATGCGAGAGCAATTCTGGAACAGGAAATTGGTAAAGTCTTTCTGGAAGTTCTTGAGGATGCTGGTGTGTTCAAAAGGAATGAGAACGGACAAAAAGCATTTAAGGAATTTATTACAAGCATCAATGAATAAAACAAGAGCAGTACCGCAACTAAGCGATACTGCTCTGTCTGTTTATACATTAGCCACCGTTTAGTAAATAACCATTAGTATTTTGGAATACTTCTGTATGGTCATCGCCATAAATGTAGAGCTTTTTGTTATGTTCTCAGACGAACGGAAATGCCCCTCAGCACCTTTCAAGCCTGCGGAGCGGAAAACTATAACCACCTGAAAAGAAAAGACCTGAGAAATGCTTGTATGAGCAAATCTCAGGTCTTTGTCTGCTATTCAGGCAGTTATTTCGTTGCACGCCATAATGCCGATCTGAACCTCAGAGTAACGGAAAGCGAGTGTGTCATTAGACTTTGGGCTATTGGACTGCAATCAGCCTATATTCCAAAATCGTTCAAAGAAAGCCTTTAGCTTCTCAATGACTGTTTCTTTCTTCGCCTTGCGGTTTCCACCGCCACCGCCAAAACGGGACACGGCAGGAAGTATTTTGTCTATGTCCGTACCTGTTGTCTTGATAGGAGCTTTACCAATATTATCCTCAATACCGCAATATCGACTATACATACCGCAACTTTTCGTTTAGTGGGAGTGCCGCAATTGGCACGGCGCTCGAAAACAAGGTCGATGAAATGATCGCGCTGATCCGGATTTTACAGCCGGAGATTGCTTCGGAAATCCGCGGCATGACCTATCTTTCCTCTGCGCCGCAGTTCCGGCGGATCATCGCGCTGGTCTATTACCGCAGAAAGCGTGAGGATGTCCTGACGGAACTGCCGGATCTCATCGAGAACCGCGAATGGTGTACGATGAATCCGGCCGAGAAGGCGGCCTATGAGCAGGCAGTGCTCTCCGGAAACTATACCGAGGCGCGGCGCGTTTCATGGAATGTCCCCGACATCAAGGATTCCTCGAAGGCTGTCCGGATGCTGGAGCTTGTGGAAGAAGCTGCCGCAGACGGGCGCAAGGTGATCATATTCTCATTTTTCCTCGATACAATCCGCAAAATTACACTGCTGCTCGGGGAACGCTGCATGGAGCCGATCAGCGGCGCCGTATCGCCGCAGCGGCGGCAGGAGATCGTCGATGCATTCGATCAGGCGCCAGCCGGAACGGTGCTTGCCGCACAGATCCAATCCGGCGGCACAGGACTGAATATTCAGTCGGCAAGCGTTGTGATTCTCTGTGAGCCGCAGTTCAAGCCGTCCATCGAAAATCAGGCCATCGCGCGCGCATACCGCATGGGACAGACGCGCAATGTGCTGGTATACCGGCTGCTGTGTGAGGATTCCGTCGATGAAAAGCTCACCGGATTGCTCGAGGATAAGCAGGTGATTTTCGATGCGTTTGCGGATCAGTCCGAGGCAGCACTCGAAAGCGGCGAGATCGACGAGCAGACCTTCAGCTCAATCATCAAAGAGGAAGCCGACCGCATTAACGCGAAAAAGTAACACAGGTGATCATATGAAAATTGTAATCGCAGCGGATTCTTTCAAAGGCAGTCTCTCATCAGCCGATGCCGGACATGCAGCCGCATCCGGCATTCTGCGCGTATTTCCCGATGCGGAAATCACGGTTTATCCGGTCGCGGACGGCGGTGAGGGAACGGTGGATGCTCTGGTATCCGGTTCGGGCGGTGCATACCGGACGGTGACAGTCTCCGATCCGCTCGACAGACCGGTTCAGGCGCAATACGGCATACTTCCCGATCAGACCGCGGTCATTGAAATGGCTGCTGCATCGGGGCTGCCGCTCTTATCCGGACCGGAGCGTAATCCGATGCACACAACGACCTATGGATTCGGGGAACTGATCGCGGATGCCGTTTATCAGGGCTGCCGCAGATTCATTCTCGGGATTGGCGGAAGCGCAACCAATGACTGCGGCATCGGCTGCTTGCAGGCGCTCGGCTTCGGATTCTGTGACAAAGGCGGAAAACAGGTTCCGCATGGCGCAGCCGGGCTTGCAAAGGTGCATCATATCACCGAAGATGCAGTCCTGCCTGCGCTTCGGGAATGTCAGTTTCATGTCGCCTGCGATGTGACAAATCCCCTTTGCGGCAGGAACGGATGCAGCAAAGTATTCGCACCGCAAAAGGGCGCGGATGCAGAAATGATCGAAAAAATGGAACAGTCCATGCAGCGCTTTTCCGCTCTGGTAAAAGCATATGATCCGGATTCTGACGCTGACCGTTCCGGTTCGGGCGCGGCAGGCGGTCTTGGATTTGCACTGCGTACCTTCCTGCATGCAGAGCTGAAGCCCGGCATTGACATTGTCATCCGGCAGACCGGTCTTGCGGCAGCAATCCGGCATGCAGATATCGTTGTAACCGGTGAGGGGCGGCTGGATGCGCAGACCGTCATGGGGAAAGTGCCCGCCGGTATCGCCAAAACCGCAAAGAAATACGGAAAGCCGGTGATCGCATTCTGCGGCTGCGTCGGGGAGGGTGCTGAGATCTGCAATCAGCACGGGATTGATGCATATTTTCCGATTCTGCGCGCCGTGACAACTGCGGAGGAAGCAATGGAGCCGGATACCGCCGGAAAGAATCTGGCGGATACCGCAGAGCAGGTGTTCAGATTATTCCGATTCAAATAAACATGAGAATCCGTGTCCGGCTTTGACCGGACATTCCTTTTTATGTGCAGCATTTCAAACTGCAATTTCTGCCGGAGGAGGCCGGTCTGCTGCCGGAACATGCTGAAACCGTTACGGTCAATGTATAGCGCAGATTGATACCGCTACCCTCCGGAAGGGAAACTGAATACAAAAAGTCACCCGCCTGTGCAGACGGGTGACTTTGCTTTTTATGCAGGATGCGCCGATGCAACGACGGTCTGTGCAAGTTCGGGATCATCGCTCTGCACCAGCAGGGTTCTGACATTCTCATCATCAGAAACCGGATAGTAAGTTACCGTAAGCTGATATCTGCCGCCCCTTGAGCGCCGCTGACGAATGATCGCGTTCCATGCATCCGATTCTAAGTAATAAGCGCATTCCTCCACGTTCAGCGGTTGTTCCAGCGGATGCTTCTCATCATCCTTTATTCCCATGTATGCCGGAACCATAATTGAAGCAAGTGTCGAGAGTTTTACAGATGCATAAGCCTCGCTCAGCGAAAATTTGTTGTAATTCAGCGGATCTGTTCTCTCCAGCAGATAAGCCCATTCATGGTCACTTTCCGGAATCTCACAGCCGATTTTTTTCATGCCGTGCTTCATGAGCCATCCGCATCCGGTGAGCCACTTCACAAACAGATGCGGATTTTTTTCCCGCATCCATTTCAGATCCTCACCTGCATCGTTTTCTTCGACAAGCGCCAGAATCCGGAGATCACATTTTGAAGCGTCCTGACTGGTATACTTGCTGTATTCTTCACGGTCTGTTTCTGATTCAAGGCAGTCCGGAGCATTCAGCTTCAGACCTGCCACAGAATATTCCGCAAAATCATCGGGAATCGCCGCATTGCTGTAAGGATACACGCCGGTCACTTTGTATCCCTGCTCAAAGACAGGGGAAATATAAAGTTTGAGATAAAGATAGCTTCCGCCGATCAGCAGAAGATATATCACTGCTAAAATGATCAGTACGATAATCAGTCGTTTTCTTCGTTTGCTCATATGAATTCTCCCTTCGTATTTGCTGTTTCCGTTGATCATGATTTGTTACAGAATTTGATGCCGCTGAACGCAGGATGCGCGCCTGACATCACATGCAGAATCCCGTTTGTTCTTTCATGAGAGGGTTGTATTCAGGACAAGATCCGGCGAATCCTGCTCCTCATGGATCCGCAGATCCTCCTTTGTACCCGTGAAATAATAGCCGAAGAATCTGCTGTCCTCCGGATAATCCTTGACGCCGTCCTTCCGGAATGTGCGTCGCTGGAATACCAGACGTGTCCGGGTATCATCCTCGCTCCATGCAGAGACCGGCTTTCCGAACAGCTCCTCGTCGCCGCTCTGCGACAAGCCCATAATATCCAGAATCGTTGCGGCATAATCCGTCAGCGAAACCGGCGCACTGCAATAGCGGATCTGCTCGCTCTGCTCATGCGGCTGCTTGATCAGAAAGATCGGCATGTTCATCGGACGGGAATGCTCGCCGTGATCCGCGGTCACAATGATCAGGGCATCATCATAAGCGCCGAGATGCTTGAGCTGCGCAAAATATTTTTTCAGAATATCCAGACACATCGGCAGTGCATCCGCGCCCTCATTGTGCAGACCTGTGAGATGCTGCACCGTGAAAAACGGCTTTCCGCTTTCCGAAACGCGAAGATTGAGATCCTGCAAAAATTCATCATTTTCAACGATGCAAGCGGTCTTCACCATGACAGCATCATTTCCGAAGCCGTTTACCGGTTCCGAAAAGCGCTTCATGCACAGCGGCAATGCACGGTATACGAGCAGTGTGCGGATGCTGCGGTAGAGCATATCCTTGTCAATGCTGGTGGAATCCGGTGTCAGGTCATTCAGATTGTCGAGATAATCCTGAAAGGGCGTATAATCATTTGCTGCAAATTCGCCGAATGCATGCACGGTGTAATCCGCTTCCCGCAGGAGCCTGTAAAATTCCTTTGCAGGTGCATCGGCGCAGATCTCCTCATACCACGCGGTGATCTCCCTGCCCGGCAGTGTGCGGGATGCGGTCAGCATGCCGGGGATGGAAAGAACGGTCGAATCATACTGCATCGCCGTATTCGTGTAGTATGTAAAATCGTGCAGGCATGCAAACGCCTCCGGATCTGCGGCATAGCCATCCTCAAAATACTGCTGATCGGCACCGTCCAGAATGATCGTGATGATATTCCGGTCGGCGGAGACCACGAACTGCTCCGCACCCGAGGGGCGCTTGACACCGACGGTCTTGGCGGCAGGCGGTGCAGTCACGCCGAGAATCACCAGCGAAATGAGCTGGATGCCGCCGAGCAGTGCGGACAGATAAAAGCTGACACCGGGCGCTGCAAGCTGTCTGCCCCTCCCCTTCCGGATCAGCCATTCCGCCAGAAACGGCACCGTGAAGAGCAGCACCCAGATCAGCGCATTCCGGATGCATGCGCCGGTCATATCCGCCCAGTCTACGGTACCGGCACCGATCTCCGGCAGGCTCCGGTTCATGAACATATACTGCACATACACGCACAGCAGAATGCCGGATATGCCGCAGCAAAACCTGCGCAGCCATGCAGTCCGCAGCGAGCAGAGCAGCGATGTCCCGGCAGCCGCGGCAATCACCGTACTGAGCAGGAAATGCGGCGCGAATTTCAGATAGGCATACTGCATCTGACTCCGGTTTCCGAAATAAGTTTCCGAGGGCAGAAAGAGCAATACGGTAAAGCTGAGCGCAAGGCTCACCACAGAGCATTTCAGCAGCAGCTCCGAATGCTGCTCTCCGCCGAACAGCCGGAGCAGAACCGCAAAGAGCAATTCCGAGACGCCGATAAAGAAAATCAGCGTGGCAAAGCCGGTCATCAGGATCCAGAAATCGCTCATCACGGCACGGAAGCTGTCCGGCGGCCGCATCGAAAAGGTCAGCGTATACAGGCTGACCAGATGCACGGCGATTGCATTCTGCATCACGGCTTGATGGAGCTTCCATTTGAATATGACAAAGCCGGAAACCGCTGCACACGCAAGCGCTGCCGGAAGCGGCATCCCGAAAACCTGATTGCAGTATAAAATCACCGAAGCGAGAAACAAAACGGCAAAGCATAATCCGCCCTTCCGCCTGACCGGTTCCCGCAGTGTCAGCGGATTCATCACTTTCGATATGATGTTCAAAATATCTTCCTCTCTTTTTTATATTGATGTACCAATTAAATCCTGAAGATGAGATGCGCAGTATCACGGCAAAAAGGCAAGCAGATCGCTTCAAGAGATCGTTGGGACATCAATAGAAGCGCAAAGGCTATCATCATGTTATCATATCGGCAGGGATTTGTCAAGTGAATGCCGGAACTTTGCGCCGTGTGTTACTTTAATTTTGGCGATATTTCATATTGACATGCCAAAAGAGAAATGATATAATAAAAACGGTATACCTATATATAGTATACCGCTGACACAATTCTGTTTTACACAAGGAGGATAAAATGAAAAGAATCTATGCAATGCTGACATCTGCGGCGATGCTGCTCTCATTCAGCGGCGGTCTGCTGCCGGAGGGATTCGCAGCACCGGTCTTTGCGGAGGAAACGCAGCCCCTACAGTCTGGCGATTTTCAGTACGAAAAATATATCACTAGCAGCCAGATACAGATCACAAAGTATACCGGTTCTGATGCTGTTGTTGAAATTCCGGCTGAAATCGACGGAAAGAAGGTAGTCCGAATTGCTGATGAAGCGTTTGCCGGCAATACGAATCTGACCGCAGTTACGATTCCGGACAGAGTCACATATATCGGTAAAAAAGCATTTGAAGACTGTACGAAGCTGACCGGCATTACGCTTCCGGACAAAGCAAATGTCGGTGAAAAAGCCTTTGCAGGCTGTACCGCGCTGAAAGAGGTTCATTTCTCACAGATATTATCGCAGATCTATTCGGGTGTATTCCAAGGCTGCACCGCGCTGGAGAGCATTGAGATTCCGGATAATATTAAAAGGATCTACAGCGAAGCATTCAGCGGCTGCACCAGTCTGAAAAGCATATCCTTCCCGGAAAAAATGGACAATATTGACAACTCTGCTTTCAGGGACACACCGTGGCTGAAAGCGGAGCAGGAAAAAGGTCCGCTCGTAATTGTCGGCAATCTGGTTATTGACGGCACAAATGCAACCGGTGATATTACGATTCCGGAGGGAATTGAGCACATCTGCTCCAATTCTTTCGGCGCAAACAATAATATAACAAGCATTACGCTGCCGGAAAGCCTTGTTTCAATTAATGAATGGTCATTTTTGGGCTGCAGATCCATGAAATCAGTCATTTTTCCGGAAGGTCTGGAAAAGATCGGAATGGGTGCTTTTTGGAATTGCTCGGCTTTGGATCATGTTGTGCTTCCGGAAAGTCTGACGGAGCTTGATGTCAGCGCTTTCAATGGCTGTGAAAGCCTGAGCGATGTTTCCATTCCGGAAACGCTGAACAAATTCGGAGGAACCGTTTTCAAGGGCACACCGTGGCTGAAAGCGCAGCAGGAAATTGATCCGTTCGTTGTTGTCAACCACTGGCTGATCGACGCAACAACCGCCGCCGGAGAAGTGACCGTTCCGGACACGGTAACAAATATCACATCATACGCTTTTGAAGACAATACTGCTGTCACAGCCGTCACGATTCCGGAGAGTGTGCAGTCTTTTGATTATTATGTCTTTGAAAACTGCACGGCACTGGAAAAGGTCGTCATTCCGCGCAGCGTAACGAAATTCGGCTATGCTGATTTTGAAAATTGCGAAAAGGTCACGGTTTACGGCTACGCCGGTTCCGAGGCGGAAAAATTTGCGAAAAACAACAATGTCCCGTTTGTTGCGCTGGAAGGCGAGGCGCCGGAAACCACTACGACACCTTTCACCACGACTACGGTTCCGGTCACCACGACTACGGTTCCTGAGACTACAACAGAAGCAATCGGCACAACCACAGTGCCCGAGCAGGAACTCAAATCTGTGGTGTTCGATGAAGAAACCGGCACGCTGACACTTAGGGGAAATGTTAGCCGTGATGAGCTAAAGTCCATATACAAATACAACCCCAAAAAGATCATCGCAGAAGATGGGACTGTCCTTCCGGAAGACTGCAGCTATCTGCTCCTTGGCGACAGCATAGAATCCATTGATCTTTCAAAGGCTGACACATCTTATGTGAAAAATATGGCCAGCATGTTCTGGACGTGTTCCAACCTGACGGAAATCAATGTATCCGGCTGGAATACATCAAATGTTACAGACATGTCTTCGCTGTTTAGTGGATGCTCCAAGCTGACAGAACTTGATCTTTCCGGCTGGGATACATCAAATGTTACGAATATGTCCAAGATGTTCAACGACTGTGAATCACTGACTGAACTTGATCTCTCTGGTTTTGATGTATCAAATGTATCAAATATGGCATGGATGTTCTTGGATTGCATGGAACTGAAAACGATCTATGTTTCTGAGTTTGATACCGCAAATGCCGAAAATATGGAGCAAATGTTCTCCTATTGTGAAAAGCTGGTCGGCGGAAACGGAACAGCATACAACAGGAATAACAAGGATTATACCAGTGGTGTTTACGCACGCATTGACACCGCAGACGCTCCGGGCTACTTCACCGCGAAGGATGCATCTGTGAATCCGCATGAGCCCGTCACCACAACAACTGAGACCACGACCGAAACAACGACAACCGAAACAACGACAACCGAAACAACCACAGTCACCACGACAACCGAGACCGCGACAGAAACCACAACCACAGCACCCGAGCAGCCGGAACTCAAATCTGTGGTGTTCGATGAAGAAACCGGCACGCTGACACTTAGGGGAAATGTTGTCGCAGACGAGGTTAAGGCATATTCTGAAAATGAGGCTGTCAAGAAGGTTGTCTGCGAAGAAGGTACGGTTCTGCCGGAGAACTGCGGCGGACTGTTCTACCAGTTCAGAGCAGAGTCGATTGATCTTTCCAAGGCAGACGCATCGAATGCTGCAAATGCAAACCGGATGTTCTTCAACTGTAATAACCTGAAAGAACTCAATCTTGCCGGCTTTGACACATCCAAAGTCACAAACATGTCAGAAATGTTTGATGGCTGCTCAAAACTCACAGAGTTGGATCTCTCCGGTTTCGATACATCCAGCGTCACAAACATGTCATCTATGTTTGAAGGATGCTTTGAACTCACCGAACTGGATCTTTCCGGCTTTGATACATCCAATGTCACCGACATGAGCAGCATGTTCGACACATGCAGAACACTGAAAGAGCTGGATCTCTCCGGTTTTGATACTTCCAATGTGACGGCAATGAACTGGATGTTCCACGGGTGCAATCGTCTTGAAACATTGAATCTTTCCGGCTTCGACACATCCAAAGTATCGACTATGGCTAACATGTTCCTGAGCTGCGAAAAACTGACAGTACTTGATCTTTCCGACTTTACGATTCCCGATCTGCGGAATACGGAATCCATGTTCGGAAATGATATCGCATTGAAGTCCATATTCGTATCTGATCACTGGAATCTCAGTACAGATGCAAACAAATTCACCATGTTCTACAACTGCCCTGCACTTGTCGGCGGCAACGGCACAGCATATGACGCAGACCACATCAACGGCGAATATGCACGCATTGACACCGCAGATGCACCGGGCTACTTCACCGCGAAGGATGCACCCGAGCAGCCTCCTGTCACCACCGTCACAAACGGCGATGTCAGCGGCGACGGTGAGATCTCCGCGAAGGATGCAATGCTCCTTGTCCGCTATGTCAACGGCTGGGAAGGCATTGAGCTTGACCTCAAGGCTGCGGATATCAACGGCGACGGTCAGGTTTCCGCTGTGGATGCGATGATCATCACACGTTATGTCAACGGCTGGGAAGGCTACGACAAATACTTCCAGTAAATCTCATAAAAAGGCAGCCTGTACATGATCTGTACAGGCTGCTTTTCTGCTGTAAACCGACAGCCTCACCGGATTTCCGATGAGGCTGTTTTTGTATCTTATGATTTCGCCTTGAAATATACGTCATAGCCCTTCCAGCCGTTGACATAGCGCATCAGGATCATGGCATCTGCAATCGTCACTGCGCCGTCACCGTCCACATCGGCTGCATCCGGATCCGGCAGGGAATCAATCATTCGGCTCAGAAAGCGTGCAAGGAGCATTGCATCGGCGGTGTCGATCACACCGTCGCCGCTGACATCGCCCGTGAGCGTTTCTGTTTCGTTCGGCTCTGTGACTGTCGGCTCGGTGGTGGTCTCCTGCGTTACGGTCGTCGTCTGTTCAACGGTCGTTGTCGAACCGGGGCCGGTGGTCGGTCTGGTCGTTGTCGGCGTGGTGGTTTCTGTGGTAGTCGTCTCCGTTGTGGTAGTAGTCGTCTCTGTTGTCGTGGTCGTTGTTTCTATTGTCGTTGTTGTGGTTTCAACAGGCTCGGGCTGCTTTCGCGTGAAATAGCCCGGTGCATCCGCGGTATCAATGCACGCATAGGTACCGTCATCCTTGCTTTCATCAAAGACCGTGCCGTTTCCGCCTGTCAGCGCATAATCGAAAATAAACATTGAGGTTGAACGTGTAACCTTTTCCATGCTCCATTGATCAGAAACATAGATCGTCTCCAGCTTGTCATCGCCCCAGAACATATACTCCATAATCTCTGCATTTGCAGTATCAAACGAACTGAGATCAAGCTCGGTCAGCGATTCACACATTCCGAACATATGCTGGAAATCTATGACATTGGAAGTATCAAAGCCGCTGAGATCAACTTTTTGCAGCTTTACGCAATCATGGAACATGCCTGCCATATTTGTCGTCTTTGATGTATCTGCCTTTGAAAAATCCGCCGTTTCAAGCTCTGCAAACAGGCTGCCCTGCGCTTTGGTGTTTTCAAACAACCATGAGGCATTTTCCGGAAAAACTGCTCCCTCCGCTGCGACAATATGGCGTACCGGATTCGTGACATTCCGAACAAACGCAGTGAGTTCCCTGCCGGAAATCTCACCGCTGAGCGTCAGGGTTGCGGTTTCCTCATCATAGGTCAGACCTTCTTCTGCTTCCGTGCCGTCCTCCTGCTCTGCAAATACAACCGCAGGCAGCGTTTCCGGCAGCAGTCCGCCGAATGAGAGCATCATCGCCGCTGATGTCAGACATGCAAAAAATCTTTTCATTTTGAACCTCCTTGTGAACCGTTCATTGTGTCAGCGGCATACGTAAAAATGTATACCATTTATATTATAGCACGAGAAGTTGCATATTGCAAGTGTATTTTTGAATAACACGCAGATTCATCTCCGCAGAATGCCGAAATCAGCGCCAATCCCTTGACATTTCCCATAAAACAAGTTAAAATAATAATCGGTACGGATATTCAGATTGTCCGCACAAATGACAACATGCCAAACACAGCAGTTAAGGAGTATGATTATGAAAAAACGACTTTTCCCGTTGCTGTCAGCCGCAGCAATCATGCTGACAACAACACCGCTTCAGGCATTTGCCGCAGCAGATCTTGTCCTTTCGGCAGAATCCGGTACGATCGAATGCGTAGAGGACTATTGCTTCACGATGCCGGTTACAGCCGAATCCAATGCAGGCTATGCAGCAGGCACCATCGACGTCACATGGGACAGCAGCGCGCTGATCCTGACCGATGTCATCTATGATCCCGAGCGTGCGCCGGAAAATGATCCGGCAGAACCGGACGGCACGAGCGGAAGCTGCCGTCTTGCGTTCGGCGACGACCTCGCACAAGATGCCTTTACCGGAACCGGCACATTTTTTGTGCTGGAATTCAAGGTCGCGGAAGGCGCACAGCCCGGTGATTATCCCGTCACGCTGACGGATACCGGTATTTATGATCCGGAGCTCAACAAGGTGCAGACGGAATTCAGATCCGGCACGATCACACTGACCGAAAAAGCCGATATGGAGATCTCCGCAGAGGGTGCGCACGCTGATATCACATCCGGTCTCGAAGTCGAGGTTCCGGTTCGTGCGGACGTCAACCCCGGCTATGCGGTCGGTATCATGAATGCACACTGGGATACCGATGTGCTGACGCTCAAAGAGATCCGCTACAATGCGGAACTGGCGCCGGCCAATTCCCCCGCCCCAATCACCAATAACGGAAACTATCGCATCAGCTTCGGCAGCTACCTTGCAACTGAAAATTATACCGGAACAGGCGAACTGTTCACGATGGTTTTCGATGTTGCAGAGAATGCAGATCCCGGCTCCTATCCGATCACATTTGATCATTTTGATTTTCTCGATTCAGATATGAATCCGGTCAAGGTGTTCGTTCAGAAAGGAATTGTCACGCTGCTGACTGTCACAACAACAGCAACCAATGTCTTAACCACCGAGCTGCTCACAACAACGACGGAGACTGTCACCACGCAGAATATCGCCGGTACAACGGTTCCGGTTACCACGACCGTCTCGACCACTTCTACCGCAAGACCGTCTACCGGTCCGGTTGTCGGCTCCACTACGCCGCATACCACGACCGTCTCGACCACTTCCACCGCAAGACCGTCTACAGGTCCGATCGTCGGCTCCACCACGCCGCATACTACAACCGTCTCGACCACCTCTACCGCAAGACCGTCTACAGGTCCGATCGTCGGCTCCACCACGCCGCATACCACGACCGTCTCGACTACCTCGACCGCAAGACCGTCTACAGGTCCGGTTGTCGGATCCACTACGCCACATACTACAACCGTCTCGACCACTTCCACTGCTAGACCTTCTACCGGTCCGGTTGTCGGCTCCACCACGCCGCATACCACGACCGTCTCGACCACTTCCACCGCAAGACCGTCTACCGGTCCGGTTGTCGGATCCACCACGCCGCATACCACGACCGTCTCGACCACTTCCACCGCAAGACCGTCTACCGGTCCGGTTGTCGGAT
>JAGKVC010000255.1 GCA_021152595.1 Clostridia bacterium
GTGCAGCGCTACAAAGGTCTTGGTGAGATGGATCCGGTGCAGCTCTGGGAAACGACAATGGATCCGGAAACCCGCACCATGATCAAGGTCACAATGGATGATGCCATGAAGGCAGATGAGATTTTCTCGATCCTCATGGGTGACAAGGTGCAGCCGCGCCGCGAATTCATCGAAACAAACGCGAAATACGCTGTCAATCTGGATATCTGATCCGAAAGGGATTCTATGGAGAACGAAGAGAAGATCCTCTCCGTGCAGTGCAAGCTGAATGACGGGGATTTTGAAGATGTGTTCCGTATCTACAATGAGACGGAAAAAACGAGTGACAAGCGCATCGGACTGGTGACATGTGCCGTGCTGATTCTGATCTGTGTATTCATCACGATTGTCATCAAGAATATTACATTCCTGTTCTATGCGGCAGGCTGCCTGCTGATCGGAATTTCGTATTATCTGGTTCCGGTCAACAAAAAGTTTATTGCGACAAATAAACTGCTCTTCGGCGAATGGCGCGAGATCGGCTTCTATCCGCATGCCCTGACGACAATGGAAATCTTTGACAAAAACGAGGCAGAGGAAATGGATGCCGATGAAATCGAGGAAGCGACAACCTCGTTTTCCACAAACAGTCTCGTCGCGTATGAGAATGCGCGCGGATTTCTCTTTGCCGAGAGCAAGATCGTCAATCAGTTTGTCTATGTGCCGAAGCGTGAGCTTTCGCGGCAGGCAATCGCGGCGATTCAGGATTTCGCGCAGAATAACTGCTCCGGCGGCTATCAGCTTCTCGAGGGAAAATCCATGCTCGAGGATGAGGATGCACCGGCTCCGGAACAGGAGGACGACGATACCTCGCTGACCTCGAACATCTGCGATCAGTATTACGGTGCAAAGAAGCTGCGTCTTTACGATGCAGAGGGACACCGTGTCGATCTGGATGAAGATGCGGAGGAGGAAGCGCTCGAGGCACTGGATGCCGAAGAGGATGCAGAGCTTGAGGCGGAGCATACCGAGTTTATGGATGCTCCGGAGTTGAATGTCGAAGAGGCATTCGACCGCATCATCGCGGAGGATGAAACAGAAGCGGAGGATGAGGCAGATGAATAAATCCGGAAAGCCTCGCCTGCTTTGCGATCATTCTGGTGCGCTGGTACAGAACCTTCAAGCTGCGCCGCGCCGTGCATGATGCGCTCGAGGAGATCGGATCCGATACTTATACGGTCTCTTTTTATGAGGACGGACTTGTCATTCATACGGAGGAGGCACAGTCTGCGAAGGAGGAAGCCGCGGAACCGGCAGCCGCAGAACCGGAACAGCCGGAGGCGGAATCCCCTGCCGACGAAAGCGGATTCCGGAAGATTTTTCCGGATGAGCCGGTGCAGAATGAGCCGGTTGAGGATACCGAGATCACCTTCGGTCCGGATGTGAAAATCCACGATTTTCCGGAATATTTCATGGTGTATCTGGTCAAGCGGAATTTCTATGTAATCCCGAAAAAGGACTTTTCAGCGGATGAAACCGAAACGCTGAAAAAGCTGTTTCACGTATAAATATAACGAGAATGAAGGAGGAGAAATCCTTTGTACGACACAAGTAATGCAATCATGATCCACCGCGATATCGAGGAGGAAATGCGGTCATCGTTTCTTGCGTATTCGATGTCTGTTATCACCTCTCGTGCGCTGCCGGATGTGCGCGACGGTCTGAAACCGGTTCACCGGCGTATTCTCTACACGCTGTTTGAGAAGAGCCTGACACCGGAAAAGCCGTACCGTAAGTGCGCGGACATCGTCGGTTCTGTGCTGGGTGAGTATCATCCGCACGGCGACGCTTCCGTCTATATGGCGCTCGTCCGTCTGGCGCAGAGCTTTTCGATGCGGTACCCGCTGGTGGACGGTCACGGTAACTTCGGTTCGGTTGACGGCGATCCGCCTGCTGCATACCGTTATACTGAGGCAAAAATGACGAAAATGTCCGTCAATATGCTGACGGATATCCAGAAGGAAACAGTTGATTTTCAGTCGAACTACGACGACCGTCTGAAGGAGCCGACAGTTCTGCCTGCAAGATTCCCGAATCTGCTGGTCAACGGTTCCGAGGGTATCGCGGTCGGTATGGCATCGCATATTCCGCCGCATAATCTCGGCGAGGTCATTGACGGCCTTGATTATCTGATCGAGAATCCGGAAGCGAGCCTTGAGCAGCTTATGCAGTTCATCAAGGGACCGGATTTCCCGACCGGCGGCGTTATTATGGGCAGAGCAGGCATCCGTGCCGCCTATGCAACCGGCAGAGGCAAGCTGACTGTCCGCTCGAAAACCGAGATCACCGAGATCAAGAACCGTCAGTGCATCATCGTGACGGAGATCCCGTATATGGTCAACAAAGCGGAGCTGATCAAGTCGATTGCAGAGCTTGCGAAGGAAAAGCGCGTCGAGGGCATCCATGATATCCGCGATGAATCCGACAGACAAGGTCTGCGCATCTGCATCGAGCTGAAAAAGGACGCAAATGCGAACCTGATCCTCAATCAGCTTTTCCGCTATACACAGCTTCAGGATACCTACGGCGTGATCAATCTGGCGCTGGTCAACGGCATCCCGAAGGAGCTTTCCCTGAAAGAAATTCTCGAAGCCTATCTGGAGCATCAGATCGACGTCGTGCAGCGTGCATGCAGATTTGATCTGCGCAAGGCACGCGAGCGCGCACATATTTTGCAGGGCTTCGTGGTTGCACTCGATTTCATTGACGAGGTTGTGGAGATTCTCCGCAGCTCGAAGACGATCCCCGAGGGCAAGGAGCGCCTGATCGAGCGCTTCAAGGATGTCAATCTGGCAACTTTGCTCGAGGATTCGGCATACCGTTCCGCAATGGGCATGGCAGTCGATCCCTCTGAGAAAGAATATCCGACGATCGGTCTTTCCGATGCACAGGCAGATGCAATCGTGCAGATGCGTCTCGGTCAGCTCACCGGTCTGGAGCGCGACAAAATTCTCAACGAAGTGCTGTCTCTCTGTGAAAAGATCAACGATCTGCGCGATATTCTCGCACACAAGGAGCGCGTGCTCGGCATCATCCGTGATGATCTCGAGGAGATCCGCGGCAAATTCGGTGATGAGCGCCGCACCACGATCGAAAATGTCAGCGGCGAAATGGATATCGAGGATCTGATCCCCGTGGAAGACTGCGTCGTGACCTACACGAACTTCGGATACATCAAGCGCGTTCCGGCGGCGGTTTACAAATCGCAGCGCCGCGGCGGCAGAGGTGTCACCGGCATGAAGCAGCGCGAGGAGGATTTTGTCTCCGAGATGTTCGTCGGCTCGAGCCACGATCATGTGCTGTTCTTCACGAACCGCGGCATCATGTTCGATCTCAAGTGCTTTGAGATCCCGATGGGCGGCAAGGATTCCAAGGGTACGAATATTGTCAATCTCCTGCCGCTTGCAGAAAATGAAAAGATCGCTGCCATGATGAAGGTCAGCGAATTCAACGACGAAAGCTATATCGTGATTGTCACCAGAAACGGCAAGATCAAGAGAACGCCGCTCCCTGCATACAAAAATGTACGCAAGAACGGTCTGATTGCGATCAAGCTCGAGGAGGGCGACGAGATCGAGGGCGTCCGCATGACCTGCGGTCAGGATCAGCTCTTTGTAGCGACAAAGAACGGTATGGCGATCCGCGTCGATGAAAACTGCATCCGTCCGCAGGGCAGAAGCGCACACGGCGTCCGCATCATGAAGCTGCGCGGCGACGATGAAATCGTTTCGATGGCGCGCGCCCGTGCAGGTGCAACGCTGCTGACCGTCACCGAAAAGGGCTTCGGC
>JAGKVC010000093.1 GCA_021152595.1 Clostridia bacterium
AGATACAAAGACACCGAATACTTCGGCGACGACTACAACGAGTCGCTTCGTCTTTTCAAATTTTTGTTCGCCGCGCACACGAAAGAAACGGATATCGAACTTTGGAATAAGATTTATTGTTTGTTCGATAAATCCTTGCGCCATTATGACCGCGCCGATTTCACGAAAGAAGAGTGGGCGTATTTCAAGAAAGTTTTGGAAAAGAGCAAGCGCGACAGAAAGTACGGCACGGCAAACTTCAATGCGCCGATGCAAACGAAAAGGTTGTATATCGAAGGGTTTCAACCGCACCATCTGGAATTTGCGAAAGCGT
The DNA here is from genome assembly GCA_021152595.1 of Clostridia bacterium. Taxonomy (GTDB): domain Bacteria; phylum Bacillota; class Clostridia; order Oscillospirales; family Ruminococcaceae; genus Firm-04. The sequence goes on from JAGKVC010000093.1 coordinate 314, forward strand.
ATGCAAAAACGCATTTCGACGACGAGTGCGGATACTATCAGGCAAAGATGAAAAAATGCGAAATCGCAAGTTTATCGTCACGAAGCAACAGTTTAAAGTTTGCTATATTGCAGGAAACATCGGGTTTTCAGATCGGCGAGATTAAACTTTGTTACAATGACAAAGAAGACGAGCCGTGTATTTCCGTATTGATTTACGACGAGTTTAAGCGGCAGGGCTACGCAAGCGAAGCGGTCGGCGCGTTGTATGAAAAAATTGCGACCGGGTGCTTTGTAAGAACGAAGTGCACGGACTATTGCGGGGTAAGAGAACCCGTGCAATATTTGCCGAAAAACCTTGTCTGCATTCCGCAAACGAAAGAGGCGTTAAGTTTTATGAAAAGCCTTAAAATTCCTTTTGAAATGACCGACGACGATCCGAAAACGTTTTGGGTTTCGGGGGAAAGTAACAAACCCGTTTACAAGGCGGAAATAAAATACGATATCCCGCCCGAATACGACTTTTCAAAAAAATGACCGAAAAACAGCGATTGTACCGTAAAAGGTACGAAAAGATTTTTATAATATCGTTGTATTAATAATTGCTGAATATAGCGTAACGCTATCAAATAATATTATGGAGGAAAATTTATGCAAAGAACATTGTTAAGAGACGAAAGAGGTGGTATTTTGGCAACACTTCATATCCAAGATAATGGCGACGTTATCATTTATGACAAAAACCTTCATTATAAGGGCAGGTATATCGCAAAAAACGATTTCACTCTTGATGAAAACGGGCGTTATGTCGGCAGGGGCAATCTGACAGAAGATGAAATGCACTGGATAAATGATACATGTCTCAAGGGCGAAACGGTCCAAACAAAGGATGGGCAGTTTCTATACAAAATCGTGCGCGATCCTTTTGTGTGCGGTCATATTATCGAATACATCGGAAACGGCAGTGATATTGTTTTTCCCGATTATACCGGTTTTGTGCGGTTGAACCGTTCAAGTGTTGACTTATCAGAAAGAGATGATATCACATCCGTAACATATGACGGTGTACGCCATCCGGGTGAAATGAAAGATGATTTCCACAACTGCAAAAACCTTGAATCCCTGACCGTGCATGCAGATTTTTCCGACAGACTGATCTATCTATATGATCTGAGTGATGATTTCGTAAAGACACCGTCCGGTCAATGTAATCTGAACGGCAGCTTTGCAGGCTGTACGAATCTGAAAACGGTCACACTTCCGCATGAATCTGAAAAACTGGAGTGTAATATCGGAGAAGGCGTATTTGAAGGCTGCACAGCTCTGAAAGAACTGGATGTATCCGGTTACTGGGGCATTTTTGACGATGCGTTTCTGAATTGCACCGCATTGGAAAAAGTGGTGTTCAATGAAAATGTCAAGGATATCAAAGATCATGCATTCGGATATATCAAGGATGCAGACGGCAACTATCAGCGTTATGACGGTCTGACATTTTACGGTGTCGCCGGAACAGTCGCCGAGACGTATGCAAATGAGAATGACATTCCGTTTGTTGCAGTCGAACCGGCTGCTCAATCCGGAGATGTAAACTGTGACAATGCCGTTGATGTTTCGGATGCGGTAATCGCCGCACGCTTTGCCGCTGAGGACAGCACTGTGATTCTGACCGCGCAGGGCAAACAAAACGCCGATGTCAATGCAGACGGCAATATCACCGGCGACGATGTCATTCTGATTCTCCGCAAAATCGCAAAGCTCGATTGATCCCGAATACAATCAACAGCCGCCGGTGCAGCAAAACACCGGCGGCTGTTTGTGTACAAATTCATCACGGAATTTCCATATTTCCGCAGAGATTTTCACGTTTGAGAGATAATCTTTCACCTTTTTTCTGCGTCCTTTCCATATTGCACCTGTATAATAAAGCCATAGAAACAAACCGACACCCGAACCCAAACACGAAAGGATGCGTTCATATGAAAAAGACAGCTCTCATGACTCTGATCCTCTCTGCAATGCTTGCAGTCACATGTACCGGATGCGGAAGCACCGCAGATTCCGGCACCGCCGATACCGCACAAACCGCTCAGAGCGCGGCAGAAACCGTATCCTCTGACGAAGCGGAAGCTGCTTCCGAAGAAGCAGCACCCGAAGCAGATACGCTCGCGCTGGATGCAGCCGAGACTCCGGCAGTCGTGCAGACCGCGTTCACCGGCAGCACAGGCGGCGTAATCAATACCGAAGATCTCTTCACCGAGCGTGACCTGACACAGACCGCCGACCTCAGCGAGGCACAGTATATTACCGTGACGGACGGTCAGACTGTTCAGATCACAAGCGGCGGTGTCTATGTCCTCTCCGGCACCGCGTCGGAATGCACCGTGACCGTCGAAGCGGATAAAGCCGACAAGGTTCAGCTCGTGCTGGACGGCGTCAGCATCACAAACAGCGATTTCCCAGCGATCTACGTTAAATCTGCGGATAAGGTCTTCATCACAGCGGCAGGCAGCGCAAACAGCCTGACCGTCACCGGCACATTCAGCGCAGACGGCGACACCAATACCGATGCAGTCATCTTCTCGAAGGATGATCTGGTACTGAACGGCACCGGCGCACTGGAGATCGTCTCGCAGACCGGCAACGGCGTCACCTCGAAAGACGACCTGAAGATCACAGGCGGAACCTATACGGTCACAGCAGCACTGGATGCCTTTGAAGCCAATGACCTCATCGCAGTCTGCGGCGGCAGCTTCACAGTCAGCACGAACAAGGATGCATTCCACAGCGAAAATGACGCTGAGGGCAATATCTATATCGCAGACGGCAGCTTCACGATCAATGCCAAGAGCGACGGCGTGCAGGCAACCGCCTATCTGCAAATCGACGGCGGTACATTCGAGATCAATTCCGCAGAAGGTCTGGAATCGACCTATGTACAGATCAACGGCGGTACAATCAGCATCAGCGCCTCCGACGACGGCATCAATGCCGTTGCAGGCGGCAATGCAGAGGAAACCGCAGTCGAGATCAACGGCGGCGACCTGACAATCGTCATGGCACAGGGCGACACCGATGCCATCGACGCAAACGGCTCGGTCTATGTCAACGGCGGCACGATCGACATCACTGCACCGTGCGTCTCCTTCGATTATGACCGCACCGCGGAGTATAACGGCGGCACAATCATCATCAACGGCGAACAGGTCTCCGCGATTCCGCAGGAAATGATGGGCGGACGCGGCGGCATGGGCGGCTTTGGCGGACGCGGCGGTTTCGGCGGACAGGGCGGCTTCGGCAGCTTTGACGCACAGGATGGTTCCGGTTCGCAGGACGGCTTCGGCGGTCAGGATGCATCCGGCGCTCAGGGCGGCATGCACAGAGGCGGCAGACGCGGCTTCGGTACGGAAACCGCTGACGATTACAGCAGCTACACCGACAGCATCCTCGCCGGTCGGACAACGAATGGCGAAATCTGATATCCCCCTATTCCCTAGCATTCTCCTTGTGTGATTCTTCATGCAAAATCCTCTCCATACAACAAACAGCTCTGCCCGAAAGCGACGGTTCAAGCCGCTTCCGGGCAATTTTTTTGCTGCTCCCATTGAGTTTTTTTCTCTGATATGGTATACTATATGTATCTCTTTCCGGAATAGGAGGGCGTATGAAAACATATCATTTTTATGGATGGGAGCAGGCAGATGTCCCGATCACAGAGACAGCCGCCGCGCAGTATCCGCATATCCGGACGGCGCGCGATCTCTATGATGCACTGCTGCAAATCTGGTCCGCGGAGAGCTGTGCGCCGCGTCTGCGTGAAAAATGGAGTCCGCAGAATCCGACGCTCGGGCAATGCTCGATCACTGCATTTCTCGTGCAGGATCTGTTCGGCGGCAAGGTCTGCGGCATACTCCGTCCGGGCGGCAATTATCACTGCTACAACGTGATCGGAGACCGCAAATTCGATCTGACAAGTGAGCAGTTCGGTGATGAGATCCTCTGCTATGAGGACAATCCCGAGCAGCAGCGCGAGGTACACTTCGCAAAAGAGGAAAAGCGTCTGCGCTATGAGGCGCTGAAGAAAGCATTATCGCAATTCTGCAATCAATGAACGGAGGAAATTCCAATGAGCAAGATTCTGGTCGCATATTTTTCGGCAAGCGGCGTGACGGCAGAGGTCGCAAAACGCATGGCAAAGGCGGTTGACGCCGATCTCTATGAGATCCAGCCGGAGCAGCCCTATTCCAAGGCGGATGTCAACTGGAAGAATCCCCTTGCGCGCTGCAATAAGGAATGGTTCCTGAAAAAAGACGTTCCGGCAGCCGGAAAAATCGAGAATTTCGCAGACTACGATCTCGTGCTGTTCGGCTTCCCGATCTGGTTCGGATGTGCGCCGGTCGTCGTCAGCAATTTCGCGGCAAAGCACGATTTCACCGGCAAAAAGGTCGGTCTCTTTGCAACCTCGATCAGCAGCAAGATGGGCAAGACCGCGGAGAAATTCAAGCCGTTTCTCAACGGCAAGGGCGAGATTGCCGGTGACCGCCGCATCTTCCCCGAGGACAGCGATGAGACCATCGCAGAATGGGTAAAGAGCCTGTGAGCGATCCGGCACAATGTCCCCGAAAGGAAGTGAATGCGGATGCCGCTGAGAAAGCTGCCCTCTGAGCGCTTTCTGCGTCCGGCAGGCAATGTACTGCTGATCTGCTCGCTGCTGCTGTTTGTCTGGCTGACGGGCGGCGCGGTCGCGGCAGGCTGGCTGATGCACGCCGACCATTACGGCGCTGCGTTCCGCGGCTTTGCTGTCGGATATTATATCTGCGCGGTGCTGCTGACGGCTGCTGTGATCCTCTATTTCTGCAAGGCGGACAGGATCGCGGCGGTGCTCGGTGCGGCTGCATATCTGCCGATGCCGCTGATTCTGCTGCGCGCCATGCACATCGCGGATCAGAACGGCTGGGTGCAGAATCTCGATCCGAAATTTTATGCCGGTGCAGCAGAAGCATTCCGCAGCGGCATGATGTGGACATGGATTCCGGCGCTGCTGCTGCTCATCCTCTCCCTGACGCGCGCCTTTTCCTATGACGAGCGTCAGAAGCGTGCGGCGGAGGCAGCGCGTCCGGCTCCCTCAATTCTTGCGGATGAGGCAGAAATCGCGCCCGACGGCTCGACAACTGCGGACAATTCCCGACAGGATCATACAGAATCCGGCAGAAAGCGCTCCGGCAAATAAGCAAAATCCAAGCAGATACGTTGATATCGGCGATCCATCAAAATGATGCAGGCTTCGACAGAATCTTCATTTGTTCGTGCTTCTTCGCTCTTGCTTTTGTGTTTCATGCGTGATAAAATGGAAACATAAAGCAAAAGGAGGTTGAACCATGCAAAAGCAAGTCAAGGTTCTGATCGGTGACGACACGGCGGAGTACGGTGTATCCTGCGCCAGTGTCCTGCGTTCACAGGGGATGTACGCATATACAAGACCGAAAAACGGAAACACAGTTCTGGAGTCGATCCGGAACGATACACCGGATGTCGTTGTGGTGGATGCGATTCTGCCGCATATGGATGCCATTGAGCTGATGAAAAAAGCAAACGCCGGAAACGGAAAGCGTCCGGCATTTATCGTTACATCTTCTTATGACAACAGCTTTGTTGAGCAGCAGGTCATGCAGAACGGCGCGGCATATTTCATGCTCAAGCCGTTTGATCTGAATGTACTCGGCGAACGGATTGCACTGCTGACAAATAAGCAGCCGCTCGGCGCAATCGCTACAAGAGCCGGTCAGGATCTCGCCATCACCATCACGGATATCATCCACCAGCTCGGTGTTCCGGCGCATATCAAGGGCTACCACTATCTGCGCTGTGCGATTGTCAGCGCCTATCACGCGCCGGAGCTGCTCGAGAGCGTGACAAAGCAGCTTTATCCGCGCGTCGCCGAGCAGTATCATACAACGCCCTCGCGCGTGGAGCGTGCAATCCGGCATGCAATCGAAATCGCATGGGACAGGGGCAATCTGGATACGCTGAATTCCTTTTTCGGCTATACGGTCAACACCTGCAAGGGTAAGCCGACAAATTCAGAATTTATTGCCCTCATCACAGACAAGCTGCGTTTGCAGAATCATTCGTAAATTTACGGTGTGCAGCCGTACACCGGATATGGAGGTAAAATTATGGCAATGCAAAAGATCAATCCCGAAAACTGGGGCAAGGATGCCTTTGATGCAATCGGAAAGGAATGGTTCCTGCTGACGGCAGGCACGGAGGAATCCGGCTGGAACTGCATGACCTGTTCATGGGGCTCTGTCGGTGTGCTGTGGAATAAGCCTGCCGTCACCTGCTATGTGCGGCATTCGCGCCACACCTTCGGCTTCATGGAACAGCAGGACACCTTCACCGTCTCCTTCTTCGGCGAGGCACAGCGCAAGGCACTTTCCTTCTGCGGCTCGCATTCCGGCAGGGACTGCGACAAGGCAGCCGAGGCCGGTCTGCATCCGGTCGCAGTCGGGGGCGGCATGAGCTTTGAAGAGGCAGAGCTGGTGTTCGTCTGCAAAAAGCGCTATGCTGCCGAAATGGACATCAAGGATATTCCGGAGGATGCCGCTGCTGCATTCTATGCCGGCAACGATCCGCATAAGCTCTACATCGGTGAGATCATCGCCTGCTATCGAAACGATGCCACACAGTAACCAGACATCCGCGATTGATATTCAGATATAGAACAAGCCGCTCCGATCAGACTGACCGGAGCGGCTTTCTGTATACAATAGATGATGCAGGAAATCAGTCCTCTTTCCAGATTTCCTTTGCAAGCCGGAAGACTGCCCAGCCCTTCGGCCAGCCGACATACATCGTCGCATGCGTGATAATCGCGGCGATCTCATCCTTTGTCACGCCGTGTGCCTTGGCATTCTGCAAATGATAATTCAGCGAGGAATCCGTGATGCCGGATGCCATCAGTGACACAACCGTCACAATGCACTTGGTCTTGACGTCGATCGCTTCCTCATTCCAGACCTCTCCGAACAGCACATCATCATTCAGATGCGCAAACATCGGTGCAAATTCCCCGAGCTGTTCTCTGCCTGCCGTCTGCTTGATCTTTTCGCTCATAGCAATATCCTCCTGTTTTTATGATTGTGATACCGGCTGCTCCTCGCGTTTCAGTGCTGCGAGCAGATCCTCCGGTACGCCGCGCGGTCCGCGGACAGATGCCACGCCGTAATCCCGAAGCCTTGCAAGCGGAAACTGATCCTGCGGATAAACCGCAAGCAGCTTCAAGCGGATTACCTTGTCCATGCGCAAACCGTCCTGATCATAGTGATACGGGATATCGGTTTCGGTTACCTCGCAGGCATAGGTCACGGCGCCGATCGGCTTGCCCTCATAGATATAGACCGTATCCCCGACGATGAACCTGCCGCTCTGCTTCCAGAGGCTCTCATGCGTGACGGCAAGTGTCTGTGCAAGATCCTCATATTTCGGATTTGCAGGCACCAGCCATGCCTTCGGCTGTGTCCGCGGATGCCTGCTGCTGCCGCTGCCGGAAACCAGTGCATAGCTCATTTGCAGCGCCGCCGTGACACGTTCCAGCGGCACAGTGCCGTCCAGCAGAATCGAAATCCAGCTGTTTTTATTCATGTGATATGCCGGAAAGAATCCCTTTTGCAGAAGCACCGAGCCGAGCATCAGCGGATCGCATTTGACATTCATCACGTCGCAGACCGTATCCTCCGGCAGCCCGAGCCGGTCACGCGGAATCGGCATGATCAGTGCATACCATTTGCCGTTCGGATGCCGCAGCACTGCCGCTTCGGGCATTCGCTGCCACGGATAATCCGGTTTTGTCTGATAGGTTTCCGCGGTAAATTTCAGGATATCTGCCCTGTCTGCAAATTTGCCTTTCATGCGCATGCACCTCTTTTCCGTGTATCTGCTCATATTATAGCATAGAATTCACCATTTTTCAAGTGGATGCATGATACTCGCATCTACGGATCTCGCTGCCTGCCCTCATATCGGCTGTCGGCACTGCCGACCTGCGCGGTCAGTTCTGCTGCTTCGGGAAGCGGATCTCATAAAGCGTTTTCCGGATGCCTTCCGGATCATCGACGAGTGCGATCGTCCCCTGATGCGCCTCAATGATACGCTTGCAGATCGCAAGCCCGAGACCGGAGCCGCGCGAATTCGTCCGCGATTCCGTCCCGACGACAAAGGGATCAAAGATCGTGCTGCGCAGCGCCTTCGGGATGCCTCTGCCGTTATCGCCGAGCTGGAACACAATACTGTCCTCCGTCTCAAGCAGTCTGGAATACAGCACGGTTCCCGGCGGATTATAGCGGAACGAATTGCTCATCAGGTTCTCGAAAACACGGCTGAGCTGCTGCTTGTCAAAAGCATAGATCACCGGATGCTCCGGCAGATCAAATTCCAGTCCGAAGCCTGCCAGCTCCAGATCGTGATATTTCAGCGCGAGATATTCACGGAAATATTCGCAGAGATCGCCCTCCGCCATATGAAAGCTGAAATCGGGGTGATCGAGCTTGCTGTATTCATGAAAGGTATTGATCAGTTCTGTCACCATTTCGGATTTGCGGCAGATTGCATCGAGGTATTTCTCCTTGGTCTCATCGTCCGCGACATTGTCGCGCACAGCCTTGGAATATCCCTGAATGACCGTGATCGGTGTTTTGAGATCATGTGAGATATCGGCGATCATTTTGCGCTGCTGCACCTCGAGCTTGCTCCGCTCGGCTTCGCTCTCCTTCAGACGGTCGGAGATCTGATTGAAACGCAGACAGAGCGTATCGAATTCGCGGATGCCGGAGTGAATCTCGGGCGTTGTTTCCGCATTGCCGCCGGAGATCTGCGGCAGAACACCGAGCGCCGTATCAAACCGGTTCAGCTCACGGACAAGCCGCCGCCGGATCCGGCTGACAAAAAGCGCAAAGATCAGGAATGTGCCGCCGATGCTGACAATCAGCACAGAGCCGACCAGAACCACGAGCATTTTCATCGCGGAAGCCTGCGAAGGCTCATAGCTCAGATACTCCTCATCGGAAAATTTGGCATCCATCTGTTCAAAATAGCCCATATCGGCATATTCCGGATGCTTCGCCAGATATTCCTTGTCGAATTCCTTGAACATCAGCACATAGCCGATCACAATGCCGAGCACAACTGCAACCAGACTCAGCACAAATGCAATCAGCATATTCAGGATGATATAGCTGTTCAGGCTTCGCTTATGCTTCTTAAAGATCTTCAATTTTATACCCCAGTCCGCGAATGGTTTTCAGATAGATCGGATTCTTGCTGTCATCCCCGATCTTGTCACGCAGCTTCGAGATATGCACCATCATCGTGTTGTCATCGCTTTCAAAGTATTCGCCGTTGATGCGCTCATAGATCTGCATTTTGGTAAAGACGCGCCCCGGATGCTCCATCAGCATCATCAGGATCTTGAATCCAGTCGGTGTCAGGGAGATCTCTTTTCCGTCCTTTGCGACATAAAACTTTTTCGGATCCAGCTCCAGCGCACCGACACGAAGCATATCGTTTCCGGAGATATTGCCGTTATCAAGCTGATAGAAGCGCCGCAGATTCGATTTGACGCGCGCGACGACCTCCAGCGGATTGAACGGTTTGGTAATATAATCATCCGCACCGATATCGAGCCCGAGAATCTTATCGCTGTCCGCATTCATCGCGGAGATAATGATGATCGGGATATTGCTCTTTGTACGGACGCGCTTTGTCAGCTCATAGCCGTTCATCCCCGGCATCATGATATCGACCAGTGCCAGATCCGGCTTCCTGCTGGAGATGATATCGTATGCCTCCGTACCGTCAGAAGCGCGCAGAACGGTGAATCCGGCGTTTTCCAGATAGAGCTTGAGGATCTCCTGAATATCAGCATCATCCTCTGCGACCAAAATCGTTTCCGGCATAGTGTCACATCCTTTTCTCAAATGATTCCAGTCTATTATATCACGCTTTTTCGCAAAATACAATATCGGATATAGCTTTTATTATAATGACTGCGCCTGAAATCCTGCTTCATGCTTCCTTAAGATATGTTAAGATAATGATATATGCTCCGGCACCGGATGATTTTCAGAAGGCAAAAAAAGCCTGCCCCGTTGTGCGAACCGGCACGGCGGGGCAGGTGCGAAAATCATTCAACAGCCAATAAAGGGAAATTGATCGTGGGGGTGAGAACGGATATCAGTCGGTTTGGGAATACCGACGGACAAACTTATTCAGCTTCGACAGCCTCGGTCTCTGCCTCGACAGTCTCAGCAGCTTCCTGCTCGGGAGCCTTCGGACCTTCGTGGAGATGCGGCTTCGGGGGCTCGACTTCCGGCTTGACCGGCGGGACGGGCGGCTCCGGCTTTTCACCGTTCTCGATCGGCTTCGGGGGCTCAACTGCCGGCTTCTCCGGCTTTGCGGGCTTCTCGATCTCCTCGTCAGCCTTCTCAGCAGGCTTCGGCGGCTCGACTGCCGGCTTCTCCGGCTTTGCAGGCTTCTCGATCTCCTCGTCAGCCTTCTCGACAGGCTTCGGCGGCTCAACTGCCGGCTTCTCCGGCTTTGCAGGCTTCTCAAGGTCCTTCTTCAGACCGCCCTTGCAGAACTCAAACCAGCTGGTCTTTGCATCTGCATCCTTGAAGTCCTCAGCATCAAAATCAAAGGAAGCGCCGATCATATCAACGATCTCGTGCTTGCCGACGGGCTTCTCCGGCTTCTCAGCCTCTTCGACTGCCGGAGCCTCAGCGTCCTCAACTGCCGGAGCCTCAGCATCCTCAACTGCCGGTGCCTCAGCATCCTCGACTGCCGGTGCTTCTGCATCTTCAGCTGCCGGTGCCTCTTCAGCAGCCTCTTCGGTTGCTTCCTCGGCTGCCTCTTCGGTTGCTTCCTCAGCATCCTGAGAGATCACGGTTTCCTTCTCCGGCTTCGGATCGTTCTTTGCAAGGTTGCTTGCAAAAGCGGTCACGCCCGTTGCTGCGGAGAGCATGGAGATCGCTGCGATAGCAGTCATAATGCGCTTGTTTGCTTTCATGGTTCTAACTCCTTTTTTCATAATTATTTTGCTCCGTCTGATCGGGAGCGAAAAGCATGTTTTGCTTTCTGTCTACAGGATACGGAACGGGGGATGAAAAAAGGGGGTATTTTCAAAAAAATTTTTCGGATTTTTTTGAAAAAGATTCAAAAGCACGTATTTCCGAGAATTCCGGCTACAAAAAAGCCGCCTGCATTCCCGGCTCATGCAGGGAATACAGGCGCATTACAATGACCATATCCTATTATACATCTTTCAGCGCACCAAAGGCGCACCGGAATTCAATCCGCAGAAGGAAGCTGCTGCCAGAGTGCGGCGCGCGTCTCCTCCGCAAAGTCATACTGCGTCATATATTCGCCGTGAAAGGCATGCATCGCAAGCGGATCGCCGTTGAGAAAGCGGTAATAATCGCAGTCGAGCCGGTTGATATCCACGCTGATGCCGCCCTGCATCCGGATGAGGACCTCCTCCGCGCCGACCTGCCGGAGTGTCCGTGCCAGCTCGGTGATGATCGTCCGGACCATGCTTTTGCGCGATTCATTCGGGCTTTCCTCCGGCCAGAGATTGCCGATAATCATATCATTGCTGCAAACGGCGCCGTGCCGGTCGATCAGATAGGCGAACAGCTCCTTGCACTTCTGCCGCGTGAATTTGAGCGGCTTTCCCTCATGGAAAACCTCAAAGCTGCCGAAGCACTGAACCCGTAAGCCGCTCTGTGCGGGCTGCAGCGCGGCACGGTACCGCAGATGATTCAGCGCACGGACGACCGCAGTCTCCGTCACGGGCTTCATGATGTAGTCACTGGCATACAGTTCAAAGGCTTTCGGCATATATTCCATATGTCCCGTGATGAAGATAATGTTCATGAGCGGCTGTATTTCCTGAAGCTGCCGCGCAAGCGTGATGCCGTCGGTTTCAGGCATCTCGATATCGAGGAATGCGGCGTCGATGCGCGTATGGGCGGCATCACGCAGCACCGCGCTGACATCGGTATAGCCGGTATGCGTGCCTGCCGGATCGACACGTTTCAGAATCCGCTGAAGCATGCTGACCACGGCGCTTTTGTCATCTACTATAATCGTCTGCATGAGAAGCTGCCTCCTTATCCGGAATCAGAATGACGACCTTGCCGCCTGCTGCACCGAGCGTGATATGCAGGGTGCCGCCGCACTGGACGGCGAGCCGGTTTTCTGCGTTTTTCAGTCCGAGGCTCCGGTGCGATTTCTGCTGCTCCGTCAGGGCGGAAGCACCGGTGCCGTTATCGGTCACGGTGATGCGGACAAACTGTCCGACACGTTCGGTTTTCAGCTCAGCTTTTCCGGTGCCGTCGCGGCGGCTGAGTGCGCCGTGCTTGATCGCATTCTCAACGATCGGCTGCACCGTCAGCGCCGGAATCTCGAAATCCGTAACGCCGAGCGCATAATCCAGCGTAAACGGCAGATCGGTACACGCATGCTCGAGCGCTTCATATTCGCGGATATGCTCAAGCTCCGTCTCGAAGGGGATGAGCTTCTCCGCGGTCAGCGCATTCATATTGCCGCGCAGATAGCCTGCAAACTGCGCGATGCAGTCCGCCGCCGCGTCCGCATCCTGATAGCAGAGATTCTGAATGCTCATCAGAAC
>JAGKVC010000094.1 GCA_021152595.1 Clostridia bacterium
TGACAGGCTCCGGCGAAAGCATCGGCATGATGACGCGCAAGGGCGATGTCAACGGCGACAAGACCGTCGATAAGAACGATGTCACCGCGCTGGCAGATTATCTCACCAGCAAGAGCAGCTCGCTCGAAATGGCTGCAAACGCCGATCTCGACCACAACAACCGTCTGAACGCTGCCGACCTCACGCTCCTGAAGCGCGGTCTGCTGGACGGCTCCATCAAGCCGAGCACGCAGACAACCGATGAAACCGCTTCGGAGTTTGTCTCGCACATCAAGCTCGGCTGGAACCTCGGCAATACGCTTGATTCTGTTCCGTCGGCATACACATCCCCGACCGCAGCAGAATCCTCCTGGGGCTGCCCGGTCACCACGAAGCAGATGATCGACAAGGTCAAGGAAGCAGGCTTCAACTGTGTCCGTGTTCCGGTCTCGTGGGGACAGAAGATGGACAGCAATTATAAGATCAACGATGCGTGGATGGACCGCGTACAGGAAGTCGTCAATTATGTCATTGAAAACGATATGTACTGCATCCTCAATATCCACCACGACAATACACAGGCAAACTACCCCTACTTCTATCCGGATTCCGCACACTGGGCACAGTCCGAGAAGTTCGTGACCTCCGTCTGGTCGCAGGTCGCTGAGCGCTTTGAAGCATATGACAATCACCTGATCTTCGAGTCGCTGAATGAGCCGCGTCTGGTCGGTCACCGCAATGAGTGGTGGATCGACAGCAGCAGCAATGACTGCAAGGACGCTATGAACTGCGTCAACAAGCTCAATGCAGCAGCGCTCGATACGATCCGCAAGTCCGGCGGCAACAACGCAAAGCGTTTCGTCCTGCTCCCCTCCTACGCTGCAAACTGCGATGAGGCAACGCTCGCAGGCGTCCAGATGCCGAATGATGATCACATCATCGCCGAGGCACACGCTTACACACCGTATAACTTTGCACTGGCTGAGGACGGTCAGGGTGCAACCGCAGAGTGGAGCGAATCCAACGGCGGCGCTGACATTGTCAACCTGATGAAGCGTCTCCAGAAGTATTACCTCAACAAGGGCATTCCGGTTATCATTGATGAGTTCGGCGCATCGAACCGCAACAATGAGGATATCCGTGCTGCATGGGCAAAGTTCTATGTCTCGACCGCTGATTTCTACGGCATCCCCTGCGTCCTCTGGGATAACAACCAGTTCGGCGCCGGCTCCGAGAACCTCGGTCTCCTGAACCGCAACAACCTCACAATCGCATATCCGAAGCTCCTTGCAGGCCTTATGGAAGGCGCAAAGAACCGCGGATAATCATTCTGATTTCCAGATACAGCCGCTCCGGTCACATGAGACTGACCGGAGCGGCTTTTCTCTCCCGGCACCGCAATACATCTTTCACAAAAGCTCTGCGTCCTGCGCAAATGTTTCTGAACGATACAGAAAACCGCATGCGGCGCGGATATTTTTCGCGCTGTCCTCTTGCAATCCGAAAAAAAACATGATATAATAAAATCATCCAAATTCAAGTTATGTGCCGCAATTATTGCGGCATTCTGCTTTCTGAAAGGAAGGAACTGCATGGAAAATCAGCTCTGCATCGTGCTCGATTTCGGCGGACAGTACAATCAGCTGATCGCGCGGCGCGTCCGTGAATGCGGCGTCTACTGCGAGATCAAGCGCTTTGATACACCGCTTGAGGAGATCAAGGCGCTGCATCCTGCCGGCATTATCTTCACCGGCGGTCCGAACAGTGTCTATGATGCCGCATCGCCCCATATTGCAAAGGAATATTTCGATCTCGGTATCCCGACACTCGGCATCTGCTACGGATGTCAGCTTATGGCGTATACGCTCGGCGGAACCGTCGAAAGCTGCGAGAAATCCGAATACGGCAAGATCGACGTCACCCATGCAGAGGGAAGCCTGCTCTTCGCAGGCGTTCCGGCAGAAAGCACCGTCTGGATGAGCCACACGGATTTTGTCAGCAAGCTGCCTGAGGGCTTCCGTGTCACGGCAAAATCCGCAGACTGCCCCTGCGCAGCCTTTGAGGATCCGGCAAGAAAGCTCTATGCAGTACAGTTCCATCCGGAGGTCACGCACAGCGTCTTCGGCAAAGAGATCCTGCACAATTTCCTTTATAATGTCTGCGGCTTTACCGGCGACTGGGTGATGGATGATTTCATCGAAAAGACCGTCGCAAAGCTCCGCGCACAGATCGGCGACAAAAAGGTCGTGCTCGGTCTCTCCGGCGGTGTCGATTCCTCTGTCGCTGCGGCACTCCTGAGCCGCGCTGTCGGCAAGCAGCTCACCTGCGTTTTTGTCGATCAGGGACTCATGCGCAAGGATGAAGGCAACTTCGTTGAGGAGACCTTCACCGAGCTGTTTGATATGAACTTTGTCCGTGTCAACTGTCAGACGCATTTTCTCGAGAAGCTCAAGGGCGTATATGATCCTGAGCAGAAGCGCCATATCATCGGCAAGGAATTCTATAACGTCTTCTGGAATAAGATCCGCGAGACCGGCTCTGACGGCTTCTTCGCACAGGGCACAATCTATCCCGACCGCATCGAAAGCGGCAAGGGTGATGAAGCCGGAAAGGGCAGCACCGCCGTCATCAAGACGCATCACAATATGGTCGAAATGCCCGAGGACATCCATTTTGCCGGAACGATTGAGCCGCTCGCAGAGCTGTTCAAGGATGAGGTCCGCGCAGTCGGCGAAAAGCTCGGCATTCCGCATGAGCTGGTCTGGCGTCAGCCGTTCCCCGGTCCGGGACTCGGCGTCCGCATCATCGGCGAGATCACCGCAGAGAAGATCCGCATTTTGCAGGAAGCTGATGCAGTTTTCCGCGATGAGATCAAAAAGAGCGGTCTCGAGCGCGAGCTCAAGCAGTTCTTCGCCGTTCTGCCGGATGTGCATACCGTCGGTGTCATGGGCGACCACCGCACCTATGATCACCTGATCGCCATTCGTGCCATCACAACCGACGACTTCATGACCGCTGACTGGGCACGCATTCCTTATGATGTCCTCGCGCGCGTCTCGAACCGCCTCTGCAATGAGGTCGAGCATGTCAACCGCGTCGTCTATGATATTACCTCCAAGCCGCCCGGAACGGTGGAATGGGAGTGAGCCCGGAGCCACGGCAGGCGTTCCGAACTATGACGTTCTGCGTGTTTTTACGCACATTTTGTGAAGATATTGCCTGATTGCTCCATAGTGTGCGGCAACAGATCAGATTGATACAAAAAAAAGCCGGTACCATAAGAAAGATACTCATATAGAAGTTTTAAGCCATAGTATTTCTGATTTACAGTCAGAAGTACTATGGCGTTTCTATTGACAGTACAGAGATGATGTGCTATAATTGTTACTGACAAAAATCGGAATTTAAACAATGGTCTGTGTGGTGAATATTATGCCAATACCCAATTATTTGAAAGTAATAGCTTATAATGAACGACAAAAAGGCGATTTTACATCATTTTATTTAAAATGCAAATGCGGTTGTACCCATTTTCATATTTACGAATCCTATCTTGATAAAAACGAAAAGGAACTATGCAAACCTTACTTTGATGCTTTGGAGCGTTCGATAAAAGACGGATATTTCTCGAATTGTACGCAAGATGAGAACGGTGTTATTCATCATTGGATTTACCTTACCCATAGTATAAATGGTCCGAAAGAGGAAGTTATCATTCCTCCTAAACCAATTTGCGCTTGTATAAAAGTAATCAAGGTAAAATGTTCTGAATGCGGAGATGAAAATATTGTTTATGATAGCAGATTTTGTGGATATAACGGTGTATTCAATGAAAATCTCGCTGAAAAAGAATACAATCCGCATTTTAAGCTAAAGAAGCGGCGAGATAATATGCCTGTTGAAATTTGTATCAGCGTTGAACATACCGAATCATTTGAGAAATTCAGCAAAAATGTTCCTTGTGAATATTCAGATTACACAAATGCTTTTTTATGGATAGTTATTTATTCCATCGATGATAATAAGAAGAAGCGCAAGTTATTTGAATTTGAGACTGATTAAACATAAATTCTGATTTATCTTAGCAACCGTATAAAATATAATGCCCCTAAGCGCATAAACGCTTGGGGGCAAAACTTCTATATGGGTATTCGTCTTACAAAGTACCGGCTTTTATTTTATGATACTGCCTGTCATGCTTTCCTGAAATGAAAGCCGCCCTGTAATACATTCAGGATGATGCGCCATTTTTGCGCAGCTGATCCCATGTGATATTTCTGCCGGAAACATTTTTCGCGGTATAGTATTTCAGGATCATCTGTGCATCCTCCGCACTGACCAGACCGTCACCGTTGATATCTGCCGCCTTGATCTGCGCCGCGGTCAGATTCATATTCTTTCCCGAGATTCTTGCTGCATATGCGCGCAGCGTAAGCTGTGCATCGTCCGCGCCGACCTCATTGTTTCCGTTGAGATCGCCCGTGATCAGCGTGCCGGAATTCGCAGCGGATGCCTCCTTCAGATACTCCGTCACGCAATAGCCGGTAATGCCGTTGTATTCGACCTTCGCCCATCTGCCGTCATCGGAGATGCTTTTGACCGCGACTGCCGCATCCTTCGGGATCACCAGCAAAATCGAATCAAATACCGAAGCCGAGGCGCGCATATTCAGACCGCCCGATGTCGTTGCGACAACATAGGTCTTCGCGGTGTTATTCCACTGCACGGTCTTTGTGCTGCCGCCGTGCTGGCCAAAATAAAAACGCGCCTTTTCGCGCCGCATTTCAAAGGTCCACTGCGCACAGCCCTCATATTTCTTCGCAAAGCAATCCGAAGCTGCAACCGCATCCGCTTCCGTATTGCCAAAGGCTTTCAGATCATCATAGAGGTGCAGCGAGAGCAGATAGCTGTTCGTCAGCAGATCGTGCCGGATGAATTCAAGCTGTCCCTGCACGGTATTCCACTGCGGCGTAAAGGCTTTCAGCTCATCCACACGGTATCCGGCATCCGCGGTATTGTTCCACTGACAGATGCCGTAGCCGATATTATCCGGATCATGTGCGGTCGGATCAAAGGTACCGCCTGTTTCAACGTGCATATTTCCGAGAATGCCGCAAGCGGCAGCAGAGGACAGCCCGAGTGTCTGCGTCAGATAGGTATAGATCGTCTTTTCATTCTGCGCCGCGTTGTTTTCCGGTGTGAGCGCAGTATCCGGCGCGAGCGTCAGCCAGTTCATGGAGCAGTATCCGATCACGGAGCCGTACTGCACCTTGCCCCAGCCGCTTCCGGTTTGCAGAACGGTCACGACTGCGCCTTTCGGAATGGTTGTGATGATCACTGCCGACTGATTCGGCTCTGCGCGCATATTCAGCGGATCGGTCTGCGTTGTGACCTTATAATGTCTGCCGTCATTCGTCCAGTTGCTGTCCACCGGCGTATTTTCTCCGGCGGCAATCCGGCTGAACGCGCTGTCCGTTTGCAGATAAGCGGCGGCATGCATCGGATGCATCGCACAACATAAGGCAAGCACCGCCGTCACTGCCAGCGCAAGGCGTTCCGGTTTTCTCATCATTTCTTCCTCCTGTCCGGTTTATGGGAATCTGTTTTCCCCATTATACCATATGAGCAAAGCGATTATGGGATAATCGCCCTTGCAGATAAAACATAATGAATGCGTATGCATTCATTATACCATACTTCCGCCGCAGGGTGCAAGTTTCTGTTCTTTTTTTGTTCCAGCGGCATAATAATCCGGACACAGCAGCGACAATTCATATTCATTCCGCAAACAGAAACCGGCGGTATTTCCAAATACTGGAAAACCGCCGGCTTTCTTATTTGTGATGTTTTTTCTTCTGCACATCATCGTGACACCCTGCATCACCGTAAGATTTCATGCTCCTGTTCGATTTGTCCTCAGCCGTTCAGACGTTCGCGCTGTTCGACCGCATACCGGTCGCGCGCGGAGCAGCAGCACTGATACGCCTGATACAGTCTGACATCCGCATCCGGATCAATGCTGAGATCGTCCTTTGCACGCTCGCGCATTTTCCGGTACGATTTGGCATCGTCATTCAGAATGACCGCCTTGCCGGATGTGAGATAGAACGCAAGCTGCGCACGAACGGTACTTCCGGATCGCATTTTGTGATAGAGAAAATCTCGGGTATGCGAATAATTCGAGGTCTCATAATAGAGATCCTCACGCCGGCCGTAGGAGCTGCGCTCGCCCTCATAATGTGTATATTTGGTCTGCTCGATATCATAGAAAAAGAGCTTTTTGCGGCGCAGCAGCATCCGCAGTTCCACATGATCGGTACAGATGATGATTTTCGCGCCGAAGATCTTTTCAAGCACATACAGAAATATGAAAATAACCTCCGCAGCAATCGCAACGATCAGAAGCCCGAGGAATATCATTGCGGCTGTTTCATTTTGCAGCGTGAGTCCGACCGCAACCATAAGCAGGAGCGCAGCCAGCAGCAGTACGAGCGGAAAGACGGTTCCCAGAAAGAAGAGCGGTGTTTCATGGCGAATCTTAAATTCCATATTCAGCCTCCGTGATACATACGGTGCAGCAGTGCATAAATCAAACAGATTGCGGCGTTTCGCAAAATACCGTTTATTCCTCGGCAGCCGGTGCCTTGATGCCCGGAATCGGGATCTCATCCGGATAGCGGACGAGTGCCGAAACCGTGATATTATCCTTGCCGCCGTTCGCGAGCGCAAGCACAACAAGCTCCTGCAGGCGCTTCGGGAGCGGCTTCGGCTTTGCCATGACCTCCTCCATTTCAAAGGTCGTGACATAGTCGCTCAGTCCGTCCGAGCAGAGCATCAGCACATCTCCGAGCCGCATGCCGTCCGGATAGACAATGACCTCCGGCTTCGGTTCCGCTTCGAGGTTTCCGATTACCGGCATGACAATATGCCTGTGCGCATGAACGCGCTTTTCCTCAACGGAAATGCTGCCCTCCTCATAGAGCATCTGGACGAGCGTCTGGTCGCGGCTGAGCTGCTCCAGTGTACCGCCGCGATAGCGGTAGATTCTCGAATCACCGACATTGAAGCAATGCAGTCCCTCATTTTCATCGACCGCAATGCCGCAGAGTGTCGTCTGCATATTGGCAGTGCTTTTCTGCATAACGCTCTGCTCTGCGATCGTGGTATGAATATCGAGAATGCGCCGCTTGAGATTGACGCGCGAGGAATAATCCACCTGCGAAAGCAGCTCCAGACAGGTGCGCGAAGCAAGCTCGCCTGCCTGCTCACCGGATACACCGTCGCAGAGTGCAATGAGAAACGGCTCCGAAAGTCCTGTCTGCACGCCGCCCTCTGTCCGGACGCTTCCGCGGATCAGGAATGCATCCTCATTGTTTTCGCGCGTGCCTTTTTCGGTTATACCGCAGCAAAAATACAATCCAATCACCTCAGATACAATAGAATATCCGGTTCTGTGTCCGCCGGATATGTGCCATGTTAAAATAATCGTTCCTCAATCATTCAGTATTCGTCCCCGTAGGGATCTTCCAGCGCCTTCCAGCAGCGGTATGCCGCATAACAGACCGCGGCACAGACCGGCGTCATCACCCCGATCACAATGGGCGTGCTGAACCGGAAGATTCCCATGAACGCATTGCTGAATGCGTGAATCAGAATTACGGCAGGCAGCGTGATCTTTGATCTGCCCGTGCGGATGCCGTAGAAAATGATGACCGTCAGTGCGGCAACAGACAAAGCGCCCTCAATCGCCGACCAAAGATTGACAAGCAGAATATCCGGCGCTGCATTGCCGCTGCCGATCAGCCCGAAGCAGGAGAGCCCTGCAAAAAACGACTCCAGCCAGCCGTGCCCGAGCCCGTATGTGACAGCATCCTTGCGGCTGTCATAGGATTCCAGCGCAAAGCGGAGCATCAGGAATTTTGCGCTCTCTTCAAATATACCGTAGAGGAGTCCCTGTTTCAGATACGCGGCATAAAATTCATCATGTGCAAAGCCGTTCCGGATGCCGTTTGCGATCATAAAAACCGGAAAGCAGACAATCAGCGCAGCGAGCGCCGGAAAGAGCCTTGCGTGCTTCTTTTTCCACCAGAAAAACAACAGCACGGGTTCTGTACAGATCCGGATCATACCGGACAGAAAGCAGCTAAAATCCATTGTGATTCTCCGTATTATATTGCAGCATTTACTCGATTTGCAGCACGAAAGTCCATTCGTATTCCTGCGGATGCTCCCGGAACCGGATGCCGGTTGAGAATGTCAATCCAGTCATCCAGCCCATGCAAAAGCCCCCTGTCAGAACTCAATGGTGAAATTTTCGATAAAATGCACGCATGCAATAATATGAACGATTGTCCAGATGACCGCGAACAGCAGAATCAGCCGGTTGACGAGTTTCCCCTTTTTGTCATTGTTCCGCTTGTTCTCTTTGGCGCAGAGAATAAAGCAGATCGCGGACACAATCCAGCTGAGCGGAAACAGAATGATGATCGGCGATTCGATGCCGAAGGGCAGATAATACGAGATCAATACAGCGTTCTGCAAATCCTCACGCTCAAACAGCATGGCGAAAATCGGTATGATGAGATAGGGCAGCAGAAATGCCAGTCTGCCGGCTTTTTTCAGATTGTTCATTGATCTGCCTCCTGTAATTCTTTAACCGTTCCAGAGCTTTCCGAGCTGATCGGAATACTGCGCACGGAAATCTGCAAAGGTTCCTGCATCCAGATGATCGCGGATCTGCGTCATCAGATTGTTATAGAACCAGAGATTATGCTGCACGGCAAGTCTGCCTGCGAGCTGCTCCCCCGCCTTGAACAGATGCCGGATATAGGCGCGCGAGAAATTGCGGCAGGTCGGGCACTGACAGCCCTCCTCGATTGGACGCGGATCGGTCGCAAAGCACTGATTCGTCAGGTGCATGATGCCGCGTATCGTGAAGACCGTTGCGTGACGCGCATTGCGGCTCGGCATGACGCAGTCAAAGAGATCAATGCCGCGTGCAACGCCCTCGACGATATTCTGCGGCGTTCCGACGCCCATCAGATAGCGGATTTTCTCCTTCGGCATATGCGGCTCGACATGCTCGATGATATCATACATGATCTCGGTCGGCTCTCCGACGGCAAGTCCGCCGATTGCATAGCCGTCGAGATCGAGCGCCGCGATTTCATCCATATGATGCTCGCGGAGATCGGCATAGGTACAGCCCTGATTGATGCCGAACAGAAGCTGATGCGGATTGAGCGTCTCCGGCAGGCTGTTCAGGCGCGCCATTTCCTCCTTGCAGCGCTTGAGCCAGCGCGTTGTGCGGTCGCAGCTCTGCGCGGCATAGCGGTAGGGCGCCGGATTCTCGACACATTCATCGAATGCCATTGCGATTGTCGAGCCGAGATTCGACTGAATCCGCATGCTCTCCTCCGGTCCCATGAAAATGCGCTTGCCGTCGATATGAGACTGGAAGGTAACGCCCTCCTCCTTGATTTTGCGGAGCTTTGCAAGGCTGAATACCTGAAATCCGCCGGAATCGGTCAGCGTCGGGCCCTTCCAGCCGGTAAAGCCCTGCAAGCCGCCCATTGTCCGGACAATGCCGTCGCCCGGGCGCACATGCAGATGATAGGTATTGCACAGCATCACCTGACAGTTTACCGTTTCCAGATCGCGCGCGGACAGTGCGCCCTTGATTGCGCCTGCCGTTGCCACATTCATGAAGCACGGCGTCTGGAAATCCCCGTGGACTGTATGAAACACGCCGCGGCGTGCAGTCTGTTCCGTTTTGAGCAGTTGATACATTGTTCTTCTCCTTTATATAGTTATCCTTTTATATCATACCATATATTTCTTAAAAATGCAAGTCGTCCGCACCGGTTCCTGCCGATGCGGACGATATTTCAATATGAACCGTTTGCGGAATCATGCACTGCAAAGCGCGTGCCGTCATTGAGACATACGCCGATTGCACGGCTGCCTGCGTGCATCTGCTTGAATTCCATGAAAATCGGGCAGATATACTGCTGACCGCGTGCATCATTCAGCAGATAGGGCGGTCTGCCTGCGCTGTCCGAGGTCGTGCTGACTGTAATGTATTCGCAGGAATACTCACGGCGCTGCATCCTGGCATATGCCGAATTGCTGCCGATTTTTTTGTTCCAGCCTGTCAGGAGCAGAATCGCGGTTCCGATCAGGCAGAAATACCACAGCGCGCCTGCAAGCATCGAATAGATATTTCCGTAGCCCTTGAACAAGGTCACGCCGGGCAGAAGCAGCAGCACATCGCCTGCGATGCATAGATAGAGCATGTTCATGTGCTTACTGCGCGCTTCATCGAGATATTCCAGAATTTTGCGGTGCTGTTCGTCTGTGATGGATGCTTTGTTCATTGTGTTTTCCATGATGATTTCCTTTCTGTTTCAAACATTTTTGACAAGTGAATCTCCGACATCGGAGACAATGCGGTAACCGGCGGATTGG
This sequence comes from Clostridia bacterium, assembly GCA_021152595.1. Taxonomy (GTDB): domain Bacteria; phylum Bacillota; class Clostridia; order Oscillospirales; family Ruminococcaceae; genus Firm-04. Next base: position 10,447 of record JAGKVC010000094.1, read on the forward strand.
ATGCGCCGTTCGAGACATCCCTTGCACTGTGTCGCTTCCTCGCCGGTACAGATCTTGTTTTCGTAGAGGTCATAGAGCTTGCGGACGGCTGTCGGGCTGAGATTCGGCATCATGACATTGCCGCCTGCTTTCAGTGCAAGCTCGCGTCCCTGCGGATGCATCGAGCCGAATGCCGTTGTCGCCGGAATCAGCGCCTTCGGGAAGAGCAGCCGCAGCAGCGCAATGATCTTCAGGCTGAGATGCAGGTCGCCCGAGGGCTGATCGGCAAAGGGTGTTTCGGTGTGCGTGATATACGGTCCGACGCCGATCATTGCAGGCTGCAATTCCTGCAAAAAGCGGATATCCGCGAGCAGATTTTCCGGCGTCTGATAAGGCGAACCGATCATGAAGCCGCTGCCGACCTGATAGCCGATTGCTTTGAGGTCATAGAGACAGCGCTTGCGGTTTTCGAGCGACATGCTCTCCGGATGCAGCATGCGGTAATGCTCAGGCGAAGCGGTCTCGTGCCGCAGCAGATAGCGCCGCGCACCGGCATCATAATAGCGCTGATAGCTCCCGCACGGTTTCTCCCCGATCGAAAGCGTGATGCGGCAATCCGGATGCTGCACCGCAATCGCGGAGACCAGTTCACAGATTTTGTCATCGGTGTAATAGGGATCCTCGCCGCCCTGTAAGACAAATGTTCGGTAGCCAAGCGCATAGCCCTCTTTGCAGCAGTCAAGGATCTGTTCATTCGTCAGGCGGTAGCGCTCTGCATGGCTGTTGCCGGCACGGATGCCGCAGTAATAGCAGTTGTTTTTGCAGTAGTTCGTGAACTCGATCAGGCCGCGCAGAAAGACCGCATCGCCGTACCATTTGCGGCGTTCGGCATCGGCGGCGGCAAAGAGTTCCTGTTCCGGCTGCGGCTCGCGCAGGAATGTCAGGATTTCAGAATCTGTCAGATCATGTGCTGTCCTGAGTGTTTCAAGCAAATCGGACAAGGAAATGCTCCTTTCATTTTAATCTTTTTTCTCGTATTTTTCCGCAAGCTCATCAAGATACGCTCTGTTATAGGCGAGATCGCCTCTTTTCGGCGTGTAGAAAAATACGCTGTCTCTTGTAATTTCTGTATCAATGACGCAGAATCTCCGGATGCATTTATCCCCGACATACAGGAACATATCATACACAGTGCCCATTCTTCCATATGAGATGCCGCTCTTGACCGCACCGCATGTATACAGATTATCGACAATGGTGCGTACTACCGTTTCGTCGGTGAGCGTTACCCTGCGATTGCTGATTCCGTCAATTTCAATCTTGGTGATGTCCTCCGGCCGATACCCTTTCAGAATACGGATCGGCATCAGCCACCAGACTGCGATCAAAGCAGCAATCACCAGCAGCACCGCTGCACGGATGATCCGTTTTTTCTGCTTTTCTTTTTCCATTTTCATTTCTCCTGTTACGGTGTATCCGGTCTGTTCCATGAAAAGATGCAGCGGGAACCGCCCTGCTCATAGACATGAAATGCGGCATAATGGATGCTGTCCTCGGCGCGCAGCTTTTCAAATATCACATGGAACTGCCGCTCTGTTTCTGCATAATCGTTCGAGTGGAACGCAGGCGCTGTTTCTTCATTCATCATGACGGAAACACAGCCTGCATACTCTCTCCACTTCGGCTTCGGATCCTCCCACCATCCGGACAGGATCCCGTGCCAGTTTTCGCCGTGCGAGGAGATCAGCATATGCCGGTTGACATCCGGCTCCGGTTCAGCGGTATCGTTCGGCGTGAACATGGTCAGGCTGCCGTCTGCACTCTCCAGAAACAGCCTGCCGCATTCGGGACACTGGTAGATACACCGTTCCAGCAGATCCAGGGATCTTCCCATATTTTCAATCTTCTCAGTATGCGGCTTTTCAGCATCTTCAAGATACCCGACAAATTCATTCCAGTCCTCATCGGCAAGGATATGTGCCTTGAAGCTCAGATTGTCAGAATTGTCATAAAAGTGGTAGCCGCATCTGCATGCAAAATTCATATGCTCACCCCACCCAGTAGCGGTCGGTCTCCGGCAGCAGGTGCGAAAATTCGGCGTTCGCACCGCGCCAGCCAGACGGCAGATAGCGCAGATACCATTCCTGTAAGTGGAATACCCAATCTTCCCAGAACAATGAAGAGCAGTCCAATGTACAGGGCTATGCGGCATAGTGTCACAATGAAGGATATCAGGGACCTGTCTACATGACTGTCCAGAATACCCTTTTCAATGAGACTGAGAATGTTTTTAATGGTCAGGACACCAATAAAGGCTATTATGGCTGTAGTGATGTAGTTTATCCCGTACATCTCCATAAACTTCACAATTCCATTCATCTGTATATAACTCCAGTGG
>JAGKVC010000256.1 GCA_021152595.1 Clostridia bacterium
CATGATCTTCGGACTCTCCAAAAAGCTCCTGATCGCGGATACGGTCGGATTGATTGCGGATACCGTTTTCGGCATGACAGATACGCTTGCGCTGCCGACTGCATGGCTCGGCGCATTCTGCTATACGCTGCAAATCTACTACGATTTCTCCGGTTACAGTGATATGGCAATCGGCATGGGAAAAATCTTCGGATTTGAATTTCCGGAGAACTTCAATTATCCTTACTGTGCCGCATCCATTACGGAATTCTGGCGCCGCTGGCATATCTCTCTGACATCGTGGTTCCGCGAATATCTGTATATTCCGCTCGGCGGCAACCGGAAAGGTGCAGCAAAGACTGTCCGGAACAAGTGGATTGTCTTTCTGTGTACCGGTCTCTGGCACGGCGCAAGCTGGACATTTGTCCTCTGGGGCATCATCAACGGCGCGCTGATGCATATAGAATCGGTGATCCGCCGCGGCAAAAAGGAACCGCCGCGCAAAACATGGTATCTGCATCTGTATACGATTCTTGCGGTTGTATGTGCATTTGTGATCTTCCGCGCGAATACAGTTTCGCAGGCATTGCAGTTCTATATCTGCATGTTCAGCGGAAAGAATCTTTCTATGACCGCGCTTTCAGCATGTACACAGCTTCTGACGCCGCTTGCTGTGACTGTGATCGTACTGGCGCTGATCGGCTGCACACCGCTCCCGAAGCAGATTGCTGAGCATGCCAAAAAAACTGCGGCATTTCCTGCCGAAGCAGTGCTTGGTGTCATCACGGTCGGTCTGCTCATTCTTTGCATTATGAATGCAGCCGCAACGACCTATCATCCGTTTATCTATTTCCGTTTCTGAGTTTGTGGAGGTATCTATGGCTGATAAAATCAAAAATACGCTCCGCATTCTCTATGCTGCTGCTGTGCTGGGCATTCTGGCGGTTCCTGCGACTGCGCTGACCGTCCGTGAACTGCGCGGTGATACTGCTGCAAATGAGACGGGCGAATATAATACTGAAAACCGTGTGCTTGCGGAAAAGCCTTCATTCCGGAAAGAGGATCATACGCTCAATCTCGATTATCCTGCTGAATTTGATGCCTGGTTCAGTGACAGCTTCGGCTTCCGCAGTCAGCTTGTCACTGCTTACAGCAAGCTGACCGGCAATGTGTTTCATGTCTCCTCGGAAAAGGATGTGATCATCGGAAAGGACGGCTGGCTGTTTTATACGCCGACTGTACCGGATTCGACCGGCGTCCGCACGCTCGATGAAAACGAAATCCGGCACATCGTCTATAACATGCAGATGATGCAGCAGTATGCCGGATCGCATGGCGCAAAGCTCGTGTTTGCCGCTGCGCCGAATAAAGCAAGTATCTATCCGGAGTATCTTCCTGCCCGTTATCTGCAAACCGGTAATCAGAACAATCTGGATGCACTCTATGCTGCACTTTCTCAGATGGATTTCACGGTCTGCGACTGGCGCGGCACACTGCGGAATGCGGCAGCACAGGATTCCCCTCCGCTGTATCACAAAACCGATACGCACTGGAACGGTGACGGCGCAATGCTCGGCTATCAGACGCTGATGCAGACGCTCGGGATTGACGATCTTGGATTTGCGGAAGCTCCGCGTACTGAAACGAATGACTGGGACGGCGATCTCTGGGATATGCTTTCGCCTGCTGAAAAGAACCCCGATCAGAATGCGGTGTATGCGATTCCGCAGACTTATCAGTATGTCGGCAGAATGCGGAGTATTGACGATCTCAGTATCCGCACGACCTGTGAAAACGGATCCGGCACACTGCTGATGTTCCGAGATTCCTTCGGCAGAGCGCTGATTCCGCTGCTCGGCGAACGCTTTGCATCATGTGAATTTGTCCGTGCGAATGCGGTACCGCTCGATACACTGGAATTCACACCATATGACTATGTTGTATACGAGCTGGTTGAGCGCAATCTCGACCGTCTCCTGACGCATGCACCGCAGATGCCGGCACCGGAGGCGGTGCTGCCCGTCTCGAAACCTGCTCCCGATTCTGACACGCTGCGTCTGGAAGCGTCTGTCATGGGGAAATATCTGCATCTCTACGGTTTGTTTGATGCGGCGCTCTCGGATGCCGATGCAGTATACGTGACAGTCGGCGAGAAGACCTATCAGGCGTTTCTCTGCTGTGAACAGGAGGCACTGGAACTTGAACAGCATCAGGCAAACGGCTTTTCCTGCTACCTGCCTGCTGAGCTGCAAACAGATTCCGTACTTGTCACCGTTCAGGCGAAAGAGCGTTGTGTACAGTACAGCGGTACGATCCCTCAGAATGAGACAACCTGAACCGGATACCCGATTTTGAATCAGAAAGGAGTGGCGCATACGGCAAAGATTCTTGTAGTGGAGGATAATCCGGATTTTCAGGAGCTTCTGACGACGTTTCTGATCCATGCAGGTCATGAAGTAACGGCTGCCGGTGATGCTGATGAAGCCCGTAAATCCGTTTCAGAGCATGATTTTGACCTGTACCTTCTCGATGTCATGCTGCCCGGCACAACCGACGGCTTCGGACTCTGTGCAGAGCTGAAGCAGCAAAAGGATATCCCTGTTATGATGCTGACAGCACTCGATGATGAAGCGCATCAGCTCAAAGGCTATGAACTGGATATTGACGAATACATCACAAAGCCGGTTTCTATGCCGCTTCTGATCAAAAAAGTCGAGGCAGTGCTGCGCCGCAGCCGGAAAAAGGAGCCGGATGCGCTGCAAATCGGCGGTGTGCTTGTCAACCGCAGCACCTATGAGGTCACCGCTGACGGCGTGATCTGCGAGCTGACGCTCCGTGAATATGAGATC
>JAGKVC010000095.1 GCA_021152595.1 Clostridia bacterium
CTCCATTTTCATGACGGTGAAGCCGTCCATGACAGCCTCGATCGCCTTCACGGGATCAACCTCGGTGACGATCACCTTCGCGCCGAGTCCCTTTGCGCGCATTGCGGCGCCCTTGCCGCACCAGCCGTAACCTGCAATGACGACCGTCTTGCCTGCGACAATCAGATTTGTCGTGCGGTTGATGCCGTCCCAGACAGACTGTCCGGTGCCGTAGCGGTTATCAAAGAGATGCTTGCAGTCTGCATCATTGACAAGCATCATCGGGAATTTGAGTTCGCCGGATTTTGCCATTGCTTTCAGGCGCAGAATGCCGGTGGTAGTCTCCTCGCAGCCGCCGATCACATTTCCGAGCAGCCCGGGGTATTCGTTATGAATCAGCGTGACCAGATCGCCGCCGTCGTCGATAATGAAATGCGGCTGTGCCTCGATCACGCGGCGTGTATGCGCTTCGTATTCCTCCGGCGTTGTACCGTGCCATGCAAAGACATTCAGTCCGCTGTGTACAAGCGCCGCCGCGACATCATCCTGTGTCGAAAGCGGATTGGAGCCGGTGATATACATTTCTGCACCGCCTGCCGCCAGTACACGGCAGAGATACGCAGTTTTCGCTTCCAGATGAATCGAGAGCGCGATGCGCTTGCCTGCGAAAGGCTTTGTTTTCGTAAAATCCGCCTCGATGCTCCGCAGAAGCGGCATATTGTTTTTCACCCACTGGATTTTCTGCTCGCCGCTCTCCCAGAGCGACAGATCACGGATCTCATGCATGGCGCACCTCCGCCTGAGCGATCGCCTGCTCCAGATCTGCGAGGATATCCGCAATATTTTCAATGCCGACCGACAGCCGGATCAGACCGTCTGTGATGCCGACCTGCCTGCGGATCTCCGCCGGAATGGATGCATGCGTCATGGTTGCCGGATGGCAGACGAGCGACTCCACGCCGCCGAGCGATTCCGCGAGCATCACAAGCTCCAGGCGCTCGAAAAATACGCGGATATCATAATTTTCGTGCAGCTCAAAGGAGATCATCACGCCGCCGTTTTTCGCCTGCTTTTTGTTGACCGCATAGCCCTGACTTTCCGGCAGACCGGGATAATATACGCGCTTCACTGCCGGATGCGCCGCGAGGAATGCCGCCGCCTTCTCCGCATTTTCCACATGACGGTCCATGCGGACGGCAAGCGTCTTGATGCCGCGGATCAGCAGGAACGAATCAAACGGTCCGAGCACGCCGCCCGTTGAATTCTGGATGAATGCGAGCCGTTCCGCAAGCTCCGCCGTGCTGACGACCGCGAGTCCTGCAACGACATCGCTGTGTCCGCCGAGATATTTCGTCGCACTGTGTACCACAATATCCGCACCGAGCGCGAGCGGCTTTTGCAGATAAGGCGTCATGAACGTATTATCGACAATGACGAGCAGTCCGTGCTGATGCGTGATCTCCGAGACCGCCGCAATGTCCGTGACCGTCATCAGGGGATTTGCCGGACTTTCGATGATTACCGCTTTTGTATCCGGCGTGATCTGCGTTTCAAATACGCCGAGATCGGCGGTGTCGGCAATCGTGTAAGTGATGCCGAAATGATTGAATACCTTATCCAGTACGCGGAATGTGCCGCCGTAGACATTGCTGGAAATCAGCACGCGGTCGCCGCTGTTCAGCAGGCTCAGGACCGCCGTGATCGCCGCCATGCCGGAGCCGAATGCAAAGCCTGCATAGCCGCCCTCCAGCTCTGCAATCAGCTTTTCGAGCGCTTCTCTTGTCGGGTTGCCGGTACGGGAATATTCATAGCCGCGCATTTTGCCGAGACCGTCCTGCTGATAGGTCGAGGTCTGGTAGATCGGGACATTGACTGCGCCGGTGCGCGGATCGTTGGAGATGCCGCCGTGAATCAGTGCGGTCTCCGGATACTGATATCTGCTCATAATGATACTCCTTATTCAAAGCTGTAGCCTGCGGTATAAACTGCCGAGATCAGGCTCACGTTTTCAAATGCGTGCATGCGGTCGGCTCTGCCGCTGAAATATGCCGCCTGCACCTTTTCCGGTGTCAGATTTGCGTCAATCTGGAAGCCGAGCGCATAAAGCGCACGCGATACATCGTTATATGCATAGCCGCCGCGCATCTGCTCGCCGAGGGATTCGGTGATCTCCTCGAGCCGCTGCACACGCGCCGGATAATCCTGCCCCTGCATCGGGTAATCGAACACGAGCGCGCTCTCCGGTGCGGAAAGCTCCGCGATCTGTTCGAGGGTATGTGCAAACACATCAAGCGTCAGATAATAGGTCACGCCGAGGATACTGAAAAATGTCTTCCGGTTCGGATCAAAGCCCGCTTCGAGCAGCTTATCCGTCATGCGCTCACGCTCAAAATCGACCGGCACAAAATGCACATTTTTCGGTACATTCCATTCGAGCTGCCGGATACGCTCGCGCTTGTACCGCTGCGTATCGGGATGGTCGATCTCGAAAATCTCAATATCGGGATTCGGATTCCGGAATGAAAAGGTATCGGAACCGGCGCCGCAGATCACATACTGGATTCTGCCGTTCTGATAAGCATACTGCTCTAACCGGCTCTCCGTGAAATGAATGCGCGAAAGCGGAATCGGCGCAATGTATTCACTGATGATCTGCTCGGCATCCTCACGGGAAAAGGGCTCCCCCTCTGCGGAAAAACCGCGCCGCACGAACTCAAACATCGCATCGTATTCCTCTTTGCCCATGATGTCAAATGCAAGATCATCGTCAAATATTTTCTCCCTGACGCGGACGGCATGCCATGCTCTTGCAAAGGCACAGAGCTTTGCCGTCACGCTCTCCTGCTGGTCAACCATAAATCCTCCTGAATGCATAAAAACAGCGCAGAATGCATACCGCACTCCGCGCTTTTTCAGATTTTGCCTGTTTATTCATCGCAGCAGAAGGAGCAACATCGCCGCGCAGACATTCCGATTGCAGGTGCCGGTATGGATATGGAATTGTTCATATTATCCATGCAACAGCACATCATACAAATTCGATTCAGCATTTCCGGCGCTCCTTTCTCAAATTATTAGTATTCCTATCGGAACTGTATGGATTACAGCACAACTCGCATACAATGTCAATAGGAAAAAACGATAATCGGCAATCTGCACAAAAATTTTTTCTGCGGTAAGTGATCTTCGGAGAGACGCGGAAATCCCCTGAACAGCCGTCCAAGGGATCATAGATCATTTTTTCCAGCGCAGAAGATAATGCTGGAGCTGATTGAACAGGAATGTCACGGCAATGACAACAATGCCGATGACAAGCAGTCCTGTGATCGTGCGCGTATAGTCACCGAAATCGGAATAGTATTTCACATAATAACCCATGCCGTCTCTTGCGCCGATCATTTCCGCAGAGGTCAGCAGGATGAACGAGACGCTGAGTCCCTGATTGCATCCGAGGAAGATCTGCGGCAGCGCGGCAGGCAGAATCACCGAGAACAGCATCTCCGGCTTGCGGACATTGAGTACCTTTGCGGAATCAATGATCCGCTGATCGACATGCATAACGCCGCTCATCGTACCGGCAAACACCGGCCAGAAGGTCGCCAGAAAAATGACGAATACCGAGACAGAGCGGAATGTCGGCAGCAGCGCAATGCCGTAAGGGATATAGACAATCGGCGGAATCGAGCTGAAAAATTTGGAGATATAGGTCGCAGCACCGCCGAGTCTTGCATTCCAGCCGAGGAACAGTCCGAGCGGAATTGCAGCAACTGCCGCAAGCAGAAAGCCCTGCAACGTAATCCCGAGCGAGCTGCGGATATTGATGAGGATTTTTTCGCGGTCCTCTGCAAACTGCGCCAGCACCTTTCCCGGCGCCGGAAACAGTACATCATTGAGAATATTGAACTTTGCCGTTGCAAGCGACCAGACCGTCAGCAGCACAAAGATAAAGCCTGCAATATCCAGCAGAAGTGAGAGGCTTTCCGCTTTTTTAATCAGAAACGAGCCGATCAGAGCGGCTGCCTCCAATCCGACCGCAAAGGCGATCAGCGCGCCGGTATGGACATCCTTCGCTGAGCGGTCCGGCAGAAGCTGTACGAGCAGCAAAATGAGAAACAGCAGATGCGTCACGCGCAGAAAGCGCTTTTTCCATGTCATATAATGACCTCCTCGCCGCCGATGCGTTCTCCGACATCATGATAGAGCAGCGAGAGCAGACGGTTCCGGAACTTGCCGTATTCCTCTGTTTTCACAAGTTCATCGCGCTTTCTTGGTCGCGCGAACGGCACCGGAACGATCTCATTGACCGTTCCGGGGTGTGCCGTCAGCACGACGATTTTATCAGAGAGCAGAATTGCTTCGTCAATATCATGTGTCACAAATACGACGGTCTTGCGTTTGGCGGGGCTGTCGCCCTCCCAGAGGGAGAGCAGCAGCTCCTGCAGATTGACTCTGTTTTTGGCGTCGATCGCGCTGAAGGGTTCATCCATCAGCAGGATCTCCGTATCCATTGCAAGCGCACGGGCAATTGCAGCGCGCTGCTGCATGCCGCCGGAAAGCTGCGAGGGATATTTCTTTCCGAAGCCCTCCAGCCCGACCTTGCCCAAGAATTCATCGGCAATTTTCAGGCGCTCGCGGCGGTTGATATCATGCCGCACCTGCTTCAAGCCGAATGCGATATTGCTGCGCGTGGTCATCCACGGGAACAGCGAATAATGCTGGAACACAACGCCGCGCTCTCTGCCGGTGCCGTGCAGTGCATGACCGTCGATCTCGACACTGCCGTCCGCCGCCTGATAGATGCCCTCAAGGACACTGAGCAGCGTGGATTTTCCGCAGCCGCTCGCGCCGATCACGCTGACAAATTCGCCTGCGCCGACGCCGAATGACACATCATGCAGGGCATTGAAGCGTTTGCCCCGCTCCGTATAATCCACGGAGAGATGTTTGATCTCGATTTTATTCGTAGACATCGAAATGCTCCTGTAAACTCTTGTAGATTTCGCTGTCCGGATTCTTCGCGGTCACAGATGCGAGCGCATTCTTATAGATATCCGTGTTATACAGCGAATCAATATCGTAATCTTCGGTATATCCAAGCTCGACGATCGAATCCTTGAGTGCCTTGGTGCCCTGCTTATCCGGATCCGGATTGGACGCACCGTATCCGCCGTAAACCTCGGTTCGGATATAGTCCTCATCAATGTCGATATGCGCCTTGACATCCTTGATCGTGCCCTCTTCATTTTCCTGCGAGAATGCGTATGCACGGATCAGCGCGCGCTCAAATGCCTGATAGGTATTCGGATACTCCGAAAGCGCGGCGGTCGGTGCAACCTGACGGCAGCACGGCTGATTTTCCAGTGCAGGCTCCTCGGAGCAGCGGTAGACGATCTTGTAGCCGGAGCCCTCTGCAAGGGATGCATACGGCGAATAGACCGATGCCGCGTCAATCGTATTGTTTTGCAGGGCGGTGTAGGCATCCTTCTGGCTGTCGAAGTAGACAATATTGACCTTATCCTCACCCTCGCCGATCTCAATGCCGGCATTTTTCAGCAGGATCTGCAATTCTGCATCCTGCACGCTGTTCTTGACCGATGCGACATTTCTGCCCTTGAGGATGCTGATATCCCATGATTCCAGTCCCTCGGTATATTCCGGCTTGATGACGTAGCCGTGGCCGTTCGTCATTGCGCCGCCGAAGACGGAAACATCATGTCCCTGACTCTGGAAGGTCAGCGTCGGAACGGAGCCGATGAATGCAGCATCGAGCTTGCCGGATTCCAGTCCGTTGACCAGTTCCGATGCACTGGAGAACTGTGTCAGCGTGACGTCGAGTCCCTCATCCTTGAAATAGCCCTCCTCCGCGGCGACAAATGCCAGCAGATGCGCCGTGGAATTGAGATGTCCGAGCTCGAATTTTGTTTTCTCCGGTGCGGCGTCTGCGGTGTCTGCCGCTTCGGATACATCGTCCTTCTTGCAGCAATCCGGCTTCTCCTCTTCCTTGCAGCAATCGGATGTCTCCGCACCCTCGCAGCAATCCGGAACCTCAGAGGTTTCCGCTTCGGTTTCTGCGGAGGAGGATTCCTCTGCAACGGCAGCCGGTGCCGCAGTCTGTTCGGTATTGAATGCGCCGCAGCCTGTCAGCAGCGAAAGTGCTGCAAAGACAGCAGCCAGTCTGATTTTCTTATTCATAATGATCTTTCTCACCTTTCATATTTCATATTTTCAGAATGTTGAATCATAAATCGGATGCAGCTTTGCAACATCGCATTCGCTCTGAAAGCGAAAGAGATCTTGTGATCTGTTTCATCGGTATTCACTCCCTGTTTGTTTCTGTCCATATCATACCATACCGATATGAATTTGTCCAATACAGAAAGATGATTGTGACTGATAGGCAAATTTTATAAGCAGAAACCGGCATGCCGTCTCTGCATATGATAGGATTGTATTCAATCAATAAACATTTGTCAATGTCTCATGTACAGCGGCAAATATATCAACCAAACGCACCGTCCCGAATGCGCAGTCAAGGAGGCTTTTATATGAAAACAGATATTATCACGATCAAAGGCGATCTCAGCGGCAGCGAACAGATCGGGCTGCTTCTGTCTGCATGTTGACAAAAGAAATACCGAATGATACAATAAAAAATATCAGAACAGGAGTAACCGATTCTGAAAAATGTCGTTCATATGGGTGAAGGCAAACACGAAAGGCGGTGATTGCCATAGACGACAAAAGAATTCTTTTTTCTCTTCCCGTTAATAGGAATCCAATAGAGCTTAATTAATTCAGATTTATGATGCTTATTTATTGAATAACCGGATATTCAACTGAAAAAGCTCAATATGCAGCCTCCCTTCTATTTTCAAAAATGTATTGAAATCGTGATTATAATGTGATACAATATAGGAAAAGAACATGAAAGACAGTCTTGCCAAAGCATACTGAAATCCAAAGGAGGAGTCTCATTAATAAGCGCATTCTTACTGCACTCGCAGCACTCACCATGCTTTGCGGTGCGATAGCCGCCTGTGCACAACCCGCTGCGGCGATTGAAGCTGGACTTATGACCGAATACAACCAACAGCGAGCCATGGAAGCTGCAAATGCCTTTCCAGATCCGGACGCTGCCTACCGTACTGTAACCGAGGGCATTTTTCAGTTCCATGTTTATGAGGATTACGCCGTGCTTTCAAAATGCACCGACCGTGATATCGTCGCTGCTGAAATCCCTGCGGAGGTCAGTGGTGTGCCGGTGCGCGGTGCAGTGGAAACCCCTTTCGGCTTCTGTCGTAATCTCACAAGCATTACTCTGCCAGATTGTTTTGACCATATCTCATGGTATGACCTAATCTGTACAACAAGTGTGCTCCTGAACAGGACATCCTCCGGCAGTGTGAACATCTCGCTCACGCCGTTGACCCCCTTGCCCGGACGCGAAAGAAATAGTGAGCAGCCCGTTCCATCGGTTACAGAGGTATGCGTCTCTGCGCAAAATCCCTACTATGCCTCATTCGACGGACTCATCTACACTAAGGATATGAAAACGCTGATTGGCTGTCCGCCCGCTTGCGGCATCACGGATCTTTCGATTCCTGCCGAAACGGAATCTATCGGTGATTTTGCCTTTGCTGCGTGTATGACGTTGGAGACTGCGATCATTCCGGAGACCGTGCAGCATGTCCTGTGCTATGAGAGGTGGAGCTTCCCGAGCAGGTAACTATGGTTGGCGGTGATACTTTCTTCGGTTGCACCGCACTTGAAACAGTACGCTTTCGCGGTACAGTTGATACCATCGGCTATGGTTCCTTCTCCGGTTGCACTGCACTGACCGATTTTGAAATTCCAGAGACAGTGACGGCAATCGGCAGCAGTGCCTTTGAGAACGCTGGGTGCATCGAGAATATCGGCGGCGTGCAGTATGTCGGAAACTGGGTCGTTGGCAGCGATGAGAATGTGCAGACAGCGATTCTTCGCACGGGCACAGTCGGCATCGCAGAATTGGCATTCTTTGTCCAGAAGAATTTACGCGTACTCGATGTTCCGGAAACAGTGCAGCATATCGGCACTCTCTGCGTTGCAGGCATCAGTTCCTGCGCGACATCAGTGCTGCGGCATCGCGGTCATTTTATCGGTGAGCGTACTTTCTCCGCTGCACGCGCGACGAGCGATATTTTCATTTATGATCCAGATTGCGAGATTTTCGACAATGAGAAAACCATTCCCGCTACCTATCGCTTCATTCCGCCGGCCGATGAGTCGGACGAGTTGATTATCGGTGAGCAGAATTATGAGGAAGCAGATCTCGTCATTCATGGTTATATCGGATCAACAGCTGAAGCATACGCAAAGAAATACGGACGGAAATTTCTTGCGTTGCCTGTTGAGCTGCCTGCCGGTGATGTTAACAGCAACGGAGAGGTCAGTATTGCCGATGCGGTATTATTGCAAAAATGGCTGCTCAGCGAAGGCTATGTGGACATCCCCAACTGGCAAACTGCGGATCTCAACGGTGATGGCATACTGAGCGCAGCCGATCTAACTATTCTAAAGCGAAAGCTGCTGAGCGAAGATGTTTGAATAATGTAAGAAATGAATCATGACGACAACATCTCCGGAGATGATGTAACCGCAATCCTCCGCAAAATCGCAAAGCTCGATTGATACACAGATTCTTCATGACAGATAAATGAGAACAGCCGCCGGTGTGAAAAAACACATCGGCGGCTGCTTCTGTCTGCATATTGACAAACTGTCTTTTTTGTGAACTATTCGGAGTGAAGGGCACTTCAAAATACAGAAAAAATCTGTAAAATTCAAGATAATAAAAACACCGTGTCTACGAAATTTTCACGTAAACACGGCATTCCCTTAGCGGGTGGGTAGAGGGATTCGAACCCTCGGTCTTCGGGACCACAATCCGACGCTTTAACCAACTAAGCTATACCCACCATATTCAGTTTATCAAACGGAGCAATGCTCCGGCTGTAAGCAGACGCGCCTTAAAGGATTCGAACCTTTGACTTACTGCTTAGAAGGCAGTTACTCTATCCAGCTGAGTTAAAGGCGCATTTGTCATCATAGGATGACGAAGCGAGTGATGGGAATCGAACCCACGTAACCAGCTTGGAAGGCTGGAATTCTACCATTGAACTACACTCGCACAACAAAACCAGTGCGGTCAGTTCGGTATCTTTCCGGCACTGCAAGAGTTATTATATCATATTCCGGCAGATTTGTCAAGGGGTTATTGAAAAAAATCCCGTTCCCGTCAAAGTTGACAGCAAATGTGATTTTTGTTATAATAAAATGGAAAGGCAGGTGCATGGCGATGAACGGTACCAAACCGATGAACGGCTGTGTCACAACGGACGCACATTTTCATATGGTCTATGCGGATGCGGCGTTTTTTCATTACTTCGGGGACGATGTGATCTATTCGATCCTGCGGACCGTCCACGATGCAGATACGGAGCGTCTGCTCGGGCTTGCACACGGTCTGCGTGACGGGCAAACAGAACAGATTGCGCTGCGGATGCGCGGCATCGCGGAGGATTACCGCTGGATGCTCGTCAGCATGACGGCGCACGGCGAAGGCGAGGAGCGGCAGTATCAGCTCCGCATCACCAATGCATACCGGATGCAGCGGCAGCTTTTGCAATCAATGTCCGAAAACAGCGACTACCGCTTCTATCTCAATCTGATGCGCGATCTTGCATTCCGGTATTCGTTCCGGACAAAGCGCATTCAGCTCATGAGCTTCGACTGCTGCCGCGAGAATATCCTGACCGATATGCGGCTTGCGGACTGGAAAACGCAGGCGATCGAAAAGGGCATGATCGAGGAACGCGATATCCCGAAATTTGAGAAGCTCTGCTCCGAGATTGAATCCGGCGCAAACCGTTTTCAGTGTGAACTGGAGACGAGCGTCTGCTCAAACGGGCAGCGCATGGAATACTGCGCATTCCGCGGTGTTACGCGCTCCGATGCACCGGGCAGCCGCGAGGTGCTCGGCACGATCGGGTTTCTGCATGCAAAATACAAGAGCAAGGAGCCCGGCTGGCTGATCGAGGCGACACGCGATTCCGCGACCGATCTGCTCAATAAAAATGCGATTACGGCACATGCAAAGGCGGTTCTGGCAGCACAGCCTGCGGAGACCGTCGCGCTGGTGCTGCTGACCATTGACGATTTCAAGGGCATCAACGACCGCTACGGGCATATGTACGGCGACGAGGTGCTGTTCACGCTCTCGCATATCCTCAAGACGGAGATCGGCACACGCGGCGCAGCCGGAAGAATCGGCGGCGGTATGTTCCTGCTCGTATTGGAGGGCATCGCGGATGAGACCGATCTGCGCGGCATTCTGCGTGCAATCCGGACGAAATTTGAATGGGCATGGGAATCCGGCGGCGAGCAGAAACCGCTCGCACATGTCACCTGCTCGATGGGCGCTGCCTGCTATCCGGTCAACGCCAAGGACTACGAGGAACTGTTCATGCAGGCGGATAAGGCGCTCTACATCGCGCATGAAAAGGGACACAACCGCTACGTCATTTATGATGTGGAAAAGCACGGTGCCGTACAGCCGAACCGTGCGCGCGATTATTCCGATCTCTACGCCGCGCCGCCTGTCCAGAGCAATGCAGGCTTCACGGCAGACCTCGTACAGGAATATCTGCACGGCAAGCCGGAGATTCAGAATGTTTTGCAGCGCATCGGGGCGCAGTTCGGGCTTGACGGCATCCAGATCTTCACCGCACCGGAATGGCAGCCTGTTTCAAGCTGGGGACATCCCTTTGCAGGGGATGCATCGCTGCTGACCGCTGAGCCGTTCGCGCAGCATTACAACGCCGACCGCGTCTGCGTGATCGACAACATCAATGCGCTTGAGGGCATCGACGATGCGGTCTATGCGCGGCTTGCAAATGAGAATCTGCTCGGTGCCGTGCTGTATCTCGCAGAGCAGGACGGCAAGCCTGCTGCACTCGCGGCATTCGGGCTCTACGGCAGATTCCGCAAGTGGAGCAATCTCGATATCAGCCACCTGACGATTCTCGGGAGTATGCTGACCGCAGGACTTTGAATCCGGAGATTCCACCTCATTCCACGAACGGGGGCAAATCATGTTGTACAAAGCATTCAGCGACCGACTGTTTTCCTATCTTGCGCTATATGAAAAGGGGCTGAAAAAGCAGGCAAATACGGATATACAGGCAACCGCCGCATGGCTGCGTAGTCTGCCCGCCGCGGAGCAGGACAGCATTCTGCATCAGTTTCTGACAGCCTATTGCGACGAAGCCGCATGGGAGCCGCTGCATCGGCGCGGAAACGGCAATATGCCCTACGCGCTCAGCGAATCTGTCCGTGAATGGCTGACACCGCGGTGTGAAGCGGGAAATATGCCGGAGCTGCGCTGGTATTATGAACTGTTCCGGAATCATCCCGCAGGCGCGGAATCTGCTGTGCGGTATCTCGAAGCCGCCTATGCAAGCAGTGCCTGCGATCAGAAAACAGTCGATCTGCTGTTTGCATCTTTTGTGGATGAACTCGGCTGGGGCGCGCATCATTTTCCGGAAGGATGTATTCTCGAACAGGCGGTCATAGATCAGTGCATGCAGCAGTGTAAAGCGATTATGGCAGAACACCGTGTCAGCGAATATCTTGCATGCAGATTTGAATATTATAAACGGCTGTATGCCTGCTATGAACAGTATAAAGCCGACGGCAGAACCAGAGACTATGCCGAATACCTGAAAGCTGCGGAAATAGATGATTACTGCGCAAAAGCGTTTCCAACCGCAGAGATACAGCTCAACTGAATATCACCGCTTCCAGATCATCCCGCAGCCGCCGGATGATCTTTTTTTCCAGCCGCGAGATATAGGACTGCGAAATCCCGATCAGATCCGCGACCTCCTTCTGCGTTTTCTCCTCCTCGCCGTTCAGCCCGAAGCGCATCTCCATGATCTGCCGTTCGCGCGGATTCAGCCGCATCACCGCCTCACGGAGCAGTTTTCGCTCGGATTCATTTTCGATATCGCGGCAGACGGCGTCCTCATCCGTGCCGAGCAGATCGGAGAGCAGAAGCTCATTGCCGTCCCAATCGACATTGAGCGGCTCGTCGATCGAGATTTCAGCGCGGTACTGCGCAACCTTCCGCAGGTGCATCAGGATTTCATTCTCGATGCAGCGCGAGGCATAGGTTGCGAGCTTGATATTCTTCTCCGGCGAAAAGGTCGCAACGGCTTTCATCAGCCCGATTGAGCCGATCGAGATGAGATCATCGAGCGAGGCGGCAGGCGTCTCGAATTTCTTTGCAATATACACGACCAGCCGCAGATTGTGGACAATCAGCTTTTCGCGCGCGGCAGGATCACCGGCAGATAGCGCGGCAAATGCCTCCGCCTCCTCTGCACGGGAAAGCGGCGGCGGAAGCTGATCTGCACCGCTGATAAAATGGATCTCCTGCTCCTCGGGCTGCCGGAATCTGCGGCGGAGCAGGTTCATCCAGAATGTGAATAATTGCATAAAAAGCACCTCATTTTCGTTTGATTCGGGGGATTTCCTGCACGCAGCATGCAGGGATCACCGCAGGCGTATCCGGCTGATCGGTCAGCGCAAGCAGGATATCGAGCGGCTGCTCTCCCCTGCCCTGCGGTGTCTGCAAGGCGGCATGATCCGGCAGGAAGGCAGGCAGCAGGCGTGTTCCGGTTACGGTTCTGACGGGCAGCATCCGGAAGCCCTTTGCATCCGCGGCAGCAGATTCCGCATCGGGATACTGCGCGATCCACTGCCGGAG
>JAGKVC010000096.1 GCA_021152595.1 Clostridia bacterium
GCGGATAGTCCCATTCCACATGCGAGGACGCACTGGAACCCCATTTGACGAGCGCATGGAATTCTGTATCAGAATTCTGCGTGATTGTCAGATAGACACGGTCGCAGTTCCATCTGCCGACAAATTCTTCGCCCGGACCGCGTCCGTCATCCGCAAGACCGCCTTCGCCGAATTTCTGATAGTGCGGCGTAGCGCCGTTGCCGACATAGAGATCGGTGCTGCTGCCGGTGTCAAGGAAGCCCATGACATATTCGCCGTTTTTGTCATAGAGGGTGTACCAGTAATTGGTGGTGCCTTCGATCTCCTCGCTCTCGCGGCGGATCGTGCCTTCGTTTTCGAGATTGCCGGATGCGTAGTAGGATTTGAATGTGCCGTCCGCGGAAATCTTGATGGATGCAGCCGTCGGATCACCGTCAATATACCACACACCTGCGATGACTGTGAAATCATGATCCGGTGCGCCGCGCATTTCGGTTGTGACGGCAGCGGTTTCGGCTTCGGTCGATGCTGAAGTCGGCGCCGTGACGGTTTCTGCTGCGGCTTCTGTGACTGTTGCTTCTGTACCTGCGGCTGTTTCCGCTGCGGATGTGGTTTCGGTCACAGCGGCTGTCTGCTCCGCGGCGGAATCTGCTACGGATACTGTCGGCGTTCCGCCCGGCGTGTCACATGATGCAAGCACCAGCATCGAAGCAAGAAGCGAAATCGCAATGATTGATTTTTTCATAATGGAGTCCTCCTGTTGTTGGGCTGAAAGATCATTTCGGCCGTTTTTTGTAAATTGCCGGCTGACTGATGCATACCGGCGCTTGTTTGTCAGATGAGCTGCTGCTCATTGATGATCAGCTTGAATTCCAGTCCCAGCTTATCCGCAGCTTTTCTGCAAAGGATCATGCGCTGTAAGAAAATCTCAAAGTAATCCATCACAGAGCTGTATCTGGTATCAACATGCAGCTTGAGCTTGATGATCGTATGTGCCTCATTGATCTTGAGCTCTGATTTTGTGACCGAATAATTGACGCGGTCATGAATATCAAATGTGGAGATATCCTGATTTCTGACGCGGTTGCGCCGCACATCGCTTTTATCTGCAAGAATGAGCGCAGCTGCCAGTGCGCTGACCGGTACGCCGAAGCCTTCATCATGGTTGCCGATGGCTGAGACGATCTGTCCGATTTCCTCGGGCGGAAAATGCATGTGATCGAGGATTCTGAACGCCATGATTGCGCCGGACTGGCTGTGATCGACACGGTTGATCAGATTGCCGAGGTCATGCAGATAGCCTGCGATTTTCGCAAGCTCTACGGTCCGAGCCGGAAATCCGAGTGTCTCAAGGATATATCCGGAGCGTTCTGCAACGCAGGTGACATGGGCAAAGCTGTGTTCGGTATAGCCGAGCGCCTGCAATGCCTCGTCCGCCTGTCTGATGTAGATTTTGATTTCTTCAACTTGTTTGATTTCTTCGTAAGTCATGATAACACCTCATAGTTCGGGAATGCTGTCCGTGGATTGGATGATCGTTTCAAAGCTCGCTGCAGAGCTGCTCAAATGTGATGCCGTATTGCTCCGCAATCGCACGGGCATAGCTTTTGCCGTCGGGTTTCCGGCGGCTGATTTTATACCGGTTTTCAGCATCGTTTTCCATGACAATGCTGCACGCTCTGCATGCTGTATGCGCCGGTTCGGAAAGCCGGTCGCAATGCTCAGCCAGTTCATGCATGTGTGTATTGAAAATGGTACGCGCTCCGATGCGGCAGAGATATTTCAGCACATCTTCTGCGATATACAGCGATTCTGTGTGGCTGGTTGTCGCAAAGGATTCATTGAACAGCAGCAGACTGCCGGCGGTTGCCTGCTTGCAGATTTCCTTGCAGCGCTCTGCCTCCTCACCGAGTCTGCCGAGGGAGACCGTGCGCTCCTCCTCAACCGGAAAATGTGAATAAATGCCGTCGCAGCGGCGGATCTTTGCCGCGGAAGCCGGAACAAATACTCCGCTCTGATACAACAGAAATGCGAGCCCGATGCCCTGCGTCAGAATCGTTTTGCCGCCTCTGTTCGGACCTGTGAAGATCTGAACGGTCTGCTCATCGGTGAATGCCGCATCATTGCAGACAACGGTTTCCGCGAGCTTGCCCTCCATGGAAACAAGCGCGAGCCGTACATTATAGAAATCGTGCAGTTCCGTATCATCCGGCGATTCGGTCCCGCCGCAGCTTGAGAAGCCGTGCGCATTCAGATTCTGCTCCAGACCGATGAAGCGCTGATAAAACAGCAGTTCATCTGCCAGATCTGCGAGGATTCTGCCGCTGATATGCACATATTTATCCAGTACCTTTTTCAGCTTTCCCGTCAGTACGGGCAGCATGCGCTCCACGATCACTGTCAGATTGTCCCTGAGCGCGGTATCTTCCGGACGGGGCGGTGTCTGGATATCGGGGCAGTGCTTCTCGAACCAGTCCCAGCCGTTGGAATGGACTTCCATCGAAAACGGATAGAGGTCGCGGTCGGAGACATGATCCTTCCGGTGAAATGCCATGAAATTCTGTAAGGCGCTTTGCTCTCCGTAATGAAAACGGTTCAGCGAGACAATGCCGACTTCTGCTGCATTGTAATTGGGATCGAGATTGACGCCGAGCGTGATGCTTCGGATGCTGTAAATATCATCATCGAGCGCAGAAATATCCTGAAGCAGTGCATCAAATCCGCTGTCCTTGCTGATCGTTTCGATGTAAGCGGCAAAGGACTTCATGCCGTCGGAATGAAATGTGCGTCCCGCAAAGAGATCGCGCAGCTTCATGACAGAGCGGATATAATGCTCGATCGCACGGAACCGCTGAACCAGCTCCCAGATTGTAGACTGCCCGCCGATCATCACGGGGCGGTCATTGAAAGAGAACCGCAGTGAATCGCAGACTTTGAACAGCTCTGTGCAGAATGTCTGATCGCTGCGCAGTTCTTCATAGACGGCATGGCGGTAGCGCGTGATTGCCGGATCGACCGGCATGTCCAGCAGGATGCGCCGGATGACCGTTTGCTCGGACGCATTCTTTGTGATATGGCTGCTCAGAAAGTCAAGGCTGAGGTCGGTGGCTGTCCGTTCCGGAATATGAAAATAGCTGCCGGAGTCATTTGGTGCCAATAGACTGATATGCTGCATATTCTTCCTCCGTTTGCGGTCGGTATCATCGTTGTTCCGGTATCATTATATCATAGGAAAGAGGGCGCGTCAAGTCATTATTTGCTTCACTGCGTGAAAATCGAAACAGGTTTGGCTGCATTCCAAAGTTAAAGACTTGTTAAGAACTTCTGTGATATGATAAAGCCACAGAGAAAACCGATACAAGTTACGGAGGAATGCACTATGTTTTGGAGAATACTGAAAAAAGATCTGAAACGCAAGAAAACCATGAACGTCATAATTCTGCTGTTCGTCATACTTTGCTCGATGTTTGCGGCGGCAAGTGTGAATAATATTGTTGCGGTGGTCGGCGGTCTTGACTATTATTTTGAGAAAGCCGGCATCAGTGATTATCATATCATTGATCGCAGCACGGACGGAGAAGACACCATATCGGAAATACTTGAACACAGCGAAACAGTATCTGACTACAGGACAGAGAATGTGGTCTATGCTTCCTGTGACAACCTGAAAAAAGAGAATGGTAAGCTCATGGATTTCACCAATATTGCACTGGTATGCGATATTGGTGACACAAAGCAGAACTTTTTTGACATGAATAACGAGGCCGTAACAGAGGTCGAACAAGGCAAGGTGTATATCACGGGATCAATTCCTAAGCGTGAGGGTGTGAAAACAGGTGACAGATTTTATGTGGAGCTTGGCAGCACAAAGCTGCCGCTTGAAGTTGCGGGCTTTGCAAAGGACGCTCTGCTCGGTTCGGAGATGATGGGAAATCCCCGTCTTCTGATCAACCATGCGGACTTTGAAACGCTCATGGATGATGAAACGATACGCACCTACAACTGCGGTCATGTATACTATATCAGCACCGATCAGGTGACAGCGCTTGAATCTGAGCTTAACGAGCAGAAAGGGCTGTTGTTTTCGGGCGGCACAGACCTTATCAAAATGACTTATGTCATGAATATGCTTGTGGCTGTTATCATTCTTGTGATAAGTGCAGGTATGCTGATCGTGTCTTTCGTTGTGCTGAGATTCACCATAAAATTCACCATAAGCGAAGAGTTCCGTGAGATCGGTGTTATGAAGGCGATAGGGCTTAAAAACAGCTCTATCAGAGTGTTGTATCTTGTAAAGTATTCAGGCATTGCTCTTGTGGGTGCGGTGATAGGATATTTCGGCAGTGTGCCGTTCGGTAATATGCTGCTTGAAAGCGTCAGCGAAAACATGGTGCTGGGCAATGACAACAGCACCATGATAGGCATTATCTGCTGTATTGCCGTGGTGCTGATCATAATGCTTTTCGGCTGGGGCAGTACAGGAAAAATCAAAAAGCTCTCGCCAATCGATGCAGTGCGCAGCGGTCAGACGGGTGAACGTTTCAAAAAACGCAGTATCATGGCACTCGGCAAAAGCAGACTGGGCAGCACCGGCTTTCTGGCACTCAACGATGTCACAAGCGAGCCTAAGCAGTACGGCATCCTCACAGCGGTATTTGCGATCTGTACAGCACTCGTTATGATATTGGCGGTGACAGCCAATACCCTTGACAGCGGCTGTATGCTGTATCTTCTGTCGATGACCGAAAGCGATGTTTATCTGACCGATTCATCAAGGGCTATGGAGATCATTGCAGGTACAAAGACGATATGTGAAACTGAGGACGAGATAGCGGATATTCTTGCAGAAAACGATATGCCGGGCAATGTTTATCTGGAGGGCTGGTACAAGCTGCCTGTTACAGCGAAAAACGGCAGCTTTCAGATCAACTTCTTAAAATGTGCGGACACCGTGACCACCGATTATGACTACACCGACGGCTCCGCACCCATGAAGCCCGATGAGATCGCAGTGACAAAGCAGATCTCTAAAAAGCTGGGTGCTGAGATCGGCGACAGAGTGACTGTGAAAATTGGCAGCGAGGAAAGAGAATTTATCATAACCGCCTATTTCCAGTGCTTCAACAACTTGGGCGAGGCAATCAGGTTTCATCAGGACGTTGAGATCGCCGATACACTTATGACAAGCAGTTTTTCGTATCAGATCACCTTTGATGACCACCCCGACAAGGCGGTCATAGAGGAACGGATAGAAAAGCTGAAAGATATCTTTGACAATCAGAACATATTCGACACCAAAGGCTTTGTCAAAGACTGTATGGGTGTGGGAGATACGATCGCGGCAGTAAAAAATCTGGTGCTGATGCTCTCTCTTATCATCATAATACTGCTTGCAGTGCTTATGGAACGCAGCTTTATCTCAAAGGAACGTGCAGAGATAGCACTTATGAAAGCGATAGGCTTCGGGAACACGTCGGTGATCGCACACCACACCATGCGGTTCGGGATCACTGTACTGACAGGGATCGTGGCAGCATCTGTTCTGCTGATGCCGCTGACAAAGCTGATAATGGATCCCATCTTCGGAATGATGGGTGCTGTGGGAAGTATTGATTATCAGTTTGGTGTACTTGAAATATTCGGGCTGTACCCTGCGATCATTTTCTGCGTGACGATATTAAGTGCTGCACTGACTGCACTCTACACGAGAATCATCAAACCGAGCGATACGGCTTCCATTGAATAAGGAGGATTTTTATTATGAATACCGTTTTACAGACAAAGGGACTTTGCAAGACCTACATCGTGAACAAGCATCAGAACAATGTGCTGAAAAATATTGACCTTGAGATCAAGGAGGGCGAAATGGTAGCGATCATGGGGCCGTCCGGCTCCGGAAAATCCACGCTGTTGTACTGCGTTTCGGGAATGGACAGAGTGACAGCAGGGGAGGTCATATTTGACGGCAAGGAAACCGCAAAGCTCTCGGATAAGGCGCTTTCACAGCTCCGGCTGGACGAAATGGGCTTCATCTTCCAGCAGATGTACATGATGAAAAATCTTTCGGTACTGGATAACATCATTCTTCCTGCGGTCAAATCGAAAAAGAACACCGAGAGCCGCAGAGAGATCGCGGAGCGCGGACGGCAGCTCATGCGGCGGCTCGGCATTGACGATGTGGGCGAAAATGACATCAACGAGGTCTCGGGCGGTCAGCTCCAGAGAGCCTGCATCTGCCGCAGCATGATCAATTCCCCGAAGATGATCTTTGCGGACGAGCCGACGGGTGCGCTCAACCGTTCCAGCTCGGACGAGGTCATGAACGAGCTTTTGTCGCTCAACCGTGACGGCACGACGATCATGTGCGTGACACATGATCCGAAGGTCGCCGCAAAGTGCAGCCGTGTTCTTTACATCGTGGA
The DNA here is from genome assembly GCA_021152595.1 of Clostridia bacterium. Taxonomy (GTDB): domain Bacteria; phylum Bacillota; class Clostridia; order Oscillospirales; family Ruminococcaceae; genus Firm-04. Next base: position 6,402 of record JAGKVC010000096.1, read on the forward strand.
CGGCGGCATCATGGGCGAAAAGGAAATGGGACATTTTGAGGGCGGCGACAAGGAACTGCGTGACCGTGAACGGGAGCTGAATAACTGGCTGATGGAACAGGGCTGGTAATACTTGCAATATTGCGCTTCATATGGTACAATAGGAGCAGGTGGTGATATTATGACTGATATTCTGATCGTTGAGGATGATACGGAACTCAACGCGCTGCTGACAGATTTTCTCCGTGCAGAGGGCTATACCGTTTCGGCAGTGGAAAGCGGTGAACGCGCCGTGCAGCTTTTTGACCGGTACGGCGCAAGGCTTGTCGTGCTGGACATCAATCTGCCCGATATGAGCGGATTTGCGGTATGCTCAAAGCTGCGTGAGAATGCCGATACGCCGATTCTGATTGTCAGCGCCAGAACCGGCAAGGAGGATAAGCTCAACGGACTCGATTTGGGCGCTGACGATTACATCGAAAAGCCCTATGACATCGACATTCTGCTTGCAAAGATCAAAGGAATTTTCAAGCGGCGGTATCAGCGGAGTATGCTCTCCGCAAGCGGCGTGACGCTCAATCTCGCGGACAGATCGGCAGAGATCGACGGCAAGCCGGTGGAGCTTGCTGCGAAGGAATTTGACCTGCTGGCGCTCCTGATCGAAAATCAGGGGAAAGCGCTGAAAAAGGAGTACCTGTTTTCGACTGTATGGGGCAGCGACAGCGATTCGGAGCTGCAAACGCTTCATGTGCATATCAACCGTCTGCGGCAGAAACTGGGCGATGATCCGAAAAATGCAAAGCGTCTGCTGACGGTCTGGGGCGTGGGGTATAAGTTCGTATGAGGGCATTCAGAAGGCTGTGTATAACTGCGGCTGCGGTATTTCTGGTGCTTGCTGTGCTGCTGAATATCGTGATGATGCAGCAGCAGAAAACCGCGGACGGACAGTACCGTGTGGAAGCAAAACGTCTTGCGGATGAGATCACGGAAACAGGCAGCTATGATCTTTCAAAATATCCGCATATCACAGGGCTGTATACAGGTGATCATCTCTATCAGAGCGATGAGCATTATCTGATCATAGAAGCAGGCGGAACGCTCTGCCGTGCGGAGTATACGCTCGGAAGTCTGCGCAGTATGATCATTACGGTGAATTGTATTCTCGGCGCGCTGTTTTTATTGATGTGCGGTGTGTTTTATTATATCTGGCGGAATGTGATCAAGCCATTCGGCAGCCTGAATGAGGTTCCGCAGGAGCTTGCAAGAGGCAATCTTGCAGTTCCGATTCCGGAACAGAAAAGCCGCTTTTTCGGCAGATTCACATGGGGTGTCAATCTCCTGCGCGAGAAGATCGAGGACGACCGGCAGAAGGAGCTTTCCATGCAGCGTGATAAGAAGCTGCTGCTGCTTTCGCTCTCGCATGACATCAAGACACCGCTCTCTGCGATCAAGCTGAATGCAAAGGCACTTGCAAAGGGAATATACAGGGATGCGGAAAAATGCCGCAGTGCCGCTGAGAGCATCAATGCCCGTGCGGATGAGATCGAGCATTTTGTCAGCGAGATCACCAAAGCGGCAGGCGAGGACTTCATGAGCTTTGAAGTCACGCAGGGCGAGGCGTTTCTCAGTCAGATTATTGCGAAGATTCACGCGAGATATGCTCCGCAGCTCGGTCTTTCGGGTACGGAATTCGCAGTACAGAAATATGCCGACTGTATCCTGTCCTGTGATTCTGACAGGCTCGGTGAATGTCTGCAAAATCTGATCGAGAACGCGATCAAATACGGTGACGGCAGGCGGATCGAACTCGCATTTGATAAAATGGACGGCTGTGAGCTGATCACGGTGTCAAATACCGGCTGTACGCTCGAAGCAAAGGAACTGCCGCAGATTTTCGGCAGCTTTCACCGCGGCAGCAATGCAGCTCATATTCAGGGAAACGGCTTGGGACTCTTCATCTGTAAGCGGCTGATGTCGCTCATGGGCGGCGAGGTCTATGCTGAAATTCAGGACGGCTGTTTTCGCGTGACGCTGGTTGTGAAGCTGGCATAAGAACATAGAAAAGGACTGCGTAATCGTTTCGGCTGCGCAGTCTTTTTTATTCTCTGCCGGTGCAGCCGCAGGCGGACTTGCATTTCATCCGCATCCGGATTATAATATAGAAAAATAAATTTGCATTTTCATGTGACCGAAGCGGATCAATACCGACTATATGTATAAAGGGGGGTGAAGCGATGCACGATGATGACCGGATCATATCACTGCTGAATCAGCGCGATGAATCGGCACTGCAAATCATTCGGGAACGATACGGCGCAATGTGTTTTCAGATTGCGTACCGCATGACCGGAAACCGCGAGGATGCAGAGGAATGTGTCAGTGATATGCTGCTGGATGTCTGGAATTCGATCCCCCCGAACTGTCCGGATCATCTGCCTGCATATCTTGCTTCACTCGTTCGCCGCACTGCGATCGACCGATATGAAAAAGCACACAGACGAAAGCGCGGCGGCACACAGTTCTGTGCGGCGCTGGATGAACTGGCGGAGATCATTCCCTCCGGCGAGCAGGTCGAGCATCAGGTCGAACAGCGTGAGCTGACCGCCGCTCTGACCAAATGGCTTCAGGCGCTTCCGGAACGGAAACGGAACATCTTTCTGCTGCGGTACTTCATGTCGGAATCCGTGCAGACGATCGCGCAGAAATACGGCATGAGTCTCAGCGCTGTGAAGATGGAGCTGCTCCGGACAAGGGAGAAGCTGAAGGAATATCTCAGAAAGGAGGGATTGCTGTGAATGCTTTGGATGTTATGAAGGCGCTCGGGAATGTTCCTGCGGACATGATCGGTACATGTATGGATGATCTGACCGCTGCGGATGAACCGGAGCTGCCCGAAGCCGGAACGGCTTTGCACGATGATCTGCCGGAGCCTGTTTCCGCTGTGCGGTCTGTCCGGATTATCCGTATTATTCCGGCTGCGGCGGCTGCATGTCTGCTGATCGGCGTGTTTGCGGCAGTCTATCCGAAGCTGCGGATTCAGACACCGGAGATCACGGAGCCGCCTGCTGCAATCGTCACAACGGAAACCACTGCGCAGAATACCCCTGAGACAACTGCCGTGACTGTGTATACAACTGCTGTCAGCCAGAAAGCAACATACCGGACAACTGCGGAAACTGTCAGTCAGATTGTTACTGAGACTGTGACTGATGTATTCACAGATCCTGTCGAAACACAGCCGGATACAGTATCCGAATTACAACCGCAGACTGAGGCGACAATGATTTCGACCGCTATAACTGAAACTGCGCCGCAGCAGCCGGATACAATGACAGTTCCGCTCTGGAAAGGTTCCGTCAGTAATTCGTCCTCAGAACTAATAATAGATGAAGCACCGAATTTCAGCTGTTTATTTCGGCGCTTACCATTCGAGCAGCCTGATCCGTTCTTTGAACTTTCCAATCAATATGAAAGTCTGCGTGAGGAATTTTCGATTCCGCAGGATTTTGATCTGACACAAGAGCCGCTTCTCGACATTACCATTATAACAGGATACAAAGATACCGCTATAACAGGCTGTCGTTACACACAAAACGGTCTGAATCTAACCGTTTCCTACCTGAAAACAAATGAAATATCTGAGTATACGGTACGGTATGCAATCCCGCTGCCGGAAAATCTGAAAGTTGAACCGGAAAACTGCACCGTAGAATATGTTGCCCTGACAGATGAAGACGCATATCAGGCGCTTCTGACAGACAGCCTGAGTTTTGAACTTGATCACTAGAAAGGTGGGATTATCATGAAAAAGACGATGAGAATTGCGGCAATGCTTGCAGCCGCAGGTATGATGTGCGCTGCTATGCCTGTTCAACCGGCATCTGCACAAATCTGGACACTGGTCGGATCGGAAGCTAAAACTGCATTTCAGGATATGATACCGCTGGATGATAAGGGTATGCTGAATTTCAGCGGTGAAGAATGCGAGTACCAGGTGTATATGCAATACGTAACGGATTATTATGACAAAGAAGTGACTGATCCGGAAACCGGTGAGGTCAAGATCGAACGTGTATACTTTGATAATTGCCGCTTGTATGTTGTTTCGCCCAGAATGAATGTGCTGCATTTTACGCTCCGTTCCGATAAACCTGAAGCAGAACAGCAGATGCTTGAAATCCTGGATCAGTATTATCCGGAAATCAGCACGACATATCAGCAACGTGTGCCGAATAATTATGCAAGCCTTGATCCATGTTTTGGTGTTTTGATGGACGGAACTATCGTCGCACCGCATTTATATGAACTCCGGGATAAGACCGAACAGGCAGGTTCTCCGGAGCGTTCGGACAGCATCATGCATGATCTTGCAGAAGCCGGTCTGATTACGGAATTCTACACATGGGGGCAAAGCGCATATTGTCAGCAATACTTTGGCTGGATGAGCTATGCTGCAGATGGCTTTGACAAAGAACAGGTTGAACGCTATCTGACAGACCATGCACCAAACTGTGCACTCAAAGAGAATCACTATGAAACCGATTACATTGAATGGAGCGATTATCAGATCACTCCTGACGAAAGTATGTCCTTTGCTGAACAATTTGCACTTGTTGCCGATCTCTATGAAGCAACTGGTATTCGTCCGACATTAAGTTTCTTTTTTGATACTCCACAACTGGCACTTGGTCAGAATGCGCTCGCATTTTCCGGCGATGTGACACTTGACTGTGCTGTCGATGTATCCGATGCAGTTCTGCTCGCGCGCTTCTGCACAGAGGACAGCAAAGCCGTCATCACCGATCAGGGCAAGCAGAATGCCGATGTGAACGGCAGCGGCAAGATTGATCTTGACGATGTGACTGCTATTCTCCGCAAAATCGCAAAGCTCGATTGATACACAGATTCTTCATGTCAAATAAATGAGAACAGCCGCCGGTGTGCAAAAACACATCGGCGGCTGCTGTTTCAGGTTGTAGTTTCGGGCAGTCAATCAAAACCGATCCGGAATCCTGTCTCACTGAAACTGCGTGCAGATCCACGCTGCCAGTGCAGAGGCAGCAGGGAAAATGACAAGCAGCTTCAAGAGCTGACTTTTGATATTATAGCCGTATTTTCTGCCGTTGTATACAGGCGCCGTTTCCGGATAATAATGCTGGAAAAATCCGGATCTGCACAGCAGGAACCAGTCAAAGCAGGTCATATCATAGAGCTTGTAAATGGTAAAGATGGAGACAAACCGCAGGAAAAACTGCCGGAATGTGTAGCCGCTCCGGAAACCGTCCCAGATCGAGATCACCCCGACGCCTGCAATCATCAGCAGACTGAAGATCATCAGCGTCCAGCCGATGATTCGGGCACCGTAAAACAGTTCCTTTTCTCTGGGCTTCAGCAGCGCCTGCGCCTCTTTCGGTGCAGACGAAAAGAGACGGTTATCCTGAATAAATGCCACCGCAGAAAGCAGCATCAATGAGATCGCGGCGCAGAAAACGAGCGCAAGAAAAAACGTCAAAAACATATCATTTTACCTCCGTTATTTCAGCCGGAAAAACCGCTGAGTATACGAACCGATCGGAAACGCCTGCCGTTTTCTATAGGAATACAAAGGGCGGCACAGCATGCAGTTAGCACACTCAAACTTCTTTTATATTATATCACAACTGTGTTGAAATTGCAAGATGTGAGGGATGTATTTTTCCGCGGCGGAGATATCCGATTTCTATGCGAGCTTCCAGTTTCCGGCTTTCTGCTGATTTTTCCAGAGCGCCGCGTATCTGCCGCCCTGCCGGAGCAGATCGCTGTGCGTGCCTTCCTCGATGATTCTGCCGTCATCCAGCACGATGATCTCATCGGCATTCATGACCGACTGCAACCGATGGGCGATCACAAGCACCGTTTTATTCTGCACGAGCACATCAATGGCGCGCTGGATCAGCACCTCATTTTCCGGATCGAGGCTTGCGGTTGCTTCGTCGAGAAAGACAATCGGCGCATCGGAGAGAATGGCTCTTGCAATGGAAATACGCTGCTTTTCACCGCCGGAAAGCGTGGAACCGCCCTCACCGACCATCGTATTGTAGCCGTACGGAAGCGCTGTGATAAAATCGTGGCAGGCGGCGGATTTTGCAGCGGCAATGATCTCTTCCTGTGTTGCGTCCGGTCTGCCGAGCCGGATATTCTCCGTGATTGTGTCCTTGAACAAATACACATTCTGAAAGACCATGCTGATCTTGGAAAGCAGATGCTCCTGCGTCATGTTCGTGATCGGCACACCGCCGATGCTGATTTCGCCCGAGGAAATATCCCAGAAACGCGCCAGCAGCCTTGCAACGGTCGTCTT
>JAGKVC010000257.1 GCA_021152595.1 Clostridia bacterium
GTTTACAACTTTATGATATACTAAAGGCAGAAAATGTCGAAAGGAGACATAATATGCCTTGGAAAGAACAAGTGATCGAAACTATGCGAGAAGAATTTGTAAAACGAGTGTTAGCACACGAAAAAAGCAAAGCATCACTATGCCGTGAATACGGCATAAGCCGTCCCACAGGTGATAAGTGGATAGAACGGTATCTGAACAGCGAATCACTAAGCGATCAGAGCCGTGCGCCCCACATTGTCGCTAACAGAACAGACAAGGACACCGAAGCATTCATTGTGGCATACAGGAAGAAATATCCCGCAATTGGAGCCACTAAGATACATCGAATGCTTCAGGACGAAGGCGTGACGGACATTCCATGTCCCAGAACTATCAACGAAATTTTCAAGCGTAATGGCTTAATAACCAAGGAAGCCAGCCAAGCTGCGACGCCTCATGTCAGGTTTGCAAAAAGCAAACCTAATGAAATGTGGCAGGCTGATTTTAAGGGACATTTTGCTATTAAAAACGGTTTCAGATGTCATCCGCTTGATATTATTGATGATTGTACAAGGTTTAATCTATGCTGTTCGCCGCTCGGGAGTGAAACATTTTACGAGGTCAGGCAGCATATGGAACGTATTTTTGCCGAATACGGCATGCCGTATTCATTCCTTTGCGATAACGGCACTCCCTGGGGAACTCCTCAGTCTACGGGGTTTTCAAGGTTTGAGGTGTGGTTCATGGAGCTTGGAATACTGACTTTACATGGACGCATATTGCACCCTCAGACACAGGGGAAGGAAGAACGCTTTAACGGTTCATTGACAAGAGAGTTCTTAAAATACACCGTCTTTGAAAATCAAGATGATGCAATTAAGAAATTTGCCGAATATCGTGAGTTTTACAATAATAAACGTCCGCATTTTGCGTTAGACCTTGATACACCGGCTAAGCATTATCACGCAAGTGAGCGTGTTTATCCCGAAAAAATATCGGAATGGGAGTATGGCGATGGGTATGAGCTGAGAAAAGTTAAGTCAACAGGATATGTGACGATAAGGGGACAAGGGTATTTTTTGAGCGAAGCATTTGGTGATAAGACAATTGCAACTAGAGAATCAAGCAAAGGCTCGAATCTTATCAATCTGTATTTCAGACAGTTTAAAATCGGGCAAATAGATGTTGAAAAAAGAGTTTTTACCTTTAAAAGGGCTTACCTCATCGAAAACGACCCGAGATTTCAGAGAGCCTATGAAAAAAAGTCTGTAAAAAGTGGATCAACTGTGGTAAAATAGAAATAACACAGGAGGTAGATTTTTTATGGGAAGAAGAAAACGCGAACCAATGAGCGAAGGGAAGAGGAATATCATAGCAGGCTTGCTGCAGGAGTATGACATCAAAAGTGCGCAGGACATAGAAGAAGCACTAAAAGATCTGCTAGGGGGAACCATTCAGGAAATGCTTGAAGCAGAAATGGATGAACATCTCGGATACGAAGCGTACGAACGTTCGGACAACACTAATTCACGCAACGGCAAGAAAACCAAAAAGATACGCGGCAACTTCGGAGAAACAGAGATAGAAGTGCCTCAGGATCGTGACGGCAGCTTTACACCCAAGGTAGTACAGAAACGTCAGAAGGACATTTCAGGAATAGAACAGAAGATAATCTCTCTGTATGCCAAAGGAATGACGACACGCCAGATCAGCGAAACTATTGAGGATATATACGGCTTTGAAGTAAGCGACGGAATGGTTTCGGATATTACGGACAGACTTATTCCGCAGATAGAAGAGTGGCAGAACCGTCCTCTTGACGCAGTTTATCCTATCGTTTTTGTTGATGCAGTACATTTTTCGGTGAGAGATAACGGACAGATAAAGAAGCTTGCAGCATATGTTATCCTTGCAGTCAGCCTTACCGGGCATAAACAAGTACTGTCAATACATATCGGAGAAAACGAGAGTGCAAAGTACTGGTTGGGAGTACTGAATGAGCTGAAAAACCGTGGTGTTAAGGATATTCTTGTTATCTGTGCAGATGGATTAACAGGTATGAAAGAGGCTGTTACAGCGGCATATCCGCAGACAGAGCTTCAGCGGTGTATCGTTCATCAGATACGAAATACGCTGAAATATGTAGGAGAAAAGAACAAGAAAGAATTTGCCAATGACTTGAAAACCATATATCAGGCGCCGTCCGAGAAGGCTGCCCGGGAACAGCTAGATCGTGTCACAGCCAAGTGGGAGGGTGAATATCCCAATGCAATGAAAAGCTGGCATACGAACTGGGATGTTATCTCACCGATCTTCAAGTTTTCGGCACAGGTCAGAAAGGTGATTTATACCACCAACGCCATTGAGAGCCTTAACAGCGGCTATCGCCGTCTAAACAAGCAGAGAAGCGTATTTCCGAGCGATACGGCTCTCCTTAAAGCACTGTATCTGGCAACGCTGGAAATATCCAAGAAATGGACTATGCCGCTTCGTGATTGGGGCAAGGTGTTGGGTGAGCTGGAGATTATGTATCCTGACCGGCTGGCATAACGCCGCCGCCAATTATCCGGATTTCATTCCGCTACGCTCCATTACATCCGGATAATTGGCGATGCACCTTGACAAAATGCAGTATCTTTTGTATACTGTAAAAAATGGAGCAGCCCAAATGACTGCTCCGCTAAACATTGTTTTTTACTGCAGTTTTCGTTTTTACAGAGATTCTTTCGCAGAGCCCCCTCAAATGGAATATATGAAAACAGGGTTGTTTCGCAAATTCACCTCTTGTACTTACGCTTGCCTTAAAATACTGGGG
>JAGKVC010000097.1 GCA_021152595.1 Clostridia bacterium
CGGCGAGATGTTGTCCTTCGGATCAAACGACTGGATATAGTGAATTGCCTTTACGCTGCCCTTGCCTTTTTTCGGCGGCGGTGCGTCGAATCGCTCCGTCGAGTAGGATTCAAAAACAGACTTCATCTCCAGATATGCATCGCGCGCAGAAGTCATGCAGTTCATTGAGGATGTGTAGAGCAGCCCCTCTCTGACCGCTTTGGTGCATTCCTTGATCGTGAGCATTTCCATCGGCGGTATCTTTGCCTGCTTCTCGGCAGGCTCGTCATCAACGAGCTCGGTCAGAAGATCGAGGATGCGGTCGATGACCTCTTGCTGGTTTCGTTTCATTTTGGTTACCTCTCTGATTTTGGATTGATTTGAGAGAACCGCCCTCTCATACAGCCCTACAGAAACACGCAAAAATAATAGTCTGTTCCTGAAACTTTGTCTGACTGCACAAAACGGCCGGCAACATTCTGTGCATTATGCTTCCGTTTCTGGGCTTGCAGAGCTTTGCGGCGGCTCTCACTTATATCCTCAAAACTCGGCTGATTTTTTCACTATGGAGAAAAGTTTGTAGGGTTGCATAAGTCCAATTATAGGAAAAGATATTCTATATGAGGAATGCCTATCTAAAGAATGTCAACGACTCCTGACTGATTACTACAGAGAATATAGAATTGATGCAGGTCATGGCCGACTTTCAGAATCATAGAGAGTCTGAATACTTAGCTGACGGAAAGTTTTCAGGAAGGCAGAAACCATGCAGAGGATAATCTGAAAGGTTTGCTGAAAGCATCAGACGTCACAGAAGGATATTACATTTTCGTCAATTGAATAAGATTGGTTCCGGCAGGACTTTAAGCTCTGCCGGAACCAACTGTAATATCCGTATGATTGAATGGAGCATTCCAATTCGCATTGTCTATTTTCACAAAATTCGGACGGACACGGCGTGATAACTTGACACAATCCAGAGAAAGTGGTATAATATTTTTGTCAATTTACTTCTAAAAACTGGATAATTATTTACAAATCGGAGTGTGGTAGTGATGATGAAAATAATGATGATATGCAATCCCTATGAAAAAACGATTGACTATCTATGGTTTGAGGAGTCTCAGGGAAAATATATAGATTTATCTGAAATGCCGGAGTCGTTCTCTGAGCTGACCAATGCCAAGTACTCGAAAGATGTTACCTTACAGAGCCGGGCTGATGAAATCGTAAAGGCGATTGACAAACTTGATTCAAGCGATCTCGGCATTGAAGTGCATTTCATCGGTACGCAGGATGATTTTGATGACCTGAAGCGTGTCGTTGAGCTGTTTTATGAAAACAAGAACATTATTTGCATAAAAGAGCCGCCATTCTTTTGGGATGCAGAGTATGCACTTTCACATATTAAGACCAAATTCTCGAATGTTGAGTCAATCCTGACTGAATACAAGGAAGATGCAATCGTTGAATTGCTGGACAGCTATGAGAAAACAATCAAACCGGATCTTGCTATTTGTATTATGGGACTATACAGTTCCGGAAAATCCGCATTTATCAACAGCCTTGTCGGTGCCGAACTGCTCCCGAGCGCATCTGATCCGACTACTGCGAAGGTTTGCAAGATTCAATGCAGAGATACTCACACCGTCACCATTACAGTCAATGGCAACACCTATACGGTTTGCTTCGATCCAGACGATCCGACAATCACCGGCGATGATGAAGCTGTCAAGACTTTGATATCCGGTCATATTCATGAGGGTGATGAGAAGATTGCAAGAATGTATCATTATCTGAAATTCCTGAATGCAAGCCACCCGTTTGGTGAAGTGTATTCTGACGGTGAACTCATCTCTATTACTGTCCCCTATACAAACACAATGCTGCCTACAGACAAATTCGACTTCGTGATCTATGATACTCCGGGCTCTAATTCTGCCAGCAACAAGGAACATTTTGAAGTGCTGAAAGAAGCTCTTTCTGTGCAGATGAATGCTTTGCCGATTATCCTGACAACTCCGGATACGATGGATAATACTGATAACGATGCACTCCTGACTTTGATCCATACGCACGAGAGCAAGCTGGATACCACAAACGGTTTGATTATTGTAAACAAAGCTGATGACAAAGGTCCGCGTTCTCTTTCTGAAAAACGTGATAAAATTGACGGCTTGAAGCTGACGAAATGGAAATCCACCCGTATTTTCTTTGTTTCTTCAATTCTCGGTCTTGCAAGCAAAAAGAATGATCCGCATAGCGAAGATAGCTGGTTTGATCTCGATACCTTTGAAATATACGAAAAGAACAGCAGTCTCTATGAAAGCGGAGAACGGAAGCTGTACACCTATAATATCATTGATCGCAGCAGACAATATGACTATGATATTACGGCGCAGGACGGCGTCAATGCGCTGCTGATGTATAACAGCGGACTTGCCAGCATTGAGTTGGAACTCGCAAATTATGCACAACGATATGCGCAGTATGTTAAGTGTCATGAAGCGATTAAATATCTGACCGAAGCGTCAGAGTTGTGTAAGGAAAATGTCCGTACAATCGAAGATCAGCAGAAAGCGGAGCTTGACTCTGCCACAGCTCGATTTGAAGAAAAAAAGCATCAGATTATAGATGCCATGGAGACAGAAAAGAAAGCAGCTATTAAAACATCAAACGAAAGATTCAGATTAGAAATTACAAAGGGATATGAAGATTTCAAAGCCCGACATCAAATAGTAACAGCATTCCTAAATAAAGGAAACAGCTTTATTTATAAAGAATTCCAAGTAAAATGGGACAGCTTGAAAGAAGATGCGGCTGAGAATAAAACTGATGATAAAATGCTGCTCCAGCAAATGCAAACATATGTAACTGAAAGGTTTAATCAGATGCTCAATGCAGTTTCAACTGAAACAAATTGTGAGATTGAAGCGTTTTGGGAAGTGCGGACGAAAGTTTTCAAAAAAATACTAAGTACCATTATAATGGAGAATGAAAAACTCAACGAAGAACAGAAGGGAATTCTGGATGCAATCGTACTGAATATGGAAAATATGACCAAGGAGCGCGTTGAATTCGACCTGCGTGAACATAAGGGAATCAAAATGGGAATCATTCCTTTTGTTCCGCTTGGCAAGGAAAGCTATAACAATTCCGGCTGCTGCCGCAATTTCCTTTCTGAATTTGATAAACTTGTAAAAGAACGCATTGAGATCGTTCGTGATCAGAACGGACAGATGTTTGAAGCATGGTGTGTTCAGATTATCAATGCGATTTCTGATAAAATCAGTACCTTTAATGAAGAGATGCATGAGGCAGAACTCGCTATTGCTGAATTGCAAAAAGAAATCGACCGGAAGAATCAACATATCGGCCTTTTGCAGCAGACGATCGACTATATCGAAAATGTTCTCTGTATGCAAAGACCGGAAGCCGCTGACGAAGAATAACGGAGGAATACTATGGCAGTTTTGGCAGTTGTAAAAAAAGGCGCTGGGACATTATTCCGCAAGGCTGCGGACGGTGCCGGCAATCTGGTTGCAAAAGCCTCATCCCTCAGCTCTGCAGAATTACAGGCAATGGATGAGGCACGCGAAAAATATCTGTGTGAGAAGCCTGAAACTGATCCGGAATTTATCAAACGCCGGCTTGGTTCCTATGCGATTGAAGCCTATGAAGCCTACCTGACCGAACTGCAAACACTGTATCGACCGATTTCTTTGGGAGACCTTGTTGACGATACAGACAGCCTGAATAACCGCATCCGATATTTTGAAGTCACAAAATGGGTGACCGATCCGACAGAAAACAACCTCGACAAGCTGACGAATCTGTATCGCGTACTAAGTGAAGAAGCCTGCAATATCGCACTCATCTATGACAGAAAACGCAGCGGTGTCAAGGTGTATTTTGCGGTTGTGAATAATAGTGACAGCAGTTTTCCGGGCATTGCCAATATGCTTCGCGACCGCTTAACCGCTGCTTTGCGCGGGAATTTTCCGGGCGTTGAAATTATCACAGAGGGTAACCCCGGCTACGGAACCGGTATTCCTGAACCACTGAAGGATGCAGCAGACTGTTCTGTTGCAATCGTATCAAATGTCCCGACGGAAAAATCCGAGAAATTCATCAGCCAAAGCATGGAAAAGCTGCTGGACGGCATTGTTCCGCAGAACGAAGATGAAGAATATACGATCGTATTGCTTGCAACGCCATCGCAGGAAGCTCTGGCTAGAAAAACACAGCTTGGCGAACTCTATTCGGAGCTTTCTCCGTATGCCTGCTGGTCTACGGCTTATACCTATACCGAAACATCCGGTCAGGCATCTTCCGCAACGACCGGCATCAATCTCGGTGCATCTATCGGCAGACAAACGGGCGTAACACAAACCGTTGGCACGAACTCTGCGCAAACTGTCAGCGAAAACAAGACGGATGCACATACAACAAATGAAGCGGAAACTAATTCTGAAGGAACTGTCAATACGAATACCGATACAGTAACAGAATCACAAGGCGGTTCTCACTCTAATACAACAAGCAGAAGCACAACTAACAGTCAAACATCTTCTGAGTCCTCAACGCATACACAAAACAGTACTCTTGGAGGTAGTTCAACAGATTCAACTGGTCATAATACATCGACATCTGTTAATGCTGGTATTACAATAGGATCTGAACATTCCCCTATAAAGGGTAATTTAGGCGTAACTGGAACGGTCGGAAATTCTACTGGCCACTCCGATACTACAAGTTGGAGCAAAGCTGTGAGTGACAGCATTACGAAGTCTTTATCAAAGACCTTTTCTTCCACGGTAGGTTCCGCCCATACTGAAACTGAAACCTTTAACAAAGCAGTCGGAAAGGCTGTATCCGAGGCGCTCAGCAAAACACATGCTGTCACCAAAGGTGTTGCGGATACTGTTTCCAAAACAACCGGCATTGCTGATACGATTGGTAAAATGGCATCAACTGCCTCCAATGTCGGGCATAGCCTCGGCGCGAATATCGGTGCGAATTTTGCCCGCTCGTCAACGGTTTCCGTGACAGTCGGTAAGAACGAAACGCTGACACAGCAGTTTACGAATTTCACAGTACAGGATACGCTTGAAGTCATCAAAAAGCAAATCAAGCGCCTTGACCAAAGCGCTGCACTCGGTATGTGGGACTTTTCCGCGTATTTCCTGTCTAAAAGCCAGACCGTTACCAATAATGCTGCTCATATGTATCTTTCGCTGACACAGGGCGATGAATCCTATCTTTCGCAGTCGGCGGTCAATTTCTGGGAATACAGCACCCGAACGGATTATGATATCGAGCAGATGCTGACATTTCTGCGCCGACTCCAGCATCCGGAATTTGTCCTTGACCGTATGGAGGAAAACTGGCTGATGTATCCGCCCCACGTCAATGCAACGGTCAGTCTGACAGGACGGGAGCTCAGCTATGCGCTCAATCTTCCGAAAAAATCTGTCAGCGGTCTTACGGTACTTGAAAGCGTTGCTTTCGGGCGCGAAGTGCAGCGATATACTGCACAAACTGAATCTGACGCGTCCGTTTATATCGGCAGAGTCTATCATATGCGAAGAGTTGAAGATCATGTACCTGTCAAGCTGGATCTGCAAAGCCTTTGTTCGCATACCTTTATCACCGGCTCAACCGGCACAGGCAAATCCAATTATATTTACAATATCCTGAATGATATTCGCAGTGAATATAACCGGCATTTTCTCGTCATTGAGCCTGCAAAGGGCGAATACAAAAATGTATTCGGCGGCTATCCGGATGTAACTGTGTACGGTACAAATCCGATGTATACAGAATTGCTCCGCATCAATCCGTTCTCATTCCCGCCGTATATCAGCGTTCTGGAACACATCGACAGACTCATTGAAATCTTCAATGCCTGCTGGCCGATGTACGCTGCCATGCCGGCAGTGCTCAAAGATGCGATTGAGCAGATCTATCGGGATAAGGGCTGGATGTTCGCAAATCCCGGCTATTACAGCACCGATTTCCCGACATTTTCTGATCTGATCCGCACGCTGCCGGAGATTATGGAGAGCTCACTCTATTCTGCTGATACCAAGAGCGACTATTCCGGCGCACTGATCACGCGGGTGAAATCGCTGACAAACGGTATCAACGGCGCAATTTTCTGCTCCGATTCCGAGATCAGCGGAAAAGATCTGTTTGACAAAAATGTGATCGTGGATATCAGCCGCGTCGGTTCTTCGGAAACGAAATCGCTGATCATGGGTATTCTGATCATGAAATTGCAGGAATACCGGATGAAGCCGGGCGTCATGGATGCAGAACTGAA
Source organism: Clostridia bacterium (assembly GCA_021152595.1). Taxonomy (GTDB): domain Bacteria; phylum Bacillota; class Clostridia; order Oscillospirales; family Ruminococcaceae; genus Firm-04. The sequence continues at coordinate 6,305 of JAGKVC010000097.1, forward strand.
TCATGTCACGGTGATTGAGGAAGCACATAATCTTCTGCGGAAAACATCATACGGTCAGTCGCAGGAAGGCGCAAATCTGCAAGGAAAATCGGTTGAGATGCTGACGAATGCGATCGCGGAGATGCGCACCTACGGCGAGGGCTTCATCATTGCGGATCAGGCACCCGATATGCTGGATGAGGCTGTGATCCGGAATACCAATACGAAGATCGTGCTACGTCTGCCGAATGAAGCAGACTGTCAGCTCGTAGGCAAAGCGATTGCCTTGAAGGATGAGCAAATTCATGAACTTGCAAAGCTCCCTGCCTACGTTGCAGCTGTATATCAGAACGACTGGGTTGAAGCAGTTTTGTGCAAATCTGAGCGTTTTGAAGATGCGAAACCGTATTCCTATGAGCCAAAGGATTATAATCTGCCGATTCGCAGTTACCTGACAGCATTATTCAGTTTATCTGAACAAATGGAGCTGAATGAAGAAGAACGCAGCATCGTTCATAACTGGATCGACAGACTTGATAACGGCGATTATACAAAGAATCTTCTGCGTTCTGCTTTGAACGACGCAAACCTGACACGGCAGCAATTACAGGTGATTGCCTATAATCTGTTTAACGGTCAGAAACTTGCATTGATCCTGCGGGATGCTGCTGATACTGCACAGGGATTGCAGCAGATCGAACAGGAGATCCGGAGAAGCTTCCGATTTGAGGATCAAACGATTGTTGATGCGATTAGGCAGCAGATCTGCACAGCACTCACCACGATCGACAGCTGCGATGATATTTCGCGTCGGTATCATTTCTTTGCTCAGGGAGGAGGAATCATGTGATGCATGGACTGGAACGCGGCACCAATGATGCGGAACAAAGATTTGTGTCTGATATGAAGCAGACAACAGATGTGAAACCGCCGAAAGAAATAGGTGAAACAAAAAGCCGCTTTTCTGATGCGCCGAAGGAATTAAGTGCAGAAAACAGACATATCCCGCCGAAAGAAATAAGTGAATCAGACAAGCCCGCAGAAGAAATTCTTGGCGGAAGCTATCGCGATTGCAAGAAAGTGAGTGACGGAAATACACAGGAAGTACATCATGTGCCTGCAAAAGAAGCATCCTATCTTTCAGAAGCTGACGGCCCGTGTATCATAATGGAAAAGGCGGATCACAGAATGACCGCAAGCTGTGGGACTTCAAAAGAAGCACGAGAATATCGGGCAAAACAAAAAGAATTGATTAATCAGGGAAAATTCCGCGAAGCGTTTGAAATGGATAAGCAGGATATTCAATCGAAGTTTGGAGATAAATATGATAAGGCAATCGCGCAGGCAGAAGCATATCTTTCAAAGTTAGAACAGGGAGGATTTGTGAAATGATAAAGTTGGATGTCAAACCGCTTATTTCAGTCGGAGAAGTAGAATTTGGAATGCCGCGAGAAAAGGTACGGCAATTATTCGGAGCTTATTCTGAATTCCGTAAAACACCGAACAGCGTAAAGACAACGGATGCCTTTTCATTCTGTCATGTTTTCTATGATGACAATGATTGCTGTGAAGCCATTGAAATATTTGATGCAGAAGTATATATAAATGATCGTCTGATCTTCCCTTGCAGTCTGGATGAAGTAAAAGTGCTGTTCCCGAATGCGGAAGAGGAATATGGCAGTTATCTTGAAAAGGAACTGTCTATCGGATTATATATCCCTGACAAAGATGCGGAATCTATTTTATTGGGCAAAGAAGGTTATTATTTGTAATTTACATTGGCTTAGATTGCAAATTGATCAATAGGACATGAATAACCCACCCGAAAAGATTTCGGGTGGGTCTTGATATATTCGCTTGTCTTGCTGTAATTTGGGCAACTTTTGGTCAACTAATTGGCTGAAAACCACATTAAAATTGAATAAGCTGATTTGCCTATCCGAGCTGATTTTGGCGACATAGCGCGATTTCTGAATACTGCTGCTTTGCCGCGATATGCAGCTCTCATAATAGCATATTATCCTGTAAAATGCAAGATGAAGGGATTGCTTTGTGATGCATTTATATGGTCAAGTCCGCATACCAAATCGGCTCATATTCTCTGCAACAGTTTTGTCTTTCAAAATCGTCGCCGCAGGCGACACTGCAATTCCTCATTTCTCATTTCTAATTAACCGCTCCGATCTTTTCAAAAAGAGTTGACGAAAGGCGATTTTTCTGCTATAATAGATTTGTATATCTGTATGGTAATTCACAAGAAGGATAGTCTGAATGAATAAATATAAAACGCTGGCGCTGAATACGGTCGTCTTTGCGATCGGCAGCTTCGGCTCCAAGATTCTGGCGTTTCTGCTTACGAAGCTGTATACCAAGTTCTTCGACGGCGCCTTTGTGTTCAATACAAAGGAGATCCTCGAAACCTGTGCCAATATGCTGATCCCGCTGGTCAGCATGTCGATCGCCGATGCGATCATCCGCTACGGACTGGATAAGAACTACGAGCAGAAATCCGTATTCTCCAATGCAGCCGTCATTCTGATGACGGGCGGCGCCGGTTTTCTGGTGCTGTCACCGCTGCTGCTGCTTTACAGCGACATCCGGCCGCATGTTCCGCTGCTGATCGGCTTTGTGCTTTGCTCCTGCTTCCGGCAGCTTTCGGCACAGTTTGCAAGAGCGCGCGGCATGGTGAAGCTCTTTGCGGCGGACGGCATCATCTGTACGCTGATGTTCTTCATCGCCAATGTCATTCTGATCGCAAAGCTCAAGCTCGGCATCACGGGCTTTATGCTCTCGAATATGTTTGCCGATACGGTTTCCGGCATCGGCGTCTGGTGCATTGCGAAGCACGGCAGATACTTCAGCTTCAAGTATGTTGACAAGGAGCTGCTGGAGACGATGCTGCGCTTTTCGCTGCCGCTGATCCCGACCGCGGAGCTGTGGCTGATTACCGGCTTCTCTGACCGTATCTTCGTCAAGGCGATTGTCAGTGCGACGGAGGCAGGCGTCTACGGCGCAGCGACCAAGATCCCGAATCTGCTTGCGATGGTCTCGACGATCTTCTATCAGGCGTGGAATATGAGTGCAATCGCCGAGAATGATTCCGATACCAAATCCAAATTCTATGCGCAGGTCTATGACGCCTATCAGGCATTGCTCGCACTGGCAGCAGGCGGCATCATCGCATTCGATCAGATCCTCTCCTATTTCCTGATCGACACCAGCAAGGATCCGGCATATGAGCATGCGTATCTCTATACGCCGGTGCTGGTCATCGCGGTGCTGATGATGTGCTGCAACCAGTTCTTCTCCAGCATCTATACCGTGACCAGACACACCAGAAACAGCTTCTGGACCAGCCTTGCGGCGGCTGTTGTCAATCTGGTGCTGAATGCGATCCTGATCCCGATTTTTGCGGTGCAGGGCGCGATCATCGCAACACTCGCAAGCTATGTCGTCTGCTATGTGATCCGTCTGTTTGATGCGCGGCGCTATGTTCCGTTCCATGTTTCCAATCTGCGGACAGTGGTCAATATCGTGCTTTTGTTCCTGATGTGCAGGGCGGTCAGCCACACCGACATCACCGCCGCTGACTATGCATCGTGGAAGGGCGTTGTTCCGGTCGTGCTGTTCATTGAAGTGCTGGCGCTCGCCGCATTCAATTTCAAGCCGCTGCTCGCTACGGCAAATAAGATCCTCAAGCGCAGATCCTAACGGTTTTCCCCGCTTGGCATGCGGAAGAAATAAAAATCAATTTTGGAGGTTTATCAACCATGGATGCCCGTTCTATTTTACTTGCAATGCTGCCTGTCGGTCTGACACTGATCAATTACGCGATCATGCGCGATCTCATCTGGGGTATTTTCCTCGGCAGCAAGAAACAGAAATCTGCACTGAAGCATAAGGAGGAGGCAAAGGGCTTTGCACGCTTCCGCCAGACCTATATCGAACAATATCTGACCAAATATCAGGGCGAATACAAAAAATGGATGGGCATTAAGCTCGTGACCTTCCTGCTGACGATTGTGCAGGTGATCGGATTTGTCGTTCTCATCATTTGCAGAGTGCCGTTCTGGATCATTGCGATCATCTGCGGCGTGTTCGTCCTCTGGAATATTATCATGTTCGCTGTTATGATGAAGGAAACCGAAACCTCGACTAACAAGAAATCCACCAAGGGTTCCCCGTGGAGATTTGAACAGTAATCCCAAATCTGAAAGGAGATCATCCGAATGAAACTTGATGACACCATGAACGGACTGCGTTCCGTCTTTGATACGGCTGCTCAGCGCACCGCAGATGTGCTGGAGGGCTCAAAGGGCTTTTATGAGCGCGGCAAGCTGCGCTCCCAGCTCAATGATTACTACCGCCGTCTCGGCAGAGCGGAATATGAAGCCGCTGTCAACGGCGTCAGCAGCATGGATGAGATCAACATGCTGATCCAGAAGATCACCGAACTGCGTCAGCAGCAGCTCTCGATGGAGCAGAGCTCGCAGCGCGGCGGCACCGTCACCTGCCCGACCTGCGGCAAGCTGAATTCTGCACAGGATTCGTTCTGCCCGGGCTGCGGCGCACAGCTCAAATGAGCCGCGGCAGCAAGGAAGCACCGCCGCTCCGCAAGAATCAGATCATTCCGCTGCAAATAACCGGTATGACCGCAGAAGGCCAAGGCGTTGGACACTTCTGCGGTCTTGCAGTATTTGTCGCTCATGCGGCCCCGGGGGATGAAGCGGATGTGCGGATCGTCAAGGTGCAGAAAAATCTCGCATACGGCATCATTGAGCAGATGCATACGCCCTCGTCGGACCGAACTGCGCCGCAATGCAGCGTGTATCCGAAGTGCGGCGGATGTGTCTTTCAGCATATCAGCTATGAGGCGGAGTGCCGCATCAAGGCGCAGATCGTCAGCGATGCATTTACGCGCATCGGACATCTTACACCGGAAACGCTGCTCCCGATCTACGGCGCAGAGCAGCCCTCAGGCTACCGCAACAAGGCACAGTATCCCTGCGGCACGGATCCGGAGACTGGCAAGCCCTGCTTCGGCTTCTATGCGCCGCGCTCGCATCGCCTGATCCCTGTCACGGACTGTCAGCTTCAGCACAGGGCGTTCGGGGATATTCTGCGCATGTGCGAGGAGCGGCTTGCGCAGCCGGATTTTGCCGCGCTCACGCCCTATGACGAGGAATCGGGCAGGGGGGTCCTGCGGCATCTGTATCTGCGGCAGGGCTGTCACAGCGGCGAGATCATGGTCTGCTTTGTCGCGGCGAAGCAGTCAGCGGAGATCACGGCGCATTTTCGTACACTCGGCGAGGCGCTGATGCAGCAGTTTCCCGATATCCGCTCTGTGATGCTCAATGTCAATCCGGCGCGGACGAATGTCATTCTCGGTAAAAAAACGGTCTGTCTCTGCGGCGCAGAAACCATCGCGGATACGCTTTGCGGCGTACCGGTGCGGCTGAGTCCGCAGAGCTTTTATCAGGTCAACACGGTGCAGGCGGAACGGCTCTTTGCGGAGGCAAAGCGACTTGCCGATCCGCAGAAAGACGAGCTGCTGCTTGATCTTTACTGCGGCGCAGGAGCGATCGGGCTTTCGATGGCGGATGTGGTCGGCAGGGTGATCGGCGTTGAGGTTGTGCCGCAGGCGGTCGCGGATGCAAAGCAGAATGCCAAGCGCGCCGGTATCACGAATGCGGCGTTTTATGCCGGAGACGCAGGCGATATCGCGGCGAAATTTGCCGCTGAGGGTACGCATCCGGATATCATTGTGCTGGATCCGCCGCGCAAGGGCTGCGACGCGGTCACGCTCGATGCCTGTCTGACGATGTCCCCGAAGCGGATCGTCATGATCTCGTGCAATCCTGCGACGGCTGCACGGGATGTAGCATATCTCTGCGGAAAAGGGTATACGCTCAATGTCCTGCGCCCTGCGGATTTCTTTCCGCGGACGGGACACGTTGAGTGCGTAGTTCTGCTGACAAGAAACGATTGATAAAACCGCGATTTTACGCGGTTTTACGGAATATACGTCATTTAAAAAGCACTCAAAACAGCCCAGTTTTCGTGTAAATGAGAACATATCAGACAAATTGAGAAATTGCTATGAGATACACGAAATTTCCGCATTTTTACGCACTCGGTTGGTTGGTGTGTAATTCTGCGATTGCCCCTTTTTCAGTGTGTGAAAATGCGGACAGGTTTCAAAACAACGTAATATCGAAGAAAACGAAGTCGCAGATTTTCATTGCGAGTTGTAATATCGTTGAGTGTGTGAATATGCAGACAGAAAATACACTTTAACGGTAATGTG
>JAGKVC010000258.1 GCA_021152595.1 Clostridia bacterium
CGTAATCCTTCTGCGGACTGATGAGATACTCTCTGCCGCGCTTCAGAACCTTCCACGGCTCATCCTTATCGAGCAGTGCAGCCGAGAAGCTGTAAACATACCCGTTGCAGGAGGTCAGCACGCCGTGATAGAAGATCAGCCAGCCGCGGTCAGTTTCAATCGGAATCGGACCGGCACCGATCTTGGTGGATTCCCAGCCCATGCTCGGGCTCATTACATGGCGGTGCTTGCCCCAGAACGTCATATCCGGAGACTGCGAAATGTAGATATCACCGAACGGCGTATGACCGCTGTCGGAAGGACGGCTCATCATCATGAAGTTTCCGCCGATCTTACGCGGGAACAGAACGCCGTTGCGGTTAAACGGGAGAAATGCATTCTCGATCTGATAGAATGTTTTGAAGTCAAATGTATATGCACAGCCAATGGTCGGCTTCCAGCCGTACGCATTGCACCATGTCACATAGAAGCGATCCTCAATCCAGCAGACACGCGGATCATAGCCGTACTGGAAATCCTGAATCGTCGGATCAGTCTTGACAAATTCGATGCGCTTTTCGCTGATATCCCAGTGCAGTCCGTCCTTGGAAAAACCGGCATGCAGCTCCATATTGCGCGCCTTATCATCCACGCGAAAGACACCTGAAAAGCCGCCCTCAAAGGGGACAACTGCGCTGTTGAAAATACTGTTGGACATTTCCAGATGATCGCGGCGAATGACCGGATTCTGTGCGTAGCGCCAGATCACGTCCTTGCAGTCAGCAGGCTTATCCTGCCACGGCATATTCGGGATCGGCGTACCGTTGATAACCTGAACCTTCATAAATAAAATCATGCCTTTCTGTTCGTGTTGAAAACACGTTTAATCTATGGTGCTATTATAACACAATTCAGCATGAATTTCAATAGATTATTGGTATGTTGACCGAAAATCATTCAGCGATAAAGCAAGTTCCGAGTTGTACAGATTGTACAAATCATTACTTGAATAATAGTCATCACGGAAAGTACCGTCCGGATTCATCAGATAATCGCCGTACCAAAGCCCGAAAAACGACCATACAGAGCGGTCAATCTGCATCATTTCCGGATCAGGAAGCGCACTGCATTCGCTGAGCGCCAGCAGCTTTCTTCCGCCCGTCAGTTTTTTCAGCGCCTGAAACTGCTCATAGCGGCTGCCGTATTCCATCTGCGGCTGCAAATAGATATCAACCGCAGCAATATCATAGGTTCGCTCCGGCACAAGATACGCAGCACTCTGACCGTTCCAGAGCCAGATCAGGTTATTGAGATGATGATACTCTGTCATACGGTAATAGAGCAGCTCCCAGAGCTTTTCATAGGCAGCGCTGCCGGATGCGCCCCACCAGTACCAGCCGCCGCCTGCTTCATGCAGCGGACGCCAGAGAACAGGAATATCCATTGTTTTCAGCGGTTTCAGGGCATCTGCAATGTGGTCGATATCCTGCAAAAGCATCAGCGTTTCCTGCCGGATTGAGCCGGATGCAGCCGCTTTCTCTGCATCAGAAAGCATTGCGAGCTTCTGCATATCCTTATGGCGCAAAGCCCCATTGAGATCAAACGCACTGTCCTCCGCATACACAGAATCCGAGCCCGGTGCGTTCCATTGCCACATCAGCCCGACAATGCCCTGCATATAGACATTCCAGTCGATCGCCGCATCAATGGCATCGCGGTTATCGCCGGAATCCAGCATGCTGAACCGGATTGCAGGAAGCTGACCGGTCATCTGATAGATCAACTGCAATTCGCGGTCATTTTCATCGGATACATACTGACCGGTCAGAGTTTTCTTTCCCCAGTTATCAGTCAGATATTGATACAGGCGCCGCGCCTCGTCCGAGGCATCCGGATTGCAGAGCGAATCCCGGATCGAAAAATCCGTCTCATACACCGATGCATCATCCGACAGCTCGATATAGTCAATATCGAGTACCGTATCGAATGTATCAATCGAGATTTCCGCTTCGCCTTCCTCAAGGAAAATACCGTAAAACGTCACCATAGTGAAATGTTCCGGATCATCCATTGTAAAGGGCGAAATCACCTCGTCATTGACACGAAGCGCATGAGAACCCGTTTCAGATGATGCAGCACAGATTGTAAGGCAGTAATGCTGTGTCCGCGGAACCGTGACGGGGAATGTAATTGCAGATTCCGTATTCGCAGGCAGATTTCCGACATAGCCGCCGCCGGAATATCCCTTCCGTTTCTTCATGATAGAAGCATTTTTCGGCAGATGCGCCGACTCCGCCTGAATTCTTCTTCTGAAATGCCCCTGACTGATTTCAGGAAGATTCAGTGCGTAAGAATCGGGATTCAGTTCATCGGCTGCAAGGGAAACATCCGAAGCAGAGCCGGAAAAATACCGGTAATAGCTGTATTTGCGCTGCTGTGTATCAGAGCCGTTCGGGAACGGCAGAAACAGAAAGCATACAGATACGATACATACGCATACAATCAGCAGCAGCGCTCGAACCACACCGTTCAGATGCGGAAAACGATTCAAATTGCGGTCAGGTGATACACACCTGCCGGTACGGTTTCAAATTCCAAGAAGCCTTCCGCCTCCTTTCTGATACGTTCGGACTGATCAAGCCGTAATGTTGTATTCGGGGGATAGTAGAGCCTGCAAACGCCGCCGCATCCGGATAATACCGTAACACGAATCAGCGCCGTGTTTTCCCATTCTGCGGAAAGTTCAAATCCGCCGTATCCGCACAAGCCGCGGAA
>JAGKVC010000098.1 GCA_021152595.1 Clostridia bacterium
ATCGTATATTATATCACATAATTTCAAAAAAAGCAAGGGGTAAAAATCACTTTTTCTGCTGAAAAGTAATCTGTTCAGAAAATGTTTACAATTTGAGTGCTGCTTCTTGCTTTTTCTTTGACCGGATATCCCGGCTCAGATGTATCATACAAAAAGTTAGAATCTTTTATGATCGCATTGGAATTTTTTAAGCGCGAATCCGGCTGTACCTTCAAATCTTCATTTTTTCCTCACTTTTTGCGGAAAAGCGGTTGACACTGACCGATAATTGTGGTATAATCATAAAATAGAATACAATACAGACAACTTTTTCGACGATTTACTGTAACACTGAATCTTTCCAAATTAGCCGAAGGGTGGTTAAAATTGTGAATTACGATGCGATTATTCAACGCGCTCAGGAGATCGCAATGCAGCGCATGAAAAGCGGTGAACCGATTGGCCCTGATGATACTGTCTGTGTTCTCAGTTCCGCCTCAGGGCGGTTATTTACAGGTCTGAATCATCTGGAAACGCAGGCCGGTATCTCGCATAATGTGCATGCTGAGGTTGAGGCAATCCGGAATATGCAGGTCATGGGAGAAAGCGTCATACAGGCGCTGCTGCTGATTTCGATTTCAAACGGAATGCCGCTGCTTCCCTGCTTTGACTGCATGCGGCAGATCCTTGCACTCCATACGGACAATATCAACTGTCAGATTATGATGCAGGACCGCGCAGTTCCGATCGCAGAATTCAGTGAACAGATCAAGGCGCATCAGAAGATGCGTGCTCCGATTGCGCAAACGAGTGTGCAGCGCGTGACATCGGTCTCTGCGCCGCTCCCGCCTGAAGCCAGCAATGATGCGAATCTGATCAAGAATCGTGTCAGCAGCCTGCTGAGCGTGGTGGAGGACACGGAGGATGATGAAAAAGAAACGGATACCGGAAAGAAAAAGCGGTTCGGTTTCTTTAAGAAAAAATCGTAATACTGCCTGAGAGTCAGGTGAACGAAAGGAAGTCTTGTGGTTATGGGGAAAAACAGGAACAGACAGAAATCGGCGATGAACCGGATTCTGGTCATGCAACTCATTCTGATGCTGCTGCTTCTGCTCGGCGTTTCGTTCTTCATCGCGTATAAAACGCGGCAGAATGCGCTTGATCAGATGTCTGCACTGAACGGTGAGCGTGCGCTGATTATCAACAACTATGTTGACAATGCAGAGAAAACACTGATTGCATACAGCCATGCAAAGCAGATTTCTGCGCTCCTCAAGGATCCTGATAACGAAAAGCTCAAGGCGGAAGCACAGGATTATACCGAGGAATTTTCAAAGGATATTCCGTTTATTGAGTGTATTTACGTCAGCCAGTGGGATACCAAGGTTATGGCGCATACCAATCCGCTGGTTCCCGGCATGACGACAAGAAATGATCCCGATTCGCTGGCTGAGCTTCATGACGGCATGACAAAGGCAGGCAGAGGCGTTTATGATACCGGTATCATCATTTCGCCTGCAAGCGGCAAGCAGATCATTTCGATGTACAAGGCGGTCTATGATGAAAATCATCATGCGATCGGTCTTGTCGGTCTCGGCATTTTCACGGACGGACTGGTCATTGACCTCAAGAAGACCGGTGTTTCCGGTCTGGAAAGCTCCGGCTACAGTCTCGTCGATGCCGCAACGGATCGCTATGTGTTCAACTCCGATGAATACATGATCGGCAGAGAGCCGAAGGAGCAGGAGATTCTTGATCTGACTGCGACAGCGCGTGAGTATCTTAAGACGTATTCCGTTGAAGCGCCGAAAAGCGGCATGTTTGAGTATCGGAATGAGTCCGGTCAGAACAGCCTTGCAAACTGGTATTATCTGGAAGATCACAACTGGTATCTGTTCCTCACGGACCTCAAGAGCGAGGTCTACGGACTGAGCAACAGCATGCTGACGTTCCTGCTGGTATTCGGTGCGCTGCTGATCGGTCTGATGCTCGTCTTCCACCTGCTCAATAAGCGTCAGGAGGCAACGAACAGAAAGCTCAGCTCGCAGATCGTCAAGACCGAGAAGACCAAGGAATCGCTGACGACCGCAATGTTCAAGGATATCCTGACAGAGGCGGATAACCGTGTTTCGTTCTCGATGGTTGCGCCGAATCTGAAATCGGCAAAGGATTCCTGCTTCTATTTCGTCTTTGTCAATGTCGCAGGCTTCAGCAAGATCAATTCCGCATACGGCAACGATGCAGGCGACCAGATCCTTGTTGCAACGGTCGAATCGCTGCGCAAGGTATTCCCGAACGGCACAGTCTACCGCACGGGTTCGGATGAGTTCATCGTTGTGATTCCTTCTGAGGATTCCAAGGAAGGCTATGAGTCGGTGATCAACTCCGTCAATACCGCTCACGCCATTCTGCTGACGCCGCAGGATACGCCGGCAGGCAGCATTACAGCGGATTACAAGATCGCTGTTGCAAAGAAGACATCCGGCATTGATGCTTCCGTCATTGCTGCACTGAAGGATGTTACAAACCGCATCGAAGAAGCTGAATTCGGTCAGGTGCAGTTCATTGATCTTGACGATTGATCAGGATGTATCAAACAAAACAGCCGCGAGCCTCAAAAAAGGGCTCGCGGCTTTCTTATGCTTTCACAACGCGGCATGCTGTGATATGATAATACTGCATACAGCGGATTGCTTCGGATGAGATGCGTTCTCCGCAGATCACGATCGGAACAGCAGGCGGACAGGATACTGAAAACTCTGCGCAGATGCGTCCTGTGCATTGCGAAACAGGGAGCGTCTCCGTGCAGGCAGACAGTACAGCATGCAGCGGCATTGCCTGCGTATGCGTCGTCGGGATCGGCGGCGGAAGCACTGTAACCGGCGCACGCTTCGGAATTCTGCAAAGCGCATCGCAGACAGTTTCAAGCTCCTCCGGTGTATTCATCGGTGAGGGCATCATCACAAGATAATCGGGATCGGCAAATTCAACGTGGATGTTCTGCGATTGGAGGATTGCAGCAAGCTCTGTTCCGGTGTAGCCGTAAGGCTTGGTGCGGAGTGTCAGCTTCATCGGTTCCGTGCCGCAGAGCGTCCAGCCGTGATGCAGGAGCGTCTGCCGCAGGTTATCCAGATGCGCCGTACAGACGGAGAGCTGCGGTGCAAAATCCGCTTCGAGATACCGGTTGCAGAGATCGAGCGATTCGAGGATCAGGTAGCTCGGGCTGGTAGTTGCAAAGAGCGCCATTGCAGCCTTGGCATTTTCACGCAGATGCTCCGGCGCGCTGTCTGCAATGTGCAGATATGCGCCGCCTGTCAGGACGGGCAGCGTCTTGTGTGCGGAGGTGCAGCAAAGATCGGCACCGAGATCCGCAGGGTGAAGCGAATGCTTCAGAAACCGCAGATATGCGCCGTGTGCGCCGTCAACCGCAAGCAGCATATCATGCGCACGGCAGAATGAAGCGGCTTGCCGGATGTCCGCAAGATTGCCGAGATAATCGGGCGATGTGAGCCAGACTGCGACCGGCGGATCGGAAGCATCACAGAGCGATTGCAGCGAAGATTCCGTAACGCAGCCTGAAAGATAGGATTCGTCAGGGGACTGCTCCAGCCAGATGATCTCAAATTGCAGCAGCGCCGCTGCCGTGAGAAAGGTCTTGTGTACATTGCGTCCTGCGGCAATGACGGGCTTCCTGCCGGCTGCCGCCGCATGCTGCATGATGAGATACAGCATCGCGCGGATGCAGAGCGAGGAGCCCTCAGTAGAATAGAGCGTCCGGCAGCCGAAGATACCGGACGCATTTTGTTCACTCTCTGCAATAATACCCTCGGGTGCAAACAGCTCATCCGCACCGCTGATCTCTGTCAGATCGAGCGGCTCACAGCCGAGGAGCGGTTTTCCCTTATGCCCGGGCATATGCATCCGGATTGCCTCAGAATCCGCATACCGCCTTGCGAAATCGTAGATCGGCGTGTTCATTCGCTTTGTGAGAACTGCCGGTCAATTTCCGCCATGATCGCACATTCCATGCGCTTGCGGAACAGCTTGCAGCCGTATTCATAGACGCCGCGGACAGAGCCCGTTGCGTGATAGGCATTTGCAGCACAGCCGCCGGAGCAATAGAGCCGCGCCCAGCATGTGCGGCACTCCTCGCGCGCATAGACATTGCACGCCATGAAATCATCCTGAACGGCAGTGTTTTCAACGCCCTTCCAGATGTCACCGAGCCGGAATTTCTCCTCACCGACAAACTGGTGGCACGGATAGAGGTCGCCCCACGGCGTTACTGCCATGTATTCTGTACCGGAGCCGCAGCCGGAGATGCGCTTATAGATGCACGGACCGCCGGTCAGGTCGATCATGTAATGATAGAACGTGAACGGATCGCCCTCTTTGCGCTTTTGGATCATCAGCTCCGCGAGCTTTTCATACTGCTCCATGACGACAGGCAGATCCTCCTCCGTCAGTGCGGAAGCATCGCCCTCCGCCGCGACAACAGGCTCCATGCTCAGCTCACGGAATCCGAGATCGAGCATGACCTTGATATCCTCCAGAAAATCGGGATTTGCATGCGTGAATGTGCCGCGCATATAGTAATTCTGTCCGCCGCGCGACTGAACGAGCTTCTGGAATTTCGGGACGATTTTCTCCCAGCTTCCGTTGCCTGCATAATCGACACGGTAGCGGTCGTGAATTTCTTTTCTGCCGTCGAGCGAAAGAACGACATTGCTGCATTCGCGGTTTGCAAAGTCGATCACATCGTCGTCAATGAGCAGACCGTTTGTCGTCAGCGTAAAGCGGAAGTTTTTGCCTGCTTCCTTTTCGATGCTTCTTGCATAGGCGACAAGATCCTTGACAACCTGAAAATTCATGAGCGGTTCGCCGCCGAAGAAATCGACCTCGAGATTGCGCCGCGTGCCGGAATGTGCGACGAGAAAATCAAGCGCCTGCTTGCCGACCTCAAAGGACATCACAGCGCGGTCGCCGTGATATTTGCCCTGACTTGCAAAGCAATAGGAGCAGTTGAGGTTGCAGGTGTGCGCGATATGCAGGCAGAGTGCCTTGACAACGCCGGCGGTCTTCTGCTTGAGCGTTCCGGCGATCGGCTCAAAGGTATCGGGCGAGAACAGCTTGCCCTGCTCCTTGAGTGCGGTGATATCGTCATAGCATTCCGCGATGTCTTCCGCGGTGATATCGGGCTGATCGCCGTTATTTTCGGCGATTTTCTGCAATACTTCCTCTTTGGGACATTGCTCATACAGAGCAATCATATCATAGGCGAGTTCGTCCACGGCATGGACAGCGCCGGAGCAGACGTCCAGCACAATGTTATAGCCGCCGAGCTGATACTGATGAATCATGCAGCAGGATCCTTTCATTCAAACAAAATCTTCAATCGGATATATTTCTTTTATTATAGCATAGCTGCCGGAAAAAGTCAAATATCGGCAGAATCCGAAGAACAAATGTGCGGAATACATTGACAAAGCATGCAAAATCCGGTATAATAGAACATATCGTCTGATGAAGCAATCGGGAGAGGAGCGGAGTATATGGCAGATTCGGTTCACAGCGGTCACCGCGGCAGAATGCGCCGCAGATTTCTTGAAACCGGCCTTACCGGATTCCAGCCGCATGAGGTGCTGGAAATGCTGCTGTATTACGGCATTCCGCGGCGTGATACCAATGAGATCGCGCACAGGCTCCTTGACCGCTTCGGCAGTCTGCATGCTGTTCTTTCCGCCGATCCGGAGGATCTGATGCAGGAGCCGTATATCAGCGAGAATGCGGCGGTTCTGCTGACGCTGTTCCGCGCCGTGACACAATATGACGCAGGCGCGCAGATGGTCGGCAAGGAGCTGGATAATTACCGCAAGGTCTGCAAATTCTTCATTGATATTTATATGTTCGAGGAGCGCGAGGTCATCCGTGCGGCGCTGCTCGATGAAAAGCTGCGCGTTCTGCGCTGTGAGATCGTCGCTGAGGGACATCCGTCTGCCGCGCAGATGACCGTCCGGCAGCTGACTGAGCTTGCATACCGCACAAACAGCAATACCATGATTCTCGCGCACAACCATCCGCGCGGAACCGCAAAGGTTTCCAATGACGATATCTCAGCAACACGGCATCTTGTGCCGATCCTGCTGCAATGCGGCATCACGCTTGTCGATCATGTGATCGTCAGCGGCGATCAGGCGGTTTCGATGCGCGAACAGGGCGTCTTTATGGGACTGGAAATCGAGTAGGAGGGCATATGGAACAGCGTCCATTCAAGCTGCATGCACCCTATGCGGCAGCCGGCGATCAGCCGAAAGCGATCCGGCAGCTTGTCGAGGGCTTCGAGACCGGTAAAAATGAGCAGATTCTGCTCGGCGTGACGGGCTCCGGCAAGACCTTTACCATGGCAAATGTCATTGCCGCACGCAATAAGCCGACTTTGGTGCTTGCACATAATAAAATTCTGGCGGCGCAGCTCTGTTCGGAGTTCAAGGAGTTCTTTCCGGAGAATGCCGTCGAGTATTTTGTATCGTATTATGACTATTATCAGCCGGAAGCCTATATTCCGAGTACGGACAGCTATATCGAAAAGGATTCCGCGATCAATGATGAAATCGACCGCCTGCGGCACAGCGCGACAATGGCGCTCGCGGAGCGCTCCGATGTAATCATTGTGTCGTCGGTATCCTGCATCTATTCGCTCGGTTCGCCGGATGAATACCGCGGCATGTCGGTCTCGATGCGTCCGGGAATGGAGATGTCCCGTGAGGAGCTGATCGAGGAGCTTGTCCGCATTCAGTATCAGCGCAATGATATCGCTCTGGAACGCGGCAAATTCCGTGTTCACGGCGATGTGGTCGATATCTGTCCGGTCAATACGACAGAGCATATGATCCGCGTGGAATTTTTCGGGGATGAGATTGATCGCATCACGGAAGCGACACTGCTGACCGGCGAAACGGTCTCAGTCTTAAAGCATGCCGTAATCTTTCCGGCATCGCATTATGTGGTGTCCGGCGAGGAGCTTGAGGGTGCGATTTCCGATTTGCAGGAGGAGCTTGCGGAGCGTGTCGCGTTCTATGAGGCGAATCACCGTCCTCTTGAGGCGGAGCGCATTGCGCAGCGCACGAATTATGATATTGAAATGCTGCGCGAGATCGGCTTTTGCAGCGGCATTGAGAATTATTCGCGTGTCCTAGCGCGGCGTCCGGCAGGATCGCGTCCGTGTACGCTGCTTGACCACTTTCCGGAGGATTTCCTGCTGATTGTGGATGAATCGCATGTGACGCTGCCGCAGGTCGGCGCGATGTATGCAGGCGACCGTGCGCGCAAGGAGACGCTTGTCGAATACGGCTTCCGTCTGCCGAGCGCTTTTGATAACC
This sequence comes from Clostridia bacterium, assembly GCA_021152595.1. Classification (GTDB taxonomy): domain Bacteria; phylum Bacillota; class Clostridia; order Oscillospirales; family Ruminococcaceae; genus Firm-04. Next base: position 7,359 of record JAGKVC010000098.1, read on the forward strand.
GGCCGCTGAAATTCGATGAATTCCGGAGCAAGGTGCATGAGGCGATGTATGTCTCCGCGACACCGGGCAAGCTCGAAAAGGAGTTTGCATTGCAGACAGTCGAGCAGGTGATCCGCCCGACCGGACTTGTTGATCCGGAGGTCAAAATCAAGCCGGTCATCGGACAGATCGAGGATCTGCTCTCTGAGATTCAGATGCGCGTCGATAAAAACGAGCGTGTTCTGATCACAACGCTGACCAAGAAAATGGCGGAGGATCTGACCGCATTCCTTGCGAATATGGAAGTCCGCGTGCGCTATATGCACCATGATATTGATACCGTGGAGCGTATGGAAATTATCCGTGATCTGCGGCTCGGTGAATTTGATGTGCTGGTCGGCATCAACCTTCTGCGTGAAGGTCTTGACCTGCCGGAGGTCTCGCTCGTTGCAATTCTGGATGCGGACAAGGAAGGCTTCCTGCGTTCGGAAACCTCTCTGATTCAGACGATCGGCAGAGCGGCGCGTAATGCGCACGGCGAAGTCATTATGTATGCCGATGAAATCACCGGCAGCATGGAGCGCGCTTTGCGGGAGACGGAACGCCGCCGCAATTTGCAGATTGCATTTAACGAGGAACATGGCATCGTGCCGCGGACGATTGTCAAGGATGTGCGCGAGGTGCTCGAAATCTCGACAAAGGAGAAGACCGAGAAGAAGGTTCACAAGCAGATGAGCCGTCAGGAGCGCGAAGCGCTGATTGCAGATCTCACCGCGCAGATGAAGGAGGCAGCGCGTCTGCTGGAATTCGAGCATGCGGCATATCTCCGCGACAAGATCAAGGAGCTGCAAAAATAACGGGAGGAGCCGTGTTATGACGAGTTTACAGTTACATTCCTGTACGTCAACGGCAAAACGTAAACCAAGTCCGGACAGGCGGCGTTCTCTTCCAAGGAAAAGATCCATGTCAGCGATATTTAAGGAGTATTTATGCACACTTGGAGCAAGATCCGGCAGAAGCTGGAACAGGAATATCTGGCAGAATCCCTGCGCGGTCACCTGACCTATTTTGTGACGAACTATCACAAAACGCACGACCGTGACGAAGGCAGAGCAGCGATCCGGCTTGACGGCTGCGAGATCATCAAAAGCAATTTCTTCGATCATATGAATCTGGTCTGGGATTACTATTCCAATCAGCTTCCAAAGGATACGCCCTATCCGGAACGCTGGCAGCAGGCAAAGCAGATCGCATTCCGCGCAGGTGAATTCTACCAGAAGGATTTTTACCGCGCATTTGAGATCTTTGACAGTCAGAGCATTGCAGAGAGCCTGCAATCTGAGAATGCACTCGTCCGGATGTTTGCACTGCTTGACCGGCGCACCGGAAAACGCACACTCGAAAAACTGCGCAGCACAGTCGGTGATCTGCCGGAATGGCTGCAAATGATTTACTATATTCGATTGGAAGCGGAACATATGCCGCTTGCCGGAAAGGAACCACACCAAATGAAGAAAGCAATTTTATTCGATCTCGACGGCACACTCTGGGATTCCTCGGAGCAGGTCACCCATGCATGGAACAAAACGATCCGCGAAAAGACAGACCGCACGGAGCAGTTCACGGTTGCAGATATGCACAACTTCATGGGCAGAACCATGGAGGCAATCGCGGCACTGATGTTTCCGGATCTGCCGGATGCGGACCGCATTGCGATCCTGAATCAATGCTCTGAGGATGAGATCGACTATCTGACACATCCCGAGCCCGGCGATGAGCCGCCGCTTTTCCCCGGGGAGGAGGCGATCATCCGCACGCTTGCAAAGGATTATATGCTCGGCATTGTGAGCAACTGTCAGGAGGGCTATATCGAAACCTATCTGGGCAAGGTTCCGTTCGCGGATGCATTTACTGACATCGAAAGCGCAGGCAGAACCGGTCTTTCCAAGGGCGAGAATATCCGCCTTGTGATGGAGCGGCAGGGTATCACGGACTGCATCTACGTCGGTGATACACAGGGCGATGCAGATGCGGCAAAGCAGGCAGGCGTGCCGTTCATCCATGCTGCATACGGCTTCGGCAAGGTCGATGCCTGCGCAGCATCGCTCGATGATATCCGCAGCCTGCCGGAAGCCGTCAAAACTGTATTTGAAAGGAAGTAAGAATCATGGCTGAGAATCCGAAGGTTACATTTATCAAGCAGGAATATGAAAACAGCGAGACCGGCGCAAAGGTGCCCGGAATTACGATTATTGTGGACGGCGTGTTCCGTCAGGTCTGCGACAAGCTCATCAAAGATTCCGGCAGAGAGCAGGATTATGTCGCGCTGATTCAGGAGGCACTGTTCAACGGCATCAATCAGATGATCGGGGAGTGCCAGAAGAAGCAGTAAGCTGTTCAGATTATTGTGTCAGGAGGTGACGGCATGGAACCGTTCGTGCATCTGCATGTGCATACAGAATATTCGCTGCTGGACGGTGCCTGCCGCATCGACCGGCTCATGGAGCGCGTGAAGGAAAACGGGCAGACAGCAGTTGCAATGACCGATCACGGCGTCATGTACGGCGCCGTGCAGTTTTATCAGGCGGCGGTTGCAGCCGGTCTGCATCCGGTGATCGGCTGCGAGATCTATGTTGCGCCGCGCACGCGATTTGATAAGGATTCGCCCACAGACCGCAGCCCGTATCATCTGATTCTGCTCTGTGAGAATCAGCTTGGATATCAGAATCTGTTGCAAATCGTATCAAAGGCGAGCATCGAGGGCTTTTACGCAAAGCCGCGTGCCGACTGGGATCTGCTGACACAGTATCACGAGGGGCTGATCGCACTTTCCGGCTGTATGTCCGGTGAAGTGGCGCGCAAGCTGCGAAACGGTGAATTTGAAGCCGCAAAACAGACCGCCGAGCGCTATGCGGAACTTTTCGGCAAGGAGCATTATTATCTCGAGATCCAGAATCACGGGACGCAGGAGGATCTGCGGCTGCTGGACGGACTGCGGAAGCTCGCAAAGGCAACCGGCATTCCGCTTGCTGCAACGAATGACGCGCATTATCTGCGGAAATCGGATGCCGCACTGCAAAAGCTGCTTGTCTGCATCCAGACGGGAACGACCATGCAGGCGCCCTCCTCTATGGTGATGCCGAATGATGAGTTCTATCTCAAATCCACGGAGGAGATGAATGCGCTCTTTGCAGAGTTTCCGGAAGCGCTGCGCAATACGGCGGAGATCGCGGCACGCTGCAATGTGACATTTGAATTCGGCAAAATCAAGCTGCCGCAGTACCGCGCAGAGGGCGTGACGGATACGACAGTTTATTTCCGGCAGCTCTGCGAGGAAGGTCTGCACCGCAGATACGGCGAACAGCCCTCCGAGGAAGCGGTCGCGCGGATGAACTACGAGTATGATGTAATCACGCGCATGGGCTATGTGGATTATTACCTCATTGTCTGGGATTTTGTCCACTACGCAAAGAGCCATGATATTCCGGTCGGACCGGGGCGCGGCTCGGGTGCAGGCAGTCTGTGTGCATACTGCATCGGAATCACGGATATTGATCCGCTGAAAAACGGTCTGCTCTTCGAGCGCTTTCTCAATCCGGAGCGCGTGAGCATGCCGGATTTTGATATTGATTTCTGTATTGAGGGCAGACAGCGCGTCATTGACTATGTGACGCGGCGCTACGGTGCCGATCATGTCGCGCAGATCATCGCATTTGATACACTGAAAGCGCGCGCGGCGGTGCGCGATACCGGCAGAGCAATGGATCTGCCGTATGCGCTCTGTGATCAGGTTGCAAAGGCGATTCCGCAGGATTTTACCATCACGCTGGAACGCGCCGTCAGGGAATCGCCGGAATTAAAGCAGATGTATGAGGAAAAGCCGCAGGTCAGACAGCTTCTCGATATGGCAATGAAGCTCGAGGGCATGCCGCGCCATGCATCGACGCATGCGGCAGGCGTGGTGATCTCGGCGGTTCCGGTTGCCGAACAGGTGCCGCTTCAGCGCAATGATGATGCGGTCGTGACGCAGTATACGATGAATATTCTGGAGCAGCTCGGACTGCTGAAAATGGATTTTCTCGGACTGCGCAATCTGACGGTGATCCGTGCGGCGGAGTGCCTGATTCAGCAGCGCAAACCGGATTTCCGCATGACGAATATTCCCGAGGATGATGAAGCTGTCTTCCGGATGCTTGCAAAGGGCGACAGCATCGGTGTATTTCAGATGGAATCGGACGGACTGCGGCGTGTGCTTGTGCAGATGCAGCCGACCTCCATCTCCGATCTGACGGCGGTGATTTCGCTCTACCGCCCCGGTCCGATGGATTCGATTCCGCAGTATCTCGCGGCGCGTTCCGATCCGGCAAAGGTGCATTACGATCATCCGCTTTTAGAGCCGATTCTGCGCGAGACATTCGGCTGTATCGTCTATCAGGAGCAGGTCATGGAGATCTGCCGTGCGCTTGCGGGTTATTCCTACGGCAGAGCGGATCTCGTGCGCAGGGCAATGGCGAAGAAAAAGCACAAGGTCATGGAGCAGGAGCGTGAGATTTTCATTCACGGAAATGAGACATGCTGCGGTGCCGTTGCAAACGGTGTGCCGGAGGAGACCGCGAATGCAATCTTTGACCGCATGGCGGCATTTGCGAGCTATGCCTTCAACAAATCCCATGCGGCAGCGTATGCGCGTGTGGCGTATGAGACGGCTTATCTCAAATGCAGATATCCGGCGGAATATTTTTCTGCGCTGATGACTTCGGTCATTTCGTATACGCCGAAGCTGCTCGAATATATTGCGCTCTCCGAGGCACACGGCATTGCGGTCCTGAAACCGGATATCAACAGCTCCGATGCCGGATTCACAGTTTCGGGCGAGGGGATTCGCTTCGGACTGGCAGCCGTCCGCGGACTCGGTGCGAATGTGATCCGCAGCTATGTGAAGGAGCGTACCGAGCATGGAAGATACCGCAGCTTTCAGGATTTCTGCGAGCGCAATGCAGGCACCCCGAATATCCGGAGCAGGTTCTGCTGCAAATGGAAAAGGAGGTCACGGGACTGTTCCTCTCGGGACATCCGCTTTCGCGCTGGCGTCCGCACTGTCAGCTTTTGCGTCTGCCGGAGATTGCCGATGTCATCCGCATGAAGGATCACGCCGCGGTGATGCTGCTGTGCATGGTCTCCGAGGCGCGGGCGCATGTTACAAAAAAAGGCGATCAGATGTGTTATCTGACCGTGGAGGATTTTACCGGAACGCTGGAATGTCTGGTGTTTCAGTCGCTGTATCCGCAGGTACAGAAGCTGCTTCAGCCGGATGCGCTTGTATTTGTCAAGGGCAAGCTCTCCAAAAAGGACGGTGAAATCCGGCTGTTCTGCGACGGCATCATGACTGAGCAGAATTTCGCGGATTTTGCCGCATCCAAACAGCTTTGCTGCAAGGTCAGCGACAGCGAACCGGAAAAGATGAAAGCAATTATGGAGATCGGCAGAAGATTTGCAGGTGATACGCCGCTCTGCTTCTGGCTGACAGGCAGCCGGAAGTATCTGAAGCCGCGTATGGCAAAGGGCGTTGAGATCAGCAGCGGATTCCTCAAATGCATGCAGGAGCAGCTTCCGCTTTCGCAAATCGCACTGATCGACCGGAAAGGATGAGATGATATGCGGCATTATGAAACGCTGTCTCCGGCGCTGGAGCAGCAGATCCTTGAGCAGCAGGCACAGGGCTGGGTTTCACCGTTTGCCTGCAAAAACAGCGATGTAATCCGGCGGCTTGACCGCCCGAGCGATGTCCCGAAGATCTACCGGCAGCCGTTTTCCAAGGATGCGGACAAGATCCTGAACAGTGCATTTTACAATCGCTATGCGGATAAGACGCAGGTGTTCTCGTTCTTCCGGAACGACGATCTCTGCCGCCGTGCGCTGCATGTGCAGCTTGTCTCGCGGATTGCGCGGAATATCGGCTCGGTGCTCGGGCTGAATCCTGATCTGATCGAGGCAATCGCAATCGGACATGATATGGGACATACGCCCTTCGGTCATGCAGGCGAGCATGCACTCCATGCGCTTTATCACGCGCGCACCGGCCGCTGCTTCCGGCACAACCTGCACAGCGTCCGCGTGCTGGATACGATCATCCCGTATAACATTTCGCTGCAAACGCTGGACGGCATCGTCTGTCACAACGGCGAGCTGCCGATCGCGGAATACCGTCCGCAGCCGTTGAATGATTTTGCTGTATTTGACCGCAGAATGCAGGAATGCATTTTGGATGAGGACGGCGACCGAAAACTGATCCCGTCCACGCTGGAAGGCTGCCTTGTCCGCATCTGTGATATGATCGCGTATCTCGGCAAGGATCGTCAAGACGCAGTGCGTGCGCATCTGATCGGATCGGAAGCGGAGTTTCCGGAATCTGCGATCGGACGGACAAATGCTGAGGTGATCAATAATCTGGAGGTCAACCTGATCGAACACAGCTACGGCAAGCCCTATCTCATGCTCGATGCGGAGCATTTTGCAGCCATGACACAGCTCAAGGACGAAAACTACAAGCGGATCTATCAGAAGGAATTTGTGCAGAAGCAGGTGCGCGAGAGCGTTGTCCCGATGATGCAGGAGATGTATGAGCGGATCTATCAGGATGCCGTGACGCACAATGAAAAATCCTGCCTCTATCGCCACCATATTGCCACTGTACTTGAAAAGCAGCGCTGGTATCCGACGGAGATCCCGTATGCGGAAAGCGATCCGGATGATCTGACGATGGATTTCATCGCCGCTATGACCGATGATTACTTCGTCGATTATTATGCGGAGCTGTTCCCGAAAAGCACGCGCCGCATTTCCTATGTGGGCTATTTTGACGAGGGACAGTAAAGACCGCAGATTTCAGAAAATCTTTATAATTTGCTCTTGCAATCCGGCGGAATCCGTGCTATAATATAAGCTGTGAAAATACGCATACGGAATGCAAAAACGGAGGATATTTCCCAAATGTCAGATTATCAGAAAATTTTGGTGGTCATTCCCTCGCTCGATCCGGATGAGCGTCTGCTCAAGGTGATTCAGGGCGTGCAGGAGGTCGGCTTTACCGATATTTTGCTTGTGGACGACGGCTCGTCCGAAAAGAATCAGCACTTTTTCGAGGAGGGCGCGGCGCTTGGCTGCGCAGTGCTGCATCACGGCGTCAACAAGGGCAAGGGCAGAGCGCTCAAAACCGCATTTGAATGGTTCATGGAGAACCGCAAGGATTCCGTCGGCTCGGTGACGATTGACGGCGATGCACAGCATCTGCCGCATGATATCGCTGCCTGTGTCGATCTGATGTTCAAGCAGGAAAAGGATTCGCTGGTGCTCGGTGTCCGTGATTTCAATCTGCCGCAGG
>JAGKVC010000099.1 GCA_021152595.1 Clostridia bacterium
CAAAATGCTTATCTTTTGGTCTTTGGTTCGGAATAGTGTAGTGCTGGCGGTCTATCTATTGTTTTCGGTTGCTTGCTTCTTTACCGTACATGAGCATTTAGTGACGGAGTAACTGCAAGACAGATAGTCTTTTCTGTTCGGCTTTCATCGGCAACAACAAGATTGGTATTCAACGGATCAAGATTTCTCTCCACACACTCTACGCTTGCATAAAATGATTTTAAGTCGATTGCTATATACGAACGTTCTGACATATCTGCTCACCTCTCCTCATAATGGATTTATATTTATTATATCAGTATCGAAAAGAATTATCAAGATTAAAAATGCACAATAAAGAACATTTGTTATTGTGATAATTCTATATGTATATAATATATGCCCATAATATCATATCAAGTGTGTAAAAATGCGGACAAAAAAAACAGCCACCTCATAAAGTGACTGCTTTAATTCAAAATCCAAAAAAACTTGCTATTCCACTGCAAAGACTCTTTACTCCGCTGACAATCGCACTTCCGACTGTCTTTACTCCGGATACGATTTTCTTTGCAACCTTTATTGCTCCATCTCTAATTTTCTGTGCGCCCTTAACTACTGCTTCACCAACTTTAGAACCTGCAATGTAACCGACAGTTCCACCAATAAATCCACCAATTGCCGAACCTACAGGGCCAAATACAGTTCCGATGGCAGCTCCAATAGTTGATCCTTCTCCCATCGCAACAAGTCCAGCAGCAGTAGAAACTGTAGTTTGCTCAATTTTCTCAATTCCTTCTTTTACAGAAAGATCTCCTGTCACCATTTCACCCATTACTTTTGCATCCTCTATTGCGACAAAAGCAATATTGGTAATTGTGCTTGCAGGTGTTCCTTTTGGAATAAACTTAATTATTTCTTTTTCAGCACCAACTTTTAGAGCACCAGCGGCTGCGGCTTTGATTCCAAAATCAGCCCCACCCTTTAAGGCAGTTTCAACAACATCTGCTCCCTCAATTTCTTCGCCTTCCCACAATTTCTGTGCTATGTCAAAACCAACACTTATTGCTGCGCCTTGAAGTGCCGCCTGTCCTGCTTGTTTACCAATTCCAAGTGCTAAATCCTTTGTGGCGTACTCATTCCAATTAAGCTCGTTCCACTTGCCACTTTGTGCTTCATTACGCATTTCTTCAGCACGTTTTTTTGATAATCTGTTACTTGTAGTTCCATCAGGTGATTCGATAACAGTTGTTGTTTTCTTTTTTATTCCTGATTGCTGATCATTAGGAACGAGTTTTTGCTGTCCTCTATAATCACCGTGTTCAAATGCCTGTTCAGTAGCAGTAGCATCTTTGCAGTACTTTGATTGATACCTTTTTACTGTTTTTCCGTTACCATCAACAATGACGATATCTACGGAATTTTTTGCATATCCGTTTCCATTAGGTTCAAGTACTTTTGCTGTATATTCACTATTTCGTGCTGCAGCATTAAGGTTGAATGTTTGTGCGTGATATTGTTCAGCAATGAAGCCGTCTAAATTAGGATTTCTGCTTATTGCTCCTGCCTGTGTTGTGATGGTTCTATATAGTGCTTCATTTGCATTCTGTAAAGCAGTATCAAGCCCAGCAAGATATTTTGATGCCTGCTGTGCAGACATTCCAGATGTGGCCTTCACCATTTGTCATTGAACATAAAGTAATCTTTTTTGAAGTCAAAATAGTCGGGACTGCAATAGAGCTTTTCCTTGCCCTTCGCAAAATCTTCCGCCGTAAGTTTGGGGACTGTCATATTTTCCGCACCCACAAAGAAATCCCGGAGCATTTCGATACGCTCCTGTGATGTAAGCACACGAAGTCCGGTATTCCCGATACGATTAAAGGTATTCATAGCAGTTATATCCAGCGTTCTGAAACGTCTGACAGCCGATTCCTCATCGGGAGCTTTTATCGTCAAGGTGATGTACATATGCTTCTGAATAGCGTTCTGTCCCTTGCGGATATTTTCCTCCAGCACCCTTGAATTAAATTCATAACGATATTCAAAAAGGTCATCAGCCTTCTGCGGCATAAGAGTTGCCTTCTTAAACTCCTCCACATTCAGCCTGCTGTTCCAACAGCAAATCTGACAGTCAACGGTATCGTCCAGAATACCAAGAAATTCGATATATCTTTCAAGATACATATACTGCTGTTCCTCATCGGCAAGGTTGAAGTTTATATCATCAAAGGTATAAGCCTTTGAGTACATTTTCTTTCCAAGATAGAAAATATCATCGGAAAGGACTTTCTGATAAGGAATTGTGGAAAGTACCTTTTTGGATAAATTCTTCTTTTCCTTTTCAGTCCTGCCCTTTTTGGACTTTTTGCCCTTTTTCTTTTCGGGCTTGCCTGCCGAAAGTCTTATGGCATCTCTGTCCCTTGCGGACATTGGTGCATCATCATCGGTAACAGCTGCTTTTTTGGAACGTTTTTTCACAAAAGCCATAGCAGCAGCCAGCAGTCCGATAACGGCAGGAACGGCTATAAATTTCGGATCAATATTTATCTGATTTGTAACGTTTTCCACCGCTGTTTCCGTGACTGCTTCCGTTATAGCGGTACTCTCCAAAACCTCTGTAATCTCCTGCACAACGGCTTCGGTTACGACAGGCTGTTCCGAAACGGTTTCCTCGGCTTCGGTTACGGGTATGTATTCAGTTACCGTAACAACAGCTTCTTCCGTCTGCACCGCTTCTTCCGTTACCCCTGCTTCTTCAAGGGACTGTGATACTGCTTCCGCAACGATGCTTGAAATAATGTCATCGTTATTCATTTCAGCATCGGCAGGAACTTGTGTTTCTGCGGTTTCTTCAATATGTTCCAGTGGAACATTTTCGGTTTCTGCGATTTCCATAGCGGAAACATCTGTGCTTTCGGTGTTATTGTTCAATGTTCCCGTCTGTGACTGTTCTCCCGTATTCTCCGGGAGAACTGACATATTAGTAACCTCTGTAACTGAGGTCATAACGCTTTCCTCGCCCATATCCGTATATTCTCCTTTCGCTTTACTTTACTCTGAGCTGCAGGCCGCTGAATGAAAAATACGCTTCATCAGCCATATTCGCCACTCGCTGATTTACTGTGCAGAGGGCTTCACGATAGATGTTGTCGATCACGTCAAAGGGTGCAGGCTGAAAGCCCGTTTCTGCGGATATGACAACAATGGTGCCGCCGCTTTTCGTGACCTCGTTCATCAGTATCGTTATAGCCTGCATAAGCTCCTTGACAAAGCTCTGCATATCCTGTTCAGTAAATTCCACCCTTGCGGCATACTCCGAAATGGTCTTTTTGTATATCCAGTCTGCAAGGTTATCCAGCACAAAGCACTTGTACTCCTTGTATTTGACAGGGTGCTTATCAACGCTGAAATTGCGGATAATATCCCAGCGGAAATGTTTGCTCCGCTCGTTGAAGAAAATGCGGTTCAGAGTCTTATCGTCCATATCTTCATTGGTGCAGAGATACTGTACTCTGTCCATTTCCTTGAACTGCGACACTCCGAATCTTGATTTTCCGCTCATAGCACTGCCTGTTACAAAAATCATCTTTCCGTTATTCATTGGTTATTTTCTCCTCTTTTTCTTTGCTTTTTTCTCGGCTGCACGTTCTCTTTCAAGCCCCTGCAGCCAAATTTTTCTCACCTCATCGTGAAGCTGAACTTCCTCCGGGAGATATGTCATTCCTCGGCGCTGTTTGCCGACATAAAACTCAAACACCGTTGAAGCGATTTTCTCAAAGGGCATACCGTTGTATCTCATAAAGCCCACCGCAGCCAGCGGAGCAACCTCGATAATGACGATATACATTAAAATATCCGTTGAGATAAAGTTTTTCCCGATAAGGAATGTGAGAATTGCAAGTGCGATCATTGCTATTCCGCATACAAACTGACGTATGGTAAGTCCGAAGAAAAACTGCTCCTTGTACTCCGTAACGTCCTGCGGAATATCTGCCTTTATCATCAAATCACCCCTTTCAGCCCGTTAAGAATATGGGCGATAACGTCAACGGTCCAGCCGTTTCCGATACACTTATATCGCTGTGTTTTGGATATTCCCTCGGTATAGTTGTCCGGGAGAGTCTGCAAACGCTCTGCTTCAACAGGGGTTAATTTACGGATTATGTAATCACCGTCGGGAAGGTCAATTTTGTAAAGGCCTGTTTTTGCTCCCTGACCTCCGCCGTTTGCTGACAGGGTAACGGACTTTCCACGAACGGAATATATACGCTGTCCCTGACCGCCTTTTCCGTATTCGCCTAAACGAATCGGCTGTGCTATTGCTGTTGCACCGCCCTTGAAGCCTTTGTTTGTGATTATGGTAGCTTCGCCGTACTTGTAATAGCCTGCCATAAAGGTACGGGATTTTTCTCCCTCGCCGTTAAAGGTATTAAAGGGGATTGGCTGTGCAACCATTGAATCCTTCTGAACGGTAGTAAGGCAGTTGCTTTTCCCGTCCTTTCTTGCTTCAATAAACTGCTCTGTGCCGCCCTCACATTTTGATGTTCGCTTTCCGCTTTGGACATATCGCCCTCGCTGTGCCACTCCGACAGGCTCGGCTATCATACTCCGCTGACTTCTCTGCATTGTGTTCCAGAATACAGCTCCGTCATAGCTTGCGGTCATACAGTAGCTTTTGTCCTGCCAAGAGATACCGCTTTCAAGAATGTCTTTCAACAAAATGCCCTTGTCCTCCGGCTGACATACACCGGGAATATTGGTCCAGTAGCAGCGTTTTCTCTGCTGTGCGGAGAGTAATGCGGAATTTATCATTATGGGCTGTACTCCCAACATTTCGGAAATGAAATCCTTGATGTTCTGATGAATACTGTTGTTGTTTTCATAAAGAAAATATCTGCACTCGCTTTCCCGTAAGGCTCGGACATATTCCATAAACAGCTTTCCACCCATACCGTCCGGGTTTGTTTCCCTGCCCGTTTTGGCAATGCTCCAGTAGGTGCAGGGTGATCCTCCCAGAAGCAGATCGTATCCTTTGAAATCGGCAAAGTTTCCACCGAAAACATCACCGTGATGCACTATCTGAGGATAATTTTTCTCGCTGACCTTAATTGCATACTTGTCAATTTCAAAAGCATCGTATCTTTCCACGTTTATCCCTGCACGTTCAAGAGCTGCCATTCCGCAAGATATTCCGTCAAATAAGCTCAATACTCGCATATTAACCTCCCAAAGCTCGCTTTGTAATATCGCTTGACTTTGCAACGGTTATTGCAAGCATTACAACACTCAAAACGGGAGTTGCGTACTTGAAAATGTGCATCAGAAGTCCTGCACCGTTAAGCCCTGCTGAGAAATCAAGTGCCAGATTTGCGGAAATAATCGTGTATGCCTTGAAGCATATTGCAAGCACTCCCCACTGCATACTTACGGCAGCAAAATTCTTGATAAATGAAATTCCTGCCGAACGTGCCTGTGTATTCACAAGTGTTGCAAGTGCCACGGGAGATATTGCAGTAAGTATCGCCGTTTCAAAAACTACACCCAGTACCGTTACCACGATAAGTGAGAACATAACAAACATAAGAATTATGATTATGACATAGAGCAGCGTTAAAACGATATAGTTTATATCAAGCAAACCGCCCTCAAGCGGAGTACCCTGATTCATCGCATCTCCAAACGCCGCTCCTATTCCATCGAAGGCAGATGCAAAATCCACCTCACTACGGAATAGTCCGGATATTATTCCGACAATGTTATCCACATTCTGTACTATCAAGGCACTCACTACCAGCTTCATAGCCACCCTGATAGCTCCCTCGATACCGCCGTTAAAATCTATGGACGCACAATATGTAAAGGCTTCCATACAGAAAAACAGCGTTAAAAGGGCTGTGCCTGCTCCCTCGAAAATGCTTATTGCATCTCCGGCTTGATTTACTATATCAAAGCCTGCCAAACTCTGCAAAACGGCAGCGAAACCGTCTGCTTCTGTCTGCAAAAGGTTTTGTGCTTCTTCAAAAGCAATTTCAAAAAAGCTCTGATCTGCCATTATGCTCCTCCTTTCCTATTCAGCAAAGGACGGCTCTTTTCGTAACCGTCCTCGCTTTATTCATTACGGTTCTTTTTATGTGCATTAAGAACCGCCAAGAGAAAGGGAAGCAGGAATAATAGCTCCGACAGCGGCAATTATCGCACCGCCGATAAGAGTCTGAAATCCTCTTGTCTTACCGTCTGCGTTATCGTCCTTGAAGCCTACGCCCGTCTGAATACCGCCGACAACGGCAACCAGCGATCCAAGTGCAATTACACCGGGACCAAGCACTCCCATAATCGCATCGATCATTCCCTGTGCATCTGCACCCTCTGCCGAAGCGGTTATAGTGCAGGCGCTCACCGCCATAGGCACAACAAGTGCAGCTCTGCCCAGTCTTGTGTTCATAGCCTTGCCTGTGGCATTGACAGCTGCAAGCATAGCCCTTGCTCCGACTTCGTTTACTTTGTTCTGAACATTGTCCATTACGTCTGTGATCTTCATCACACATACCTCCTAAAAATTAAAATGAATATATATCTGCAAAGCTCCTGTGATTTTCACGCACTCTTTTTTCTATCAAATTACTTTTCTGCCGAATCACTTTCGCTTTGATGACAATAAAAAAAGAGCTACAAAGCAGGCATACAAAATGCCGCTTTATAGCTCTCATTCGCTGTTCCACACCGCTCGTTTGGTGTGCCGTTATTCTGTTGTGGTCTGCTTTTCGGGACGCAAAATCAGCTTTTTCTTTGATTCATAGATAAAATAACCGTCTTTTCTCGGCTCTAATACTATTTCCGATTTGCGTTCCATCAGCTTGTTTATTTCGGTAATCTCACGCTCAGTGAGCTTTCTCGCTTCGGTCATAGGCATTACTTTTCCACCTTATGGGGGAAATTATCATAATGCTCTATATCCTGCAAGTCGATAATTCTGAGCATAAGGCCGCTGACTCCGACAGACATAAAAAATCTGTCATTCATAATCTGTCTTACGGCTTCATTATCGGGACAGCAGGCTATCATTATCCTGTCTGTCCTGATTTTCGGAACGGTATTCGCCGCAACAGCAAAAATCGAATCGATCACCGCATCAATATCGTTCTCTGATGATGAGTTTAAGGTAATATCATCAACATAAAGAAGATTGGGCAGGATAAATCCCTTATTCTGATAGTTGTAGCCGATTGCAGTCAGTACCGCAAACAGCTTTGAATATTCTTCCGATACGCTTTCCATAGCTTCAACAATATCGCTTATGAAATAGCTGAGATCCTCAACGCTGAAATATGTCAGCTTGACCTTTGAGATTACTTTTGAGTTGAGCTGATTTGTATCCATATCGGTGATAGTTAATGCAGTTTTGCCCATAAAGGCATCAACATAATCGTCCATAATGCCTTCAAGCTCGCCTGTAAGGAGCTTGACTGCAAACTGTTTCTTGTCAACACCCTTGTTCGCATATTCATCGAACAGCTCGCTGAATAACGCTTCAACTCTCGGCTTTGTCAACTGCTCGATAAACACCTTTATATCTCTTTTCTTTTCCATAAAATGTTCCTCCATTCTTATGCCACATTATACAGTCCCGTACAATGTTCAAGCAATTTCTGTATTTCTGCCGGTATATCCGACATTATGCTTTCTGTTTGTTCTATTTCAGCACCGTTATCATCGGCAGTCACAAAGCGAAGCCTGATAGTGTCAGCCGATTCGGTATCTCCCGTATCAATAAACTCGCTGAAATCTATAAATTCCGTTTCGGGCTGTGTATCTACATATCTGTCAAGATAGTAAACATAGGGATTGTCCGATGCAGTTTCGCCCTTTTCGGCATCGGGTTTCCAGCCTTCGCCCAGCTCCGCATATCTCGGATGCTCGGAAAGGTTGAATTTATTTGTAAAGAACGGATAAAGTCCACGCACCATAACAATGCAGTTGTTGTTATCCATAGTAGTCAGCTCGTCAATAGTCGCAAGCTCTCTGCCCATAATGGCATTGTTGTATGAGCTGCTTCCCTGCTTGCCTTTGGTCTGATTTATGGATAATTGGTCAATGGTTTCTTTTCCAAGCTCCTTTGAAAGATATTCATTAGTGAATTGGTCTTTGCCGCCCAGATATATCAAGGTATCACAATTTCCGGGCAATTCCTCCCACGATTTCTCATAGCGTTTGGAAAATTCCTTCAGCGTCATTTTCTTCTTTGACATAATTACACCTCGTCTTGTTTTCTAATTTCTGTTCTAAGTGATACGATAACTTTTTTCAGCCTTTGATTTTCACATTTGAGCCTGCGGACCTCCTTTCTTAATTCTTCAATCTGAACAGCAAGAGTATTTATCTCGTTGGCAGAATCGGCAGCAGAACGCTTCCGTCTGTCCTCGATTTTCTCTTTCCGAAGAATAGCCCTTGCTGTCATCATTGCTTCCTCGTCAAGCACACGTTCCCCTGCGGAATTGGCTTTCATTTTTCTTGCCAGCTCCGGGTGTCTGCTCAACATTTTGTAAAACTCCAGCGTTCGGAAATTGTTGTTCCTGCAAAATTCGGAGATGGAACAGGATCTCTTGTTCTTTCTCATCGGTTTGTTGTCCTTTCTTTTGAATTTATATTTGATTTTTCTGTACGGATATGGTATAATGGTTTTGGAAATTGGTCGGGATAGACTGCCCGACAAATCGGGATTTGTAGGTATGAATTATCCTTTTGATATCTTACAAAGGAGGAGAAAGACCAAATGAAGAAAACGGCGATTTTTACGATGGGTACGCGCGGAGATGTGCAGCCGTATATCTTTCTATCAAAGGAATTGATAAAGAATGGATATGAAGTAACACTGGGTTCTCATCCCTGCTGGAGAGAATTGGTTGAAGCTGCGGGGATACAGTTTGAGCCGATCGGACCGGATATTGATATAGAGAAAGAAGCTGCGGCTATCAGGGGAGCAGTATCGAATCCCGCCATGAGCATGCTCAAGACCATGAATTTTGTTTTTCGAATCATACAAGAATCTACAACCGAAGTATATGAGGCTTGTAAGGGAAAAGATTTCATCATTGTCAGCCACAGTCAAATGGGGGCTGTTGAAGCTGGGGTTCTTGGAATTCCGACGGTAAATGTGACGCTTCAAACGGAGATGATCGGAGAAAAACTGCGGCCTCAGACCTTCAAAGATAAAGTCATTGGAGGGATGATAGCAAAGCAGGTGGCTAAGCCGTATAACAAGATTCGAAAGGTTTATGGACAAAAGCCTGTAAAATCGGCTGATGAAATCATGTCTGACCGACTTAATCTGATTCCTATAAGCCGATATGTTGTGAAAAGGAATCCATACTGGGAAGAAAAGAATGTACTTACAGGGTACTGGTATGACGAAGAAACGGAATATGTTCCTGATGAAAAGCTGGCAGAATTCATTGCGAGCGGTGATAAGCCCGTGATTCTTGCGCTTGGCGCGATGTCTTTCGAGGACAGATCTGAAAAAGAGAAGCTTGATATGTTTGTCAACGCTTTTAAGAAAACAGGATGCAGGGCTATCATTCAGGGATTCCAAAAGACAATACGGGACTATGAATTGCCTGAAACTATGATTGCATGTGGAAGTGTACCACACAGTTGGTTGTTCAAGCAGGGCAAGTTTGTCATACATCATTGTGGATTTGGAACCTCTGCGGCGACGCTTGTTTATGGAATACCCTCTATACCTGTTCCTCATGTGTTGGATCAATTGGGTTTCGCTATGCAACTTAATAATGTAAATGTAGCGACAAAACCGTTGAAAGCCAAGGACTTAAGCGAGGAAACGATTATAGCCAGGATCAAGGAAATGCATGATGGCTATGATGAAATGAAGAAGAATGCAGAAATGATTTCCGAAAGAATCCGGACAGAGGGCGGCGTAGCAGAGGCTGTCCGACTGATCAATGAATTCATGGCTTAATATGACTGAGTACGACAAATTCCAATTTATCGAGCAGATCACTTATCGCAGCACTCATAACGGGTGCTGTGATTTTTTCTGCCGTTAAGCCTGTGCTTGGTCATTCTTCGGCAAATCTCAAATACAGCTGCCACAAGCAAAAGTTCAGCCACTTTCCTCATTCCTTTCAATTTTCCATATCATAACAGCAGCTTCATTCCCATATCGTGTTCAAAGCCTGCAAAGGTGGAGTTCATCATCGTATAAACGGAGTTGAACAGCGAAGTTGTCAGGAAGCGGTCTATCCTGCTTATCTTGTCGGGGTAATTCACAAGGCTGTGCAGAACATACTGAACGTGTTCAAAGGTTATCTTTCTGTAAGCAGCTTTCGCCGTTTCCTCGGACACACGTTTTCCCTCGGATATTACAGTCCGTTCTCCGCATAGAACGTCCACCATCAAGTCCTTAATTTCCTCAACCATTTTTACAACTGCATCGTCCTTGAAAGACATAAGGCAGTCATAGTCGATCTGTGCCTTTACTTCCTCCTCTACTGCGTTTCTGTCTATTCCGTCAATCAATCCATCACTTTCAACAGTTTCAACAGCTCCGGGTGAAAAATTTTGCAAGCCGCCGCCAGATTGAATGATTGATTGAGAATCAGTATAACTCATTTCAGTATTATTCTTTTCAGTATTATTCTCTTTAGTATTATTACATTCGGTTTTTCCGAATTCTAAAGTTCGGTTTTTCCGATTTCTTGAATTCGGATTATCCGATTTCTTGAATTCGGTTTTTCCGAATTCTTGATTTCGGATTTCCCGAATTCTTGAATTCTGCTCTATTTCAACGAGTATTTCCTGCGTTTCGGGAGCTTCTTCCGGGGCATCGGCTCCGGGCTGTTCATCATCTTCAACAATAATGTTCATAACATAGATAATGGAAGTCATACCCTGACCTCTGCGTTTCTTTTTTATAAGGCCTATGCCGTTTTCATCATCAAGTTCCTTTAGGAGCTTGACCGCCGTTTCACCGCAAATGCCCAACTGTTCCTTAATATCCTCTATGGGAAACACGATATATACCCTGTTTTGATTATCAAACCAGTTATTTTTCCTGCTTAGGCTCATTCGGTCAAGCAGCAAGCCGTACATAAGCTTTGCTCCTATTGACAGCTTTCCAAAATGCTTCTTATCGCTGAATAGCACCTTTGGTATCTTGACAAAGGAAAATTGCTCGGCTTCTGCACCGTAATAGTAGTCAAATTCAGTTTTCATCTTTGCACACCTTTATTCTGCTGTATGATTTACAGATTTTTCCTGACTTCCACTCAAAGCCTTTTTCTCCCAAAACATCAATAATTTCGGAGAAACTTTTCAGTCCCAGATTAGGCAGTTTGATAATATCATCGGGATCGGCATCAAGCAGTTCCCTGACTGTTGAATATCCGGCTTTGGTAAGGACATTGTATGTTCGTACCGAAAAATCAAGCTCGGCTATCGGTGCATTTTCAAGCTCGTTTTGTTCTTCTTCGTATTCTGTGCCAGTCAATTCGGCAATTTTCTTTTCAAGAGTAACGATTTCCTTCTTATACTCTCTTAAACGTTCATCTACTGCCGTATCTCTTAAATAGTTGATATAGCCCTCCATACCCATAAGGATATATCTGCTCCTGCTTGGGTGCCGGAGCTTGCGAACAGCCTTTGCTTCGATCTGACGTATTCTTTCAGCTCTTAAACCATATTCCTCTCCGATAGCAGCCATTGTCATATATCTTTTATACCGCATATCAAGTACCCTGCCCTCACGTTCGGTCAAGGTCTTTTGAATAATATATTCAAGCACAAGAGTAATGTCATCGGGCAAATCGGTGGGTAGTCCGTTTACGAACACCTGCGATAACAGATTTTTGGGATATTCCTTTTTTTCTTTGATATTTTTCATAGCAATTCCTTTCTTCGGGAAACAAAAAAGCCCCCGTACGCATACAAAATGTACGCATACGGGGGCCTTGCCCTCGATATACAATTAAAATACAATATAAACTGCATAAAACGACACTAACCATCGTTGAAGGCTGAGATTTACAAATATCACTCTCTATACCTTTTCTCGATGGTTAGTGTTAAGAATTGCTTGGCTCCCCCAACTGGACTTGAACCAGTGACACCCTGATTAACAGTCAGGTGCTCTACCGACTGAGCTATGGAGGAATATGAACAGTGCCGGCATCGATCTATCTTCCCGGGCCGTCTCCAGCCAAGTATTTTCGACGCGAATGAGCTTAACTTCCGTGTTCGGAATGGGAACGGGTGGAACCT
>JAGKVC010000100.1 GCA_021152595.1 Clostridia bacterium
AATTTATCTGATAAAGATTTTATATAATCACTTTTGTTTCCGTTCCAAAGACATATTGTGCATTTCCCGTCTTTGAAAATATGCTTACAATTTTCATATCCATATAACCAATAAGCGCATTCTGGACATAATTCTTCCATTTTAGATTTTGATTTTAGAAACTCACTGCCGCATTCTACACAAGTTCCAATTATATTATTCTCCATACTATCACCTATAAATTCCGATTTATCTTATTACGACAGCGGCAATAATCAACTCTTCGGCATTTCTAAACGCATCCGGAAACCTTTAGATCATTGGATGCCGACCTTGCCGGCAAATTCCAATTTATGTTAGCAACAATAATAGCATAACATCGCTGAGTTGTCAATAGAAACACCATAGTACTTCTAACAACAAATCAGAAATACTATGGCGTAATCATCTTTATCACCGATCAGTGCGCGCATATGCCGCTGCCTGCTTCTCATTTCAACATATGCTGATCAAGAACCCGATTAGACGCCTCGATGACATCCGGCTTGCCTTTTTTCGCGAGCAGATCCCAATTCGGACGCCGATTTCCGAGATTGTGCGCATCGCTTCCGAAAATGACCGGCTTGCCCTCTGCAATCAGCGACTTTACAAAGCGTCGCTCCGTCCATCCTGAAAATGCTTCGTTGTTGATCTGCATGATTGCATCACTTGCAAGGATCGTCCGCATATCATTTTTGCTGTAATACTCCAGATAACGATGCACATGTGCAAGAATCACGCGCAGATGATATTCAGCGCTGATATTATAGATTTCCTCGGACATCCACGGCGCGTACTCACGGTACGGCAGTTCAAGCAGGATCAGATCTGTGCCGGTAAAGGCGAGCTTTTCGATATCGAGCAGCTCTGAGATTCCGTGCTCGATCGCAACCTCTGCACCGAGACGAATCTCCCTGAACGGCGCATTTGTACGGATCTTCTCATATGCAGCCTGTCTCTTTTCCAGAAACCGCGCAACAGATTTTTCCCGATGTGCGTAAAAATGCGGTGTTGCTGTAATCCGCGTAACGCCCTGCTCCTGCATCATTGCAAGCATCCCGAGCGAGGTTTCTGCCGAATCGGCACCGTCATCAATCCCCGGAAGAACATGACAGTGATACTCTGTAAACATCAGCCTTTCTTTCCCTTCTTCGGCTGATTCTGCTGCGGACGATCCGCATGAACAGCCTGCGACTGCGGTGTCAGAACAGTCTGAACCGGCTCATCCGGCTCTGTATCCTGTTCCGGCGTGCCGTAGTAGCCGTAGCCTTTCTTATAAGCATACTTGGAATAGTATCTGCCGCTGCCCTTTGTCTTGACACCGTTCAGGATAAATCCAAGCAGATTCTGCTGTGCAAAATCAACCCGCTTGAGCGCTTCTTCCACATCCTCGCGCGTTGTCTTGGCATATTGCAGAACCATAATAATACCGGAAAGATTTTTTGCAAGCTCCATTGTATCCGTCACAATATTGACCGGCGGTGTATCAATCACAATTACAGAATACTGCGAACTGAGTTCAGTGAGAATTTTCGTCATCTGATCCGATGCAAGCAGCTCCGAGGGGTTCGGCGGGATCGGACCGGCAGGCATCACATCCAGATTCTTCATGACATTTTTCCGGATGCACTCCTCAAGGCTGTGCTGCCGGCTGATTGCCGTCGATAAGCCCTTCTTGTTCGTGAGTCCGAAAATTTTGTGCTGAACAGCTTTTCTCATATCCGCGTCAATCAGCAGAACCTTACTGTCTCCCTGCGAAAGCGCGATCGCAATATTAGCGGAAGTTGTGGATTTGCCGTCACCTGCATCCGGCGAAGAAACTGCAAAAATGCGGTTATCCGTCGTCGAAAGCGAGAACATGATATTGGTACGGATAGATTTATAGCTTTCAATAACAGAAAACGGAATATTCTCATCGGTCAGCTTGCTGTGTACATCCGAATCAGCATTCTTCTTTGATTTATTCTTATCACCAAACTGCTGGATTTCGCCGAGGATCGGCTTTTTGAACTGCTGACTGAGCTGATCGGTATTTTTGATAGTGTTATCAAAAAAGTCAATCAGGAAAATGAGCAGGCAGATCATCATAAAGCCTGCCATCAGACCGATTGCAGTATTCTTTGTCGTATTGGGCGCGACCGGAGAACGGTAAACCTTTGCGGTATCAATCGTATTGATCGAACCGACACCGACTGCCTCTTTGACATACTGCGGCGCGACGCGCGTCAGATCATTGCAGATCGCCGCAGAGATCTCAGCGTCCTTTGTCGTTGCCGTAACCTTCACAGCGCTGGTATCCGTCACAGAGCTGATCGCAATGCATTTCCGCAGGGATGCAGGCGTGATCTTATCGTTCTGGATCGTAAAGCAGTTTGCAAGGCGTCCCAGCTCAAACGCAGCGGAAAGCTCATCCCCGACTGCGGTCATGACAGCATCATCCTTCATGACTTCCATATAGGTATTGACAAGCTGCTTGGAATTACTGATATTGTTCACATTGTTATTGTTTTCAGAGATACCGGTATAGCTCTGCACATACATCGAAATATGAGAGGAATACTCAAGCGGAAGCACAAATTTGGAATAGCAGAATGCAGCAGCACCGCCGAGGATTGTCACAAGAATGATGAGCCAGATGCGGCTCAGCAGCAGATGAATCAGATCGGTGATCGAAATCGTTTCTTCATTATGCATACGTTCAAACCTTTCTCTCCGTTAGATGTCAGGCGCATTCCCCTCTGCCGCACCGATGCGCCTCCGGTACAGCAGTTTTTTCATATTCAGGCGGATTCCTGCTTTTTCAGACAGCGAAACAAACCTGCAAATCCGGCAAAAGCACCGGCAATACAGCAGAGTGCCGCAGCAGCGATCCAACCGGAAGGCTTTTCAGCATCTGTATCCGAATCCACAGCCGATCGTGTGATTTCTGTCGGCTGTGTCTGCGATGTTCCTGTAACAGTCAGCGTAACTGAGGCAGATGTCGGGACTGTCGTCTGTGTGGATAAAACTGTAGTAACAGGTGCCGGAGTAGCGGTGATGCCAGTTCCGGTAGCCGCAGATATGCCTGTTCCCGTTGTGAGAGCGGTCGTTTCCGCAGGATCATCTACACAGCAATATGCAAGGATCAGCTCCCGATTTGCATAGATATAACTGACCATATCGCTGTAGGAATAATAGGTGCCGTCACTGCGGTATACGCCTGCGCCGTCAGAGGTTCCGCGAGCCAGTAAACCTGCGCCCTGTGCAATATATTCCTCCGGTACGCCGATATCACGCAATGCCGCATAAACATCGCCGACACCTGCGGCAGTAATCCGCAAGGGCAGCAGAAGCATCAGAAACAGCACTGCACACAGGATGATTATCTGCTTTTTCAAGTTTTCACTCCCGTTTCGGATCCTTATTACCAAAACAAAATACAACAAATATTTCAATAATATTCTATAATTATAACATATTGTGTACGCAATGTCAAGAAACAAAGAATTCGATTTTATCAGGAATTTCGCGAAATATTTGTGCAGATTCCAATATAGATTCCGGCTTATTTTCCGTTTTGTAATATATTGCCAAAATGCAACGGATCGTTAACTGACAGAAAATGCCGCAGATCCGAAATCAGACGGATCTGCGGCATAAGAAAAATCTGTTCTGAATTTATTTTCCGAAGGCTGTAAGCACCTGTTTCCATGATGTCCGGTTTCCGGAAAGTTCAGAAACTGTGTAGAAACGGAGAATAAAGGTCGCATCCTCAGGCGTAATGCTGCCGTCTTTGTCGATATCTGCTGCACAGAATACCGCATCTTCCAGATCAATCGGCTTTTTACTCAGGACTCTGCAATACGCACGCAGGCAGCTCTGCGCATCCTCCAGACCGACCTGACCGTCACCGTTTAGGTCACCGCGCAGATAAGTCCCCTCCGGAACAATCGGCTCAAACTCAATCCCGTATTTTGCAGCATATTCCTCGCACGGAGAATCCTCATAGCCCTTCAGGATCCCTTTATATACATACATCTGCGGCGCTGCAAGACTGAATGAATCAGATATTGTCAGGGGGCTGTCATAGAACGCACATGCCGGATTCAAAACAGTAACAGCCCTCAGACCTTTGCACCATCCGAATGCACTGTGACCGATCTTCTGTACCGATTCCGGAATTACAATCTCATTCAGTTTCTCACAGCCGAAAAACGCAGATTCGCCGATTTCAGTCAGATGCGCCGGCAGATCAATCTGCTCGAGAGAAGTGCAATTCTCAAAAAAGCCCATTCCGTTTGAGAGCGATTGTTCCTTCTTTTCAACCGGCACATCCGCAAGTACAGTAACAGAATCAGGCAGATGCACCGCTTTCAGCGAAGAACAGGAATTGCAAAGTCCGGCGCCGACGCGCTGTACAGTATCCGGAATCATCAGCGATTCAATTTTTGAACCGGAAAATGCAAGTGTTCCGATATAGGTCAATCCGTCATTCAGCTCAATGCTTTTTGCATTGCTGCTTTGAAATGCTCTGTCCGCAATCCCCTTCGTATCCTGCCGCAGCCGGATCTCCGATACAGAATTGTTGCAGCCGACTGCCCATTTTCCTACATACATCACGCCGAAATCATCGGCAGGCACCACAACATCCTGAAATGCATCTTCGACGCGCTCAACCGAATCCGGAATAGTGATTTTGTTCAGTGCTGTGCAGAGCGAAAAACACCCCTCCGGTATCTCAACGATTCCGTCCGGCAGTGTGCAGGCGCACAGATTCTCCTGCGCGTAAAACAGATTCTCCGCAAGCACCGTCGTCCCCTGCCGGATTTCGATTTCTGTCTGCTGCGGCATATTCCCGTGATATCCGACCGCAATATTGCCGAGATATACCACGCCGTCCGGCTGTGAATCAAGCCATGCAGTCCCTGTCAGGATCTCCTCGCCGACCTTTGTGATGCGGTCGGAAATCAGGATCTCCTCCAGACTGGTGCAGTCATAAAATGCACAGGCACCGATTTCGGTGACAGAATCCGGAATCGTGACAGATTTCAGATTCCGCAGTTCCGCGAATGCATTGGTATCAATTTTCGTCAGCCCGTTCGGAAGTGAAACAGCATGAATCCTGCCGCGCAGATTTGCCCACGGCGCATAGTATTCGCCTTGAAAATCCATTGCGCCGCTGCCGGAAATCGTCAGTGTACCGGATTCACTGTCAAAATTCCACGTCAGGTTTTCACCGCAGGAATCGGAGGCTTCAGCCGGATTCTCTGCATGCGTTTCAGCAGCCTGCTCCGCTGAGACAGGAAACGTACCGCAGAGCGTCGCACAGATAATAGCGGCGGAAAGCCAAGTGCAAATATGTTTCTTCATCATCATACTACCCTCTTTTATGAAATTGTGTTCTATATCAGAAACACATCTTCCGCCGGAATGTCTCACCACAATCCGCTTTTCAGCACAAGTCATAAAGCAGCATTGCGAATTCTGTGCATTCTAACGAAAGCAGGCATAGAGCCGCCAAACTCTATGCCTGCATTTTATTTCATGTTCCGGATTTTCTTCGCCATTTCCAGTATTTCAATACGCTTCTGCATCGTATCATAGTAGCCACGCATCTGGTCAAACATCTTTTTGGAACGGTTCACCCAGATTGTACCGAAATGCCCGCCGAGTGAATAGGGAGGCAGAATGTGAATCTGTTCCGCATCCGGCGGAAGCGGCTCCGGCTTTGCCTTGTGATCAAGCCAGACGCTGATGATATTCCGCCAGCCGAGTGCGTACATCTCCTTGTATGGGGTATTGGCACGCATGCCGCCGTCCAGATAGCCCTTTCCACGGATCCGGACACCGTCCGTTCCCTCATACACAACCGGTATCGCAGAGGATGCAAGTATGATCCGGCGGCGTTCGTCAGGTGTGTAGTCTGCCAGATTGAACACTGTTGTGTTCCACGGCGACCGGCTCTCCGTACAGACAGCGTACAGCGATCGTTTCTGTTCGTCAAACCGGATATTCTGCACAATCAGGTCATTGAGCTTCTCCTGCGTCAGCGCTAATCCGGAGTGTACAGCGCTTGTCGCAAGATCGAGCAACATCTCCTGCGGCACTTCGCTCTGAACAGCAGAGAGTTTCCGGTAAAAATCCAGCATACGCTGTCGCTCGGGATCGCGTGAGCTGAGCCGCGGATAATCCGCCTTGTTCATCGGTGAGATCGTCGTCTCACCGGTTTTGTAGCTCTTTTCCGGATTCAGGTGGAGCAAATCGCTCTGCTTGAGGTTTTCCCATACCTCCGCCGCCTTTTGCAGGCCGCAGGTATCCAGAAGCACAGCATTCAGCGCACCGACAGATGTTCCGATGATGCCGTCAATCAGATCCGTGACCTCGAGAACTTCGAGCGCACGCCATACACCGATCTCATAGGCGCCCTTTGCACCGCCGCCGCTCAAAACCAGTCCGATCTTTTTGTCGCTCACTTGTGCCATTGCTCATTCATAAACTGTATGCGGCTTGCAAGCCAGTCAGAGAGGAAATCCGCAGCCATTGCCTGCGTGGTGCATTTTTTCGCTTTGCCGGAAAGCTCCATAATCACAGCCTGATCCCTTGTGCTGCATCCCCAGCGCTCATCATTGCGCTTGAATGCATCGGCATATTCGGATTTATCGGCCGCGACCTGTTTGACTGCACGTTCAAAAATACCTGAGTCATATGCAGCGGTCCACTTCTCGCGGATCACGTCCTGATACCAGTCGGCATACATCAAAACAGCAAGCCACGGATTTACCGTCTCATATTCGTTACCATTGACATCCGGTACAATATTGCCCGCATAGAAGCCGGTGCCGTTCACACAACGGCTTTTGTTGCCCAGACCGGAATCGAAATCCCACGGTGCTTCAAAGGTCAGCTTCTTGTCTCCGTCTGCACTGAAATCGGCATCCATATAGAAACTGCTCCAGTAGATATCGGCATCACAGGTCAGCTCACTGATGATATACAAATCTGCAAGCGACTCGATATTAACTACCGCCTCAACCGCTTCCTGCGGTGTGAGATCTGTGCTTTCAGAAATCGTGCTGTAATCATCGCTGAATACATATGCCTGATTGTCATATGCAGCATGATACATGATATTATAGACGTTATTCACGTAATTTGCAATGAAATCATGCTGTTCCTGTGTGTTGATCTCACTTTTGATTGTCATTCCGATATCTTTTTTATAATCACGGTTATTTTCCGGCAGACAGGTAATTGTCTTACCGCTGCCGCCCTCGCCGTCAAAAGGCGTCAGCGGTGCATTATCCGCATAGTTCACATGGAACTGGTGCAGCGGATCCTCCTGATAGAAATAACCGTCAAATTCGAGAAAATACCCGATATCCGTGCCGGTGTAATCGGGCTCCGGATCGTTGATCTGAACGCGGTCGGAATGCACCTGCTGCATATCGGTCAGCAGATAGACGCCCCAGTATGCGCCGTTGATTTTCACCTCTACAAGCTCGGCATCCGAAGCGTAAAGTCCGTCCGGCTCAAGCATTTCACGAGCAATCTCCAGCGCAGTTTTATCGCGCAGCATGGATGCATCCTTATAGCAGGCAAGGAGCAGCCAGTTCCGCGCTTCCGAACCGCCCTCATCGGGAATGAGCTTCTGTTTTTCAGTAAATTTGATTCTGAGCGGCTTTTTCTGATAATTCGTCGTCCAGTTTCCGCGCACCTTGACCTCAGCTTCCGCGCCGTCCAGAGCGATGCGGTTCTCCGGATCTTTGAGCGAAACCTTACATGTCTCATAGTAGGGCGCAGGCGGCATCTTATAGCCCGGTGTCCATGTAGCGATCTGCTCAGAAACATGCTCGGCAACGGGCTCCGTCACAAAATCCAGTACATCCGGATCCTGATTGACCGTCTCAATCGAAATCACAGGCATAGAGGTCGGCAGACCGTCGTCAGCCGCAGTTTTCTCTGCACTGCTTTCCGATGCCGCGCTGCTCTCCGCAGATGACGATTCAGAATTTCCAGTCGAATCCGGTGAAGAATTCTGCATCGTGCAGCTCATAAGCATACATCCTGCTGCTGCAAGCAGAATACAGGTAGAAAGACTTTTCATACAATTCACTCCGTAATAATCGGCAAATCCGGAACAGCTCCGGTCTCAAATATAAACAGTATAGCACGAATCAGACGGAATGTCAAGAAAACCGCCCTGCATATCTCAGCAGAGCGGTTGATTCTTCTTTATTCTTATTTCACCCAGTCACGCAGGCCGGTATAATCGGTCAGCGTGTAGAGTCTGCCTTCGTTGAGAAGGTTTGCATCAGTGACCTCATTGAGCAGCTCAGCAACCCAGAGTGCATTTTCTGTATAGGTCGGAGCCGGACCGTTCGGATCACCGATTGTATAGGAATCCGTCGTGATAACAACATTGTGATTTGCAAGACCGATATCAACCATATTGATACGAAGATCAGCATCAACGCCGTTGACATCAGACATCTTGCTTCTCAGGAAGACCTTGCTGCCCTCGACACGGATTGCCCACTCGGACATCGCGTAATCGCAGGAGCGCTCACCGAGCTTATGGACTTCGCCGTCCTTGATGCCGTAAAGCGCAAAGACCGGATAAACGGAGCAGATCGAGCTGTAATTTTCAAGACGGACAACGAGGAGCTCCAGTTCGCCGGAGTTAGAGAAATCACGAATCAGAACGCTGGAAAGGCCTTCGCCGTTCTCCGGACGCTTGCCTTCACCGACAGGTGCAAGACCATACTTCGGAATCAGCTCATCCTTCACGTACTTCTGATAGAGCGCAACCGGATCCTTTTCGGTCTCGGTCTTGGTATCGTCCTTCTTGCCGCCATCGGCCTTGGCCGTGGTCTGCTTCTGATCATCCTTCTCAGACTTAGCAGGCTTTGTTTCAGCAGCCTTGGTCTCAGCAGGCTTGGTTTCGGGAGCCTTTGTCGTCTCAGGCTTTGTCTCGGAAGCAGTTGTGGTTTCCGATTCCTTTTCCGTTTCAGCAGCCGTTGTCGCAGCCTCCGTTGCAGCAGCCTCGGTTACCTCCTTGGCTGTTGTCTCGCTTTCGGCAGAATCCGTGGCAGCCGGTGCCGCTGTCGTGATAGATGCAGCACGGCGCGTTGTCTCAACTTCGGTCTGGGCAACAGTATCCTGCTGGAAGATGCCGCTCTGTCCAAGACGGTAGACCAGAAGGCCGAGTGTACCAAGCACAAAGACTGACAGCACAGAGATCAGGATAATGAGTGGGAGTTCGATTCCGCGCGGTTTAACTTTCATAAGGTTTATACCCCCTGTAAATAAAATTTCGGAGATTCCTGTCCGGCGATCCCAGTCAGACATTATGTATTTGTATTCAGCAGATGCAGCAAAATTGAGCAGCGCCGAACAGGTACCATGAACATAGTAAAAAGGGCGTCCCAGAGGATTCGCCGGAACGCCAGATGTCAACCGGCGATGCCGGTCAGGATGCCGGATCAAACCAGATTCCGGAATCAGATTCATCAGGCAGACCGGCAGTAAATGCCGGAATGCCGGATCCGAATGCGGACAAATCCGCAGATCGGAGTGACAGGATTCGAACCTGCGGCATCCTGCTCCCAAAGCAGGCGCGCTACCAGCTGCGCTACACCCCGTCTTACATATTGTATCATGTTTCGATTCATTTGTCAAGTATTCTCAATATAAAAAACTTATACATCTTGTATAACGATATTTTAATTCAACGGAGAGTGCATTCCAAACAAAAATCTGCCCAGAATTATTGACTTTTTCGTAAATCTATGCTATACTATCTGTAGGTATATGATATTCCACCTATCATCCGTTTTCTATAATAAATACGAAAGGATTATTCTCATCATGAAAGAACGTTTTACAGTCCTCAAATCCGACGCAGAAATCCGTGCACGCATCAAAGAGCTTGCTGCGGATATTTCAAAAGACTATCAGCATATTCAGCCGGATAATCCGCTGCTTGTTCTCTGCACACTGCGCGGAGCAATCTTCTTTTCGGCAGATCTTGTGCGGGAACTGACGATCCCCTGCGAGATTAACTTTATAAAGGTACAGTCCTATCAGGGAACAAGACCTGCCGGTTCACCGATCTTTGAGCTTGGCGAACGGATCGACGTCCGCGGCAGAGAGGTTCTGATCGTTGAGGATATCGTCGATACCGGTCAGACGATGGACACCGTCATGCAAAACTTTTCCGACAAGGGTGCAGCAAGCATCCGGATCGCCACCATGCTGGATAAGCCCTCCCGCCGCTATCAGCATCTGGTCGATCATGTGAAGCCTGACTACATCGGCTTCCAGATCGACGACTACTTTGTTGTCGGCTGGGGACTTGACTATAATGAGGACTTCCGCCTGCTTCCGGATATCATGATCTACGATCCGGATGCAGAATAACGAAAGGAACTGCCAATGCCGTTTGTTCAGCTAAAGGATGTCTCCAAGGAATACAAAGGCGAGGAGATCCATGTCAAGGCCGCGGACAGCGTGAGCTTTGAGATCGAAAAAGGCGAATTCGTCATCATCGTCGGGCCGTCCGGTGCCGGTAAAACAACCGTCCTGAATCTGCTCGGCGGTATGGATACCTGCGACAGCGGCGAGATTCTCGTTGACGGAAGCCGCATTGACGGTATGAATTCGCTTGAACTGACACGCTACCGCAGAGAAGAAATCGGATTTGTCTTTCAGTTCTATAATCTGGTACAGAATCTGGCAGCGATTGAAAACATTGAGCTTTCAACGGAAATCTGTCAGGATCCGGCGCCTGCAATGGATATGCTGCAAAAGGTCGGGCTCGCAGACAGAGCCGAGCATTTTCCGGCACAGCTTTCCGGCGGCGAACAGCAGCGTGTCTCGATCGCACGCGCGCTTGCAAAAAAGCCGAAGCTGCTACTCTGCGACGAGCCGACCGGCGCACTGGACTTCCAGACCGGCAAAACAGTTCTGCAATTATTGCAGGATTGCTGCCGGAACGACGGCATGACGGTAATCGTCATTACGCATAACCGCGCGCTGCTCCCGATGGCGGACAGAGTCATTGAACTGCGCGGCGGCAAAGTATCGGATGTAACACTGCAAAAGCACCCTGTCTCTGTTTCAGAGATCGTCTGGTGATTCACGGGAGAACGAATGAAGAAAAAGCATACACTTCTGCGCAACACGCTCCGCAGCGCATGGCGCACCAGAGAACGCTTCCTCTCACTGTTCGGCATCATTGCAATCAGCACCGGATTCTTTGCCGGACTCAAGGCAACCAGTCCCGATATGAAGCAATCCGCAGAACAGTATTACCGCGATACCGCACTCATGGATCTGCATCTGGTCTCAAACGCAGGATTCTGTGATGATGAACTGGATGCACTGGCTGAACGCGATGACATCTTACAGATCTGCGGCGGATATTCCGAGACCGTGTTTCTGCCGCTCTCCGAATCCGCCTCCAATGCAACCGTACAGGTCTGGAGCTTGCTGCAAAACGGCAAAAAAGATGCGCCGCAGATCAATCAGCCGGTTCTGACTGAGGGCAGAATGCCTGCGGCAAAGGATGAATGCCTGATCGAGGTCAATACGCCGCAGCAGATTCAGGTCGGGGATACCATTACACTGACCATACCGGAAAACCGCAGTTCGCGGCTTGCGGTCACGGAATATACAGTTGTCGGCAGAGCGGATTCTTCCATGTACGTGGACTTTCAGCGCGGTACAACAACGATCGGCAACGGCAGCATCGACTGCTTTCTGCTCACTCTGCCCGATGCGTTTGATTCGGATATCTATACAGATGTATTCCTGACGCTGACAGAAACCGGCGATCTTGACAGCTTTTCTGCGCGTTATCTGACAGAGGTTTCCGATGCGGCTGATGATCTGACCGCACAGGCAAAAGAGCTCTCCGAACCGCGGAAAGAACAAATCCTCGCGGATGCGGACAAAGAACTGAAGCAGGCACGCGCCGATCTCGATCAGGGCTGGCAGGAATATGAATCCGGCACAAAAGCACTTGAAGAATCGCTTGACAGCGGCCGTTCCGAAATCGAAAAAGCACGCAGCGAGCTTGATAAGACACGCGAGAAGATCATCGAAGCGAATGAAAAATATCAGGCGTCTGTTGAACAATATGAATCCGGCGTTAAGGATATTCAGCAGCGGCAGGATGTCATTGACGCAAAAAAGAAGAAAAAAGACGGCACGATCGACGAGCTGAATGCGCTCCGGCGGTCTCTGAATGCACTCGCCAATACCAAGCGTCAGCTTGATAAAACAGCAGAAAAGCTCGAAGCTCAGGAAGCTGACTATCTCAAGGCGGCTGCAAAGCTCGATCAGCAATCAGATGAGCTTGACAAAACTGCTGCCAAAGAATATACAAGGCTCGCGGAAGCAAAGGATGAACTCGAAAAGGGCGAAACCGACTATGCAAAGGCTGTTGCCGATGCAGAAGCCATTGCAGACGGCATCAAATGGTATGCGTTTGACCGCAGTGACAATCCCGGCTGGAGCAGCTACGGCGAGGATGCAGACCGCGTAGACCGGATTGCAAGGATCTTTCCTGTATTTTTCCTGCTGGTTGCATCACTGGTCTGTCTGACGACCATGACGCGCATGGTTGAAGAACAGCGCACCGAAATCGGCACATGCCGCGCACTGGGCTATTCTGAGGGCAGCATCGCCATGCAGTTTGTCATGTATGCTGTCATTGCGAGCGTACTCGGCACCGCTGTCGGTACAATCATCGGATTCCAGGTATTTCCGCGCGTGATCTTCCGCTGCTACGGGATGATGTATCATTTTCCGCCGGTCAGATGCCCGTATCATATCGGGTATGCACTGATCTGTCTCGCTGCCTCACTGCTTTGTACGGGGATCGTTGCGGCGATCGCCTGCGGCTCTGCAATGAGAGAGGTCCCTGCAATGCTGATGCGCCCGAAGCCCCCGAAAAAGGGCAAGCGTATCCTGCTTGAAAAGTGGCACTGGTTCTGGAGCAGATGCAGCTTCCGCTTTAAGGTGACAATCCGCAACTTCTTCCGCTATCGCAGCAGAGTTCTCATGACGGTAATCGGAATCTGCGGCTGTACAGCGCTGCTTGTTACAGGATTCGGACTGTATCACGCAATCGCTTCGATTGTCGATCTGCAATTCGGTGAGATCTTTGTCTATGATGTCACCGGCATGTATGATGAAACCGATACACACCGCGAAATCCTCCGCGATACGCTGGAGCATACATCCGAAATCAGCGGCTATCTGTTCGGCATGACAAAATCGGGAACCGTCCGCGCTAATCACCGCAGCTATGAGGTATCGGTCATTGTCCCCGATGAACCGGAGCATATACGGGATTTCATCGTGATGCGGGACAGAAAAACGCATTCCGCGATTGAACTGCAAGACGACGGCATCATTCTCAATGAGAAGCTCGCAAAGCTGCTCGGTGTCTCCGTCGGGGACAGCGTAACGCTTGCAGATGCATCGAAGCCTGTTCAGGTCACCGGCATCATGGAAAACTACGCCATGAACCGCATTATCATGACGCCGAAATGCTGCAGGGCACTGTTCGGAAGCTATCGCGCAAACTGCTTCTTTGCAAATGAAACACCAGGCACGGATGAGGATGCACTCGGCGCGCATCTTCTTCACTCCGATGCGCTGATCGGGATTCATTTTACATCTCAGAGCGGCGCGCGGTTCCGGGAGCTGGTCAAAGCACTCGGGCTCATCGTCGCTGTGATCATCATTTTCTCCGGACTGCTCGCATTTGCCGTCCTTTATAATCTTGCAAATATCAATATTCTTGAACGCACGCGCGAGCTTGCAACGCTCAAGGTGCTCGGATTCTATCACAAAGAGGTTTACGCGTATATCTTCCGGGAAAATATCCTGTCGTCGGTCTGCGGCATGCTCTGCGGACTTGTTGCCGGAATTTTCCTCTGCCGCTATGTTGTGCAGACCGCAGAGGTCGATGTCGTGATGTTTGCGCCGGATATACCGTGGTACTGCTTTGTTTTCGCAGCGGTCATGACACTGCTGTTCACGGTGCTTGTCAACCTGATGCTGCGCGGAAAGCTCCGCCGCATTGATATGGCCGGCTCCATGAAGGCAATCGAATAATATACACAAATATCCGCTGTGTCTGCATATATTTCATGTTTTCAGCTGTTTCGTGAAAGGGGTATTTCATATGAAGAGGGAGCATTTGTCCGGGAAACGAAAACCTCGAATAGGGATGATTCTGCTGCCGTTCGCACTTTCTGTATCAGTGATGCTGTCTGTGCTGATGATACATGCATCCGGCAGTACGGTCTATCCGGGTGACGTCAATGTTGACCGTCATCTCGACGTATCGGACGCAGTCTTGCTTGCACGGCTTTGCTGTGAGGATCCGATGCTTTACATTTCGACGGAAGGTCTTGTGAATGCTGATGTCAACGGCGATAACAAGATCAACGGCAGCGATACAAATATGCTGCTGCGGCAGATTGCCAAGCAGCTCCCGATGACGCCGAATCCGTTTCAGACAACGGAGCCTGTGCCGGAAACGACAACCGAATCAGAAACATCAACAACTGAAGCAACCACAACCACTACCATAACAACGGTCACGACAACCGAAGCGCCGCCTGTCCAGACGGAACCAGTCAAACAGGATCTGACAGCAGATAAAAAGCCGTATCCGCTCGGCGTATCCATCTCTGTTCTGACCGGTCAGACGCAGCCGAATGAAATGCTCACGGTTCAATACGATATCGGCAATATCATCTTTGCGATTTTCGCCGAAGATCCTGCCGATACCACTATCGCAATCGCATTTGAGGACAATATCGTCGGATACTATAAGATCTGCTCGGAGTATACCGCTCCTGACGGCTATTCTGTCCGCGAATACCGCGATGAATTTTACAATGAAGCGGGCACGCTGTACGCCGTGACGATCCTTCGGTCAGATGTCAGCATCCGGTTCGATCATCTGGCAAACAGAGATGATTTTGAAGTGCTTTCAAAGCTCAATTTCTACGCTGTAAACGGGCTTCGCGCATTCATGGGCATCCCCTGCTATCAATGGCATCCGGAGCTTGGAAAAATTGCCCGTGCGCACAGTGTCGATATGGCAGCGCACAACATGTTCGAGCATTACAGCTCTGACGGTACAACGCGCAAGCAGCGTATGCTCAATGCCGGAATCGACTATATGAGCGGCGGAGAGAATATCGACCGCGGTCAGTTTGATACCTTTGATGCTGTAGACGGCTGGCTCGGCTCCGATGAGCACCGTGAAAATCTGCTCAGCACGAAATTCACGCATATCGGAGTAGGATTCGCCTACAATGAAAACGCTGACGGCTACTTCTACGGCACGCAGGATTTCTGTTCCTTCTTCCCAGATTGAATAAAATTCATTCAAAAATGTATATTTTGAATAATATTCATGAATATTCCTTAAATATACAAATACCCCTTGACAAATATCAAATACAGAGTATAATAAAAAAGGATTTTACAGACAGCATACATCCGCTGTCGGAAAGGAAGATCAATTATCATGGCTGAAACCAAAATTCCGAAGAAGATCGTACTTGCATATTCCGGCGGTCTCGATACCTCCATTATCATTCCGTGGCTCAAGGAAACCTATCCGGGCTGCGAGGTCATTGCTGTTTCCGGCGACGTCGGTCAGGGCACTGAGCTCGACGGACTCGAGGAGAAGGCAATCAAGACCGGCGCTTCCAAGCTATATATCGAAGACCTCACCGATGAATTCATCGACGACTACGTCTTCCCGACTGTCAAGGCAGGCGCTGTCTATGAGGGTAAATATCTGCTTGGTACATCCTTTGCTCGTCCGATCATCGCAAAGAGAATTGCTGAAATCGCCATGAAAGAGGGCGCGGATGCCATCTGCCACGGCTGCACCGGCAAGGGCAACGATCAGGTCCGCTTCGAGCTGACCATCAAGGCATTCTGCCCGGATATGCAGATCATCGCACCGTGGAGAATCTGGGATATCAAGTCCCGTGACGAGGAAATCGACTATGCAGAGGCACATAACATTCCGCTGAAGATTTCCCGTGAGACCAATTACTCCAAGGATAAGAACCTGTGGCACATCTCCCACGAAGGTCTGGATCTTGAGGATCCGGCAAATGAGCCGCAGTACAATAAGCCCGGCTTCCTCGAGCTCGGCGTTTCTCCGGAGCAGGCTCCTGACACCCCGACCTATGTCACCATCGACTTTGAAAAGGGCGTTCCGGTCGCTGTGGACGGCGTCAAGATGAAGGGCAGCGATATTGTCCGCAAGCTGAATGCACTCGGCGGCGCAAACGGCATCGGTATTACCGATATCGTCGAGAACCGTCTCGTCGGCATGAAGAGCCGCGGCGTTTATGAAACTCCCGGCGGCACAATCCTTTACTATGCGCACGCTGCACTCGAGACCATTACCCTCGACAAGCAGACCGCAAGAGTCAAGGAGCAGCTCTCCCACCAGTATGCAGACCTCGTTTACAACGGTCAATGGTTCACACCGCTCCGTGAAGCTCTGGATGCATTCGTAGACAGCACCCAGCAGACAGTCAACGGCACTGTCAAGCTGAAGCTCTACAAGGGCAACATCATTACCGCAGGCATCACCTCGCCGGATACCCTTTATGACGAGGAAGTTGCAACGTTTGATGAGGACAATGTCTACAATCAGGCTGACAGCGCAGGCTTCATCAACCTGTTCGGACTGCCGATCAAGGTCAAGGCAAAGCTCGACCAGAAGCGCGGCAAGTAATCAATCAAACAATCAGACAGAAAGGGCGGCTTTCGCAGGTCGCCCTGTCTGTTTTTCAAAGTATCCGCAAATCCCTTCGGAAAGGAGCCGGCTTATGAGCAAAAGAAAGCATAACGGAGTCTACGACGCAGAATGGTCCCCTGCACTGAATATGTATGTCATGGATGAAATGTGCGGCAGCCATCTGATTTACAGTGACGTTTATGAAATCAGTGAAGATGCTTTCAATCATTTTGAGGATCCGGGCTTCAATCCCGTGGAGCACATCATACGGTTTCTCTTTTCGTCAGCCGGAGTACGAACACCTGAGCAGCAGAGATTGTATGAAATCAGATTTGCGGAGATAAAAGGCAAATCACTTGGAAAGGAATAAGCAGCTATGGCAAAAATGTGGGCAGGCAGATTTTCAAAAGAGGTCGATGAAACTGTCAATGCGTTCAATTCCTCGATCTCCTTTGACGGCAGAATGTACCGTCAGGACATCAAGGGCTCTATGGCACATGCCGAAATGCTGGGAAAACAGGGCATTATCGACATTCACGAAAGTGAGAAGATCATTGCGGGACTGAAATCTATCCTCGAGGACATCGACAGCGGAAGGCTTATGCTCGACCCCAACGCCGAGGATATTCATATGTTCGTTGAACAGGAGCTGACAAACCGTCTGGGAGATACAGGAAAGCGTCTGCACACCGCAAGAAGCCGCAACGATCAGGTGG
>JAGKVC010000101.1 GCA_021152595.1 Clostridia bacterium
GTCTGCCGGAGCGCGGAGAAAAATTCATCGTCCAGCGGATAATCCTTGCCGGGGATATAGGTACCGTCATCATTTTTTGTGCCATTCTCACCGCTCGAGAAGGCGCCGATATCAATGAACATCAGGACAACGCTGCCGGACGGATTGCGCGGCGTGGTCTCATGCGGCTTGCAGCGGTACCAGAGCGTTGTGGTATAGCCCATGCCGGGATTCAGCAGCGTCTCCGTCGATTCCTGATAGGAGATGCCGGAATCTGCCAGCGCTGCGGAATCAGCGGAGACCGGCACTGTACCTGCGGCGGAGATTCCCAGCAGACAGGCACACAGCAGGAATGCCGTTCTGCGGAAAATACGGTGTTTCATGACGGATGCCCCCTTTATCAGAATATGCAGCAGCCTCTGAACCGCGCTGCTGCTTTGATTTTATTATACCATGCGCATGGATGACTGTCAAGCAGAAAACACCGCACAGAGAAACGGAGCAGGGCACTTTCCGGTTGACTTTTTGGGGGGATTGTGGTATGATATAGAGTAGACAAATTATAGGATGCTGCGGACGGGATTCCGCGCATCGGGGAGAGGTTGCAGAATGCAGAAATCTCAGAACAGATTATTTGCGGGATTTGCCGCTGTGATATGTGCCGGAGCATTGCTTTCCGGCTGCGGAGAAGCACAAACGCCGGATCTGCCGAAGGGCAACCGTGATGCAGAGATCGCGCGCTCGCTTGTCAGCACAGGCAATACGAACCGTCTCAACCGCGCTTTTGAGAAAGCGGAAAAGGGCGAGGATGTGACGATTGCCTATGTCGGCGGCTCGATCACCGAGGGCTATGCAGCCGGTGCGCAGTCTCCGGATTGCTATGCGCTGCGCTCTGCCGCACAGTTCCAGACGAACTACTGCGCAGGCGGCGAGGTCAAATGCCAGAACAACGGTCTTTCCGGAACACCATCCGTACTGGGATTCCTGCGCGCAGGAAGCGAGGTCCTGCCCTCTGAACCGGATATCATTTTCATTGAATTTGCGGTCAATGACGGGCTGGATACAGTTTATCAGACGGCATACGAGAGCCTTGTGCGGACCTGTCTTGAGGCGCCGAATGAGCCGGCGGTCATTCTGCTGTTCACATACATGGAAAACGGACATACCTGTCAGGATGTGCAGCAGGCGATCGGTGAATATTATGATCTCGGCATGATTTCTGTGCGTGATGCAATCGCACCGGAACTGGAAGCCGGTACGATGCACTGGGGCGAATACGGCGCGGATGATGTTCACCCGTCCGTCGCAGGACACTGGCTGATTGCCGATATGATCGCGCATTATTTTGAGGAGGCAAAGGCGAAAAAGCCGGATAAATCCTACAGCATCCCGGAGGACGGCATGCAGGAGGATCTCTTCCGGAACGGCAGCTTCTGCGATGCTTCCAATACGCTTTACCGCGACGGCTCATGGGCTGCCGGTTCTCATAATAACTATTTCAAGGCAGGCTTCACATTCCAGCAGGAGCCGGAAAATGAGCCGCTTGCCATGACCGTGACGGGCAGGAGACTCTTTGTCGTGTACAAAAAATACAACGATCCCGCATGGGGACTTGCCGGTGTCTATGTCAATGATGAGCTGGTCGGCATCCTCAATGCAAACGGTCCGAACGGCTGGGGCGGTCCGGAGGTCGAGCTGATCGAGACTTATGACAGCGTACAGGAGCTGCATGTCGAGATCCGCATGCTCGATGATCAGACAGAGAAATCCTTTGAGGTTTTCGCGCTCGGAGTCTGCGAATGAGGAACGACAGCCGGAATCTGAGCAGCCGCGTTGCGCTGGGCGGCATTGTGGCGGCGCTCTGTATCGTGATTATGTTCCTGACAGGTGTATTGCCTGCGCTGTATATCGCGGCACCGATGGCGGCAGGTCTGCTGATGATCATTCTGGTCGAGGAGGTTTCCGTCGGCTGGGCTTGGCTGACCTATTTTGCCGTCAGCCTGCTTGCGCTGATCGTCACCTTTGACAAGGAAGCCGCTCTGATGTTCATTCTGTTCTTCGGCTATTACCCGATGCTGCGGATCTATATTGAGAAAATCAAGGTGAAGCCGCTGAAGATCATCTGCAAATTTGCGGTATTCAATCTGTTTCTGGTGCTGGATTATCTGGCAACGGTCTATGTGCTGGGACTCCCGACCTTTGAAGATACAGGTCCGGTGATGTTCGCGGTGCTGTTCATCGCGTTCAATCTGGTGTTCTATTTCTATGATAAGATCCTCTCGCGCATGGACTGGTTCTATCATCAGGTTTTTGTGAAGAAAGTTCTAGGCAAGCGCAGGGTGTGAAAAATGAGATAGGAGTGAGAAGGTAGGAGTGAGGAGATCAGGTGTCGCTGTGTGATGATTGGCGGCTCTGCTGTTTTTACTTCTGGTGATATAATCCTGATAAAGAGAGAAAAGTGAAAACTGGTATTTGAGGTGAGACAACATGCCGATGATCAATATTATCTGCCCGAAATGCGGCGGACAGGCGCAGGTCGAAGCGGGCAGGAGCGCGATGTGCCCATATTGTGCATACGAGCTGAATTCGTCGCTGGCAGATCCGGGATTTGCCTTTGCGGAGGATGTGCAGTTTGCAGAGAATGTGCGTGCCGCAGAGAATATGCAGTTTGCGCAGGATGTACAGTTTGCGCAGCCGCCGGTACAGATGCAGCAGCCGGATGTTTTTGCAGCACCGCAGATCAATCCGGCACAGTTTATCAATCCCGCGATGCAGTATCAGCAGCCTGTGCAGCAATTTCCGCCGCAGCAGATAGAAGCCGCAAAGAAAAAGCGCCGCCAATGGCATTTTCTGAATCTCGGAATGCTGGCGGTGCAGACGATCGTGATGCTGATCGCGATCAGCCTGATAGATTATATATACGATGAAATGGGCGCGCTGCTGATTGGCGCATGGCTGCTTTCGCTGCCGATCTGCGCGATTATCTCGGGTGCGATGCGCCCCGATGAAGCGTATATTGACAGAAAACCGCTTTTCAGAAGCAAATCCATGCAAAGCCTGATGCATTTTCTGATCAGTCTGCCTGCAACAGCTGCGATAGCCGGCATTCTGTTTGCAATAATGGTCTTTCTGGATTATATGTTCTGATAACCGTGGATTTCGTAGTGCTGCGCCATGTCAGACAGATAAAAACAGTTTTTTCAAATACAATGAGGTGACAACATGTCAATGATCAATATTATCTGCCCGAACTGCGGCGGAACGGCACAGATCGAAGCAGGCAGGAGCGTAATGTGCCCCTATTGTGCATACGAGCTGAATTCATCGCTGGCAGATCCGGGATTTGCCTTTGCGGAGGATGTGCAGTTTGCGCAGAATATGCAGGCAGCGGAAAATATGCAGTTTGCACCGCCGCCCGTGCAGCAGGCTCCCATGCAGCAGCCGCAGATCTACGCGGCACCGCAGGCGAATCCTGCACAGTTCAGGACAACGATGCCCTATACGCCTGCGCAGCTTTCCGAGGCGATGAAAAAACGCGGCCGGTGGTATTTTCTGAATGTCGCGCTGCTTGTGATCCCGACACTCGTGCTGGCGCTTGGAATCGGACTCGAAGAATTCGGGAGTGATCTTGGCGTACCGCTGATTCTGAGCTGGCTTCTGGCGCAGCCGCTCGGCGGCATTCTCTCCGGCACGATGCGTCCGGATGAAGCCTATATCGACAAAAAGCCGCTCTTCAAGCACAGAAGCACGCAGGGCTTTATGCATTTTCTTCTCAGCCTTCCGGCGACTGCAGCATCAGCCGGCATTCTCTATGCGCTGATGGAAGCATTCGCGGATCTGCTCTGATCCATCCTTCCGGTAAACAGGCGGTCAGGGGGAATTCATATGCCTTTTATCAATATCACATGCCCGAATTGCGGCGGACAGGCGCAGATTGAAGCAGGCAGGCGCGCAATGTGTCCCTACTGCGGTAATGCGCTGGATGCACCGGCAGGGGATTCCGTCTTTGCATTTGCACCGGATATGCAGGCTGCGGAACAGGTACAGTTTGCGCAGCCGCATGTGCAGCAGGTCAGTCCTGCGCCGCAGATGAATCCGGCAGCATTTCAGTATCCGCCGGTTTCGGAACGGAAGCCGGTACAGCAGTTTTCGCCGGAGCAGCTTGCGGAGGGGAGCAAAAAGCGCGGCTTCTGGTATGCAATGAATATCGGGATGCTGCTCCTGCAAACGCTCGTGCTGACGTTCGGCATCGGGCTGGCGGATTATTTTTACCGCGAACGGCTCGGGACACTTGTCATTCTCGCGTGGCTGCTTTCGATTCCGGTCTGGGCGGTGTTCTCCGCGCTGATTCGTCCGGATGAAGCCTATCTGACGGGAAAGCCGATACTGCAAAATAAAAAGGCGCAGGCGGTGATGCATACGCTTCTGAGTATTCCTGCGACTGCGGCGGCATCCGGCATTCTGTATGCATTTCTGGAATTTCTGCGGTTCCTGTTTTGATTGTATCCTGAGGTGAGACCTATGCCTTTTATCAGTATTACGTGTCAGAATTGCGGCGGACAGACGCAGATTGAATCCGGCAGAAGTGCGATCTGTCCCTACTGCGGCAATGAGCTGAAAGCAATGCTGGATGATTCCGGCTTTGCATTCGCGCCGGATATGCAGGCTGCGGAGAATATGCAGTTTGCGCCGCCCCCTGTGCAGCAAGTTCCCTTGCCGTCCGAGACATCTTATGCCTCGATCAGCGGCAATCCGGCGGAATTTGTACAGCCGCCGCGCTATACGCAGGCGGAGCTTGCCGAGGCGCAGCGGAAGCGCAGACAGTGGACCGCGCTCAATGTTTCATTGTTTGTTCTGGAAGCACTTCTGCTCGGCATCGGAATCACAGTTGAGGATCTCTTCTATGACTTTGAATTCGGATGGGGTGCAATGATGGTGTTCGGATGGTTTGCCGCACAGCCGATCTGTGCGTTTCTCTCGGGGCTTATGCGTCCGGATGATGCTGATTCTGACAGCAAGACGATTTTCAGGAAAAAGTTCCTGCAGGGATTGCTGTTTATTCTGCTCAGCATTCCGGTAACCGCAGCGGCAGGCGGCATTCTGTACGTGATTCTGGAATCGCTGTTCCACTGAAATATTTTATGATTGGAGAAGCTGTTTATGGGATCGAATAAGAAACGGATTCTGTTCGGTGTGCTTGCACCGGCTGTATGGATTCTGTTCGGATTAGCAGGCGGCATCATGATGGCAAAGCGTGTGCCGTTTCCGCCGGGGATTCTGCTCATTGTGGGCACAGTGATCTCTTTTCCGCTGCTGCTGGGCGCATTTGCTGTCGGTGAAAAAAGCGGCAGACAGCGTGCCAGAACCATTGCGCTTTGCTTTGTCGCGGCGGTGGTGGGATTTCTCATCTCATCGTACATCTACCGGATCGCGCTGGGCTTGTTCTTCCGCGTGTGATGCGGGCAACCTTCGTTAAAACGCGCTTTGCGCATTTCATAAAAATCCACAAATAAGGAGTAAACGAAAAAATGGACACTATGCAAGGAATGAAGCGCACCTGCTATTGCGGCGAGGTGCTTGAAGCGGGCAAGACCGTCACAGTCGGCGGCTTTGTCGATACCGTGCGCGACAAGGGCGGTATTCTCTTTATCGTCCTGCGCGACCGCACGGGCGTCGTACAGCTCACCTTCGACGATACGACCGACAAGGCGCTCTTTGAGAAGGCGGCTTCCTGCAAATCCGAATATGTCATTCTGGCAAAGGGTGATGTGCGCGAGCGTGAAAGCAAGACCGATAAGATCGCAACCGGTCATGTTGAGATTTATGTTACCGAGCTGCGCATTCTCGCAAAGGCAAAGACGCCGCCCTTCGAGATCACGCCGCAGACCAAGGTCAATGAGGAGCTGCGCCTGAAATACCGCTATCTCGATCTCCGCAGAGCGCCGCTCCAGCAGAATCTCATTCTGCGCCACAAGATCGCAATGTGTGCGCGGCAGTATTTCTATGAAAACGGCTTCCTCGAGATCGAAACCCCGATGATGATGAAGTCCACGCCGGAGGGCGCAAGAGACTATCTCGTTCCGTCGAGAGTTCATCACGGCGAATTCTATGCGCTGCCGCAGTCGCCGCAGATCTACAAGCAGCTTCTCATGGTCGCAGGCTATGACAGATATATCCAGCTCGCACGCTGCTTCCGTGACGAGGATCTCCGTGCAGACCGTCAGCCGGAATTCACGCAGATTGACCTCGAAATGAGCTTTGTCGATGTGGATGATATTCTCGATCTGACCGAGGGCTTCCTGATCCGTCTGTTCAAGGACGTTATGCACCGTGAGCTGAAAACGCCGCTGCCGAGACTGACCTATACCGAGGCGATGAACCGCTTTGGCTCGGATAAGCCCGACCTGCGCTTCGGCATGGAGCTGACCGATCTTTCCGAAGCTGTGAAGGATACGGAATTTGTTGTATTCCGGAATGCACTGACCTCCGGCGGTACCGTCCGCTGCATCACCGCAAAGAATGCCGCTGCAACGCTGACGCGCAAGGAGATCGACAAGCTCACGGAAATGGTCAAGGGCATCGGTGCAAAGGGACTTGCATACATCCGTTGGGTGGATGCAGAGCCGAACTGCTCCTTCGGCAAGTTCCTCAAGGAGGGCGAGCTGGACAGCATCCTCAAGGCAGCCGGTGCAGAGCAGGGCGACGTCGTCCTGATCGTTGCAGACAAGACCTCTATCACACTGCCGGTACTCGGCGCACTGCGCAATCACCTCGGCAGAAAGCTCGATCTGATTCCGGAGGGCGAATTCAACTTTCTGTGGATCACGCAGTTCCCGTTCTTTGAAAAGGATGAGGAGACCGGCGAGTGGCTTGCAATGCATCACCCGTTCACCATGCCGATGGACGAGTGCCTGCAATATCTGGATACCGCACCGGAAAAGGTCTTTGCAAAGGCATATGACCTTGTGCTGAACGGCACAGAGCTCTGCTCCGGTTCGATCCGTATTACCGATTATGAGCTTCAGCAGAAGATGTTTGAATCGCTCGGTCTGACCGATGAGGAGATCGAGGCAAAATTCGGCTTCCTTGTCGAAGCATACAAGTACGGCGCACCGCCTCACGGCGGTCTCGGCATCGGTCTTGACAGACTGACCATGACGCTTGCACAGTGCGATTCGCTGCGTGACGTTGTCGCGTTCCCGAAGGTTCAGAACGCACGCGAGCTGATGAGCGGCTGCCCGTCGCCTGTTGACAAGGACAGCCTCGATATCCTCGGCATTGCGACAATCGCTGAGGACTGAGAACAGGCATCCCGTCTGCTGCCGCTGCGCACTCTGGCGGCGGCAGGCGATCATACAATACGGATAAATATACGAGAAAAGGGGAATT
Organism: Clostridia bacterium; assembly: GCA_021152595.1. Lineage (GTDB taxonomy): Bacteria > Bacillota > Clostridia > Oscillospirales > Ruminococcaceae > Firm-04. The sequence goes on from JAGKVC010000101.1 coordinate 7,369, forward strand.
CTTATCATGACAGTCAATGAACTGCTTGCACAGCTCAGAACCGAAATGACCGGCGATGTCGCAAAGGATATCGAACATCTGCATGCCGTTGCGGAGGATCTCGTCAACGAGGAAAATGCTGATGAGCTGACCGCAGCGGTCGCGGATTTTGCATTCGGCATTATGCCGGAGGATGTCCGCGGCAAAATGGAAGATATGACAATGATTGACGGCAGGCGTATGGATCTTGTGTTCCGCGATGCGCTCCAGCTGGTCAATCAACGGAAAAACCACGAGGCGGAGAAGCTGCTGAAAGCGATTTCCGATAAGCTCGCAAAGTATTACGAGGGCGAAAATCCCAAGTATTTCAGCTTCCGCAATCCGTTTGAATATCACATGTACCGCTACTACTTCCCGAATGACACCGACTTCGACCGTGCGCCGTTTGACTTCTCGCATTTCCTGACGCTCTACGGCTATGTACTGCTGGAGAATAAGGATGTGCCTGCGGCAGAGGCAGCGCTCGACCGTGCGGTGAAGTTCAATCCGGTCAGCGCGGATGCGCGCTTTGAGCTTGCCGAGATCTGCAAATTCGGCAGCAATATGAAGAAGCTGCTCTCCGTCAATATCGACACGCTGCGCTACTGTACTTCTGCGGACAGAATTGCGCGTGCGCTCGCAAATATGGGATATTACTGCTATGTCATGCAGGATTTCTATTCCGCGGCAGTATTTTATTTTGAGAGCATCCGCTTCCAGCCGTCGCAGGCGGTCGAATTTGAATTGCAGGATGTGCTGCGCCGCATGAAGACCTTCGGTCAGAAGTTCACGCCGCCGACACACGGTCAGACGATCGACGTCTATGAGAAATACGGCATTCAGCCGCCGCCGAACAATGATCTTGTAAATCTTGCCGTGACGCTTGCACAGAGCGCTAAGGATTACCGCAGAACTGATCTCGAGGCGCTGTTCAACCGCGTTGCATTTGATCTGACAAATGATCCGCATTTCAAGGAGGAAATGGAGCGCATTGCAGCCGAGACACGCGAACAGAACGAAAACGGCTGAATAGCAGTCCGGAATTGACAGTGTGCCGTCTGCGAAGAAACAGCAAAATCCTATAATATCTTCACGGATGCACAAAATGGGATTCTTAAGGGCTAGTAGCCCTTAAGCAGGGGTATGGGGACAGAGTCCCCATTATAATCCATCGGAGATACAATATATGAAAGAAATCAGACCTTCCGACGAGCGTCTGCAATACATGGGGCGCATCGACGTACAAAATCCCGATGCGCCCGTTTTTTATTGGGCGGGCTCGCTCGTGCAGCTTGCGTTCACAGGGACGCAGCTTACATTCATTATCGAGAATCATGTCAGCTATAACGGCATGCAGCTCGGATGCATCATCGACGGGCAGGAGCGTCAGATTGCGCTCGGGGATGCCGACAACCGCTATGATATTCCGGTATCGGGCGGCGGTGTCCACAAATGCATCCTGTTCAAGCGGCAGGATTCGACGCATCATTTTGTCCTGCAAAAGATTCTGCTCTCCGAGGACGGCGATCTCTGTGAGCTGCCGCCGCTGCCGGAGCTGAAACTGGAATGCTACGGCGACAGCGTTACCGCAGGCTCGGTCGTTGAGGCAGTGGACTGCGTTGCAGCGTCCGATCCGCCGGTCTATGATTCCGTTTATGACAACGCATGGCACAGCTACGCCATGCAGACGGCGCGGCTGCTCGGGGCGCAGGTACATCTTGTGGCGCAGGGCGGCATTGCGCTCTTTGATCACACAGGCTGGTTCGCGGACGGACGCTACGGGCTCGAAACCGTTTACGATAAGCTCTGCTATTTTCCCGATCAGCCGATGACAAAGTGGGATTTCTCGCGCTATATCCCGGATTTTGTCACGGTTGCAATCGGGCAGAACGATCAGCATTTTGACGGGCGCGATCAGCTTCTCGATCCGGAACAGCGCGAGCGCTGGCTCAATACCTACTGTGAGATCCTCAGCGATCTGATGAAAAAGTACCCGAAGGCGGTGTTCATCCTGATGCTGACAGTGCTGATGCATGATGATTTCTGGGAGACGCTGCTGGATGATGCCTGTGAGCGCATGAGCAGTCCGCGCGTCAAACGGTTCCGGTTTACCAGAAGCGGCAAAGCAACGCCCGGTCATCCGCGGATTCCGGAGCAGTGCGAAATGGCTTGCGAGCTGACCGAGTTTATTCAGTCTCTGCGCGGTGAAGCTGCCGGTCAAGCGCTGAGCAGATCAGACAGCCCGCAGCGCAAAGCAGGAACCAGACGCAGGAAAACTGCGGACAAATCTGCCCCATGAGATTCAGACGGAGATCAGAATAATCCCAGACCGCCATTCTTCGGCTGAGATTGAGATAGACACCCGAACAGAATTCCGCTGCCGTGACAAAATAAGTCCCGAGCAGCGCACAGAGCAGAATCCGCCTGCGCAGATGCCGCATCAGGCAGAGCAGCAGGCAGAGTGCGCTGCCGCCGAGGATTCCCATTGTCCAGTGGGTTCTGCCGCGGATGGCGATTTCAAAAAAGCAGAAGGCGAAAAATCCGAGCAGAAAGCTCATTGGATAGGCGCCGGAATGTGTACGGTACTCCATGCTGCACGCTCCTTTCTGCGGATAGTATGTGCACTATCAGGCAGATTAACAGGCGGCAGGAACATGACGGATGGAAAATTTTGCAGACCTGACAGGGTTCTATACGCTGCTCCGGATCATCATTCTCGGTGATGAGCGGCATGTCTGAGTATTTCAGAAAGGGACACTGAATCCGTATCGCAGTTATAAGGAGGCATATATGAGAGAAAGCGGAATACTGCTGCCGGTCTCGGCACTGCCGTCTAAGCACGGCATCGGAAAGCTCGGGCAGGCAGCCTATGATTTTGTGGATTTTCTGTGCAGCGCGCGCTGTCATTACTGGCAGGTGCTGCCGCTGACACCGACCAGCTACGGCGATTCGCCCTATCAGTCGCCCTCGTGCTTTGCGGGCAATCCGTATCTGATCGACTTTGATATTTTAGCGGACCGCGGCTGGCTGTCGCATGCGGATTATGACGGCATCGCATGGGATTCCGATCCGGATGTGATCGACTATGAGCTGCTCTGGCGGCAGGTCAAGCCCGTGCTGCGGATTGCGTATCAGAATTTTGCAAAGCGCAAGCCTGCGGCATTCAAAAAGTTCTGCACGGAGCAGAAGGCATGGCTTGCGGACTATGCGCTCTTTATGGCACTCAAGGATGCGCATGAGGGCAGAGCGTGGGATGAATGGGAGCCTGAGCTGCGCCTCTGCAAACGCGAGGCGGTCACGGCTGCGCGGAAGGAATACCGCACCGAGATCGAATTCTGGCAGTTTGTGCAGTTCTGCTTCTTTGCGCAGTGGGATTCGCTCAAGCAGTATGCGAATCAGAAGGGCATCCGGATCATCGGCGATATCCCGATCTATGCTGCCTTTGACAGCGCGGAGGTCTGGGCAAAGCCGAAGCTCTTTCAGCTCGATGCAGAGAAAAAGCCGGTCGCTGTGGCAGGCTGTCCGCCGGATTGCTTTGCCGTGACCGGTCAGCTCTGGGGCAATCCGCTCTGGAACTGGGAGAATATGGCAAAGGACGGATATGCGTGGTGGCTCGGACGCATCGGCTTCACGCTGCGGCTCTATGATGTTGTCCGCATTGACCATTTCCGCGGATTCGAGCGCTATTATGCGATCCCTTACGGCGCGGAGACAGCCGAGCACGGCAAATGGATCAAGGGACCGGACTATGCGCTCTGGAAAGCGGCAAAGGCGGAATTCGGCGAGATGAATGTCATTGCGGAGGATCTCGGCAATATTACACCGGCCGTGATCCGGCTGCTGAAGCGCACGGGCTTCCCGGGAATGAAGGTCATGCAGTTTGCATTTGACAGCGACGCGGAAAACCCGTATCTGCCGCATAATTTTGAGACAACGAACTGCGTCTGCTATACCGGCACGCATGATAATCACACGCTGCGCGGCTGGGTGAAGAGCAATACCGACGAAACCAATGCCTATGCAATGCGCTATCTCGGCGTGAAGAAGCCGAAGAAGCTCCCGAAGGCGGTGCTGCGTGCGGCATGGCGTTCGACGGCGAAAATTGCGATTGCGCCGTTTCAGGATTTCGTCAATGCGCCGCCCTCTGACCGTATCAATACACCCTCGACACTCGGCGGCAACTGGATCTACCGCACTGATGCATCCGATTTTACACCGAAGCTCGCTGAAAAAATCCGCGAAATGAATGAAACCTACGGACGCGCGGCGGTTCCGCCTGCCGATGCATAACAGCATAAACAGTCACTACGATATGCAGCATGAGTTTGACAAGAAACGGAGTATCATGATGAACAACAAGAAAATGAAATTTATCGCATCCCTTTTCCTCAGCGCACTGACGGCAGTTGTGCTTTATATCATTCTGCACGAAACCGGTCACACGATCGTCGTGCTGTCTGCCGGCGCAAAGCTGACCGAGTTCAGCATTCTGCGCGCACATGTTCACTACGAAGGCGGAGATTATACCGATTTCTCGGATCTTTGGAATCACGCAAACGGCATGTTTCTTCCGTTTGTCGTATGCCTTGTATACGGACTGTTTTACAACCGGAATTTGAAAAGCACGTTTTACCGTTTGTTTTCCGCTGTATTTTCGGTGATTTGTTTCATCCAGACGCTTACATGGGTTGTGATCCCGTTTATCTATGAGCCGGGAACCGATCCGCGCGGCGAGGATGTCACGAAATTTCTCTATAATTTCGCGCAGAATCACAGTCCGATGCTCGTGACTGCCGGTGCGGC
>JAGKVC010000006.1 GCA_021152595.1 Clostridia bacterium
CTCTCCGAGACCGACGAGGCAGGCGTATACCGGACGATCCGCCGCCGGATCGAGCAGATGTCCCCTGAGCAGCGCACCGGCGCGGCAGAGTATCAGCGGCGGCTCGGGATCTGTCAGGCATGCGATGCGCTGACGAACGGTCTCTGCGGCATGTGCGGCTGTTTTATCGAGCTTCGCGCCGCGCAGCAGTCCCGTCACTGCCCCTGCGGTCAGTGGTAATCACAAACAGAAAAGCCGGTCGGTAGTGCCGACCGCCTTGACATATGCGGTGAATCATGGTAAAATATATGTATCAATACCGCAGCCATGAATCAACCGAAAGGCGGTGAGGACATGCCGGAAACGACAACAGTAACAGAAGCTGTCAGAACAGCAGTCTCAGAGGGCGGCTTACTCGATTGGCTCGTCGCGCAGGAGTGGTTCCCCTATGCAGTGATTGCGCTTGTGATCATCGGTATCGTGATCCTGATCACGCTTGATCCTGCCCCGAAACAGGAGGAAAAATGCCCGTGCTGCGAAAGCGGCGGTCAGGTGATCGGCGGCGTCCGGCTCAGTGAAACCGAAATGTGGATCAAGCCTGCCGCATTCTGTCCGCTCTGCGGCAAGCCGCTCAATAAGGATCCAAAGGAATAATCCGCAGAATCTTCGTATCTACGTTGATTCTGCGGATGTTTTTATTCTTTGTTCTCATTCGGGGCGATCTGCCGGATGCCGCTTTCAATCGCGCCGACAGGACAGACCGCCCTGCATTTTCCGCAGCGGATGCATTCGCCGCCGGTGATCTCTTTGCGGACATCGAGCGCCATCGGGCAGACCGGATCACATTTGCCGCAGCCGACGCACCGCGCCCGATCGACCTGCATCTGATACAGCGCGAACCGGTTGAACAGCGCATAAACCGCCCCCAGCGGGCACAGATACCGGCAGAAGCACCGGCTGACAAACACCGCCCCGAGCAGAACCGTGAGCAGCACGCCGCATTTCCATGAAAACAGGAATCCGGCCGCCTGCCGCAGCGTCTCATTTTTCAGCAGCAGGGGGATTCCGCCCTCGAGCGTCCCTGCCGGACAGATATATTTGCAGAACCACGGATCGCCGCCGCCGAGCGTTCCGGCGCTCAGAACCGGTCCGAGCAGCACGAGAATCACCAGAACAGCATATTTGAGATACCGCAGGATTTTGTCGATTTTACGCGGAATATGCAGCTTCGGCGTCGGGATGCGGTGCAGCAGATCCTGTATCAGACCGAACGGACAGAGGAAGCCGCAGAGCAGCCTGCCGAGGACTGTCCCAAAGAGCATCAGCGTCCCGAGGACATAGAATGAGAAACGGCTGCGCGTCCCTGCGACCGCCTGCATCGCGCCGATCGGACAAGAGCCGAGTGCGCCCGGGCATGCATAGCAGTTCAGAACGGGCACACAGAGCAGCTTTGTCTTTCCGGTGAAGATTTTGCCGCGCAGAAAGCCTGCCGCATAGCCGTTGAAGAATGCCGCCGCAAGGAGCTGGATCAGCAGCCGGAACCGCCCGTGGCGGCGCTGTGCTTTGTCATGATTCGTTCCGGCGGATGCATCCGCAGTCAGCCGAGCCCGATGCATTCGAGACATATTTTCACCGCCTTTTGCAGGATCACGGTGCATTCGCCGCGCCGGATTCCGACGCAGATGCACGCAGCTCCCGCAAGGATGCAGCAGAGCCGCAGAATGCGTTTGGTTTTCAGTTTCATAAGCGTCCCCTGTTCAGTGAATCGTGCAGACAGACCGCGCGCCGCAGCACCGCAGTTTCTCATTTCTCATTTTCTATTCTTTCCGCGAGGTCATTGAGATACACCCAGCGATCCATTTTCTCCGAGAGCTGCGCTTCGAGCTGCTGCTTCTGTCCGGTCAGCTCCTGCAATTTCTGGTAGTCGGCGCTGTTCGCTGCGATTGCGGATTCGGTGTCTGCGATCTGCTGCTCGAGCGCCGCAATATCGTCATCAATCGTTTCAAATTCGCGCTGCTCCTTATAGGAGAATTTCAGCTTGCGGCTGCCGACGAACGTCCGCTCCGTCTTTTCGGTTTTTTTCTTCGTAACCTGCGTATCATCGGTGAAATCAGCCTTTGCAGCATAGTCGGAGTAATTGCCGGTATACCGCCTGCACTGACCGCCGCGGAACTCGAAAATCTCCGACGCAATTTTGTCCAGAAAATACCTGTCATGCGAGACGGCAAGCACCGCACCGCTGAATTGCGAAAGATAATCCTCGAGGATGGTCAGCGTCGTGATATCGAGATCATTGGTCGGCTCATCGAGCAGGAGAATATTCGGCGCTTCCATGAGAATTTTCAGCAGATACAGGCGTTTCCGCTCGCCGCCGGAGAGCTTTTCGATCCGGCTCCACTGAAGCTCCGGCGTAAAGAGAAATCGCTCGAGCATCTGCGCCGCCGAAACGGTGCCGTCCGGTGTCTGCACGATATCCGCCGTATCACGGATGTAGTCGATCACGCGCTCCTGCGGATCCATCGTCTCACATTCCTGCGAGAGATAGCCGATTTTGACGGTCTCGCCGCAGATGATTTCGCCGCTGTCGGGGATGTCCAGCCCTGCAATCATGCGCAGGAACGTACTTTTTCCGGCACCGTTCTGTCCGACGATGCCGATGCGCGCATCCCTTGCGATGATATAGGAAAAGTCTGTGATGAGCGCCTTGCCGTCGATCGCCTTGCTGATGCCGTTGATCTCGACGGTCTTTCTGCCGAGTCTGCTTGCGACGGACTGCATCTGCATGGACGCTGCCTCGGTCGGAATTTCGCGGTCACGGAGCGCCTCAAAGCGTTCGATGCGATCCTTCGATTTGGTACCGCGGGCGCGCGCCCCTCTGCGGATCCACGCAAGCTCGCGGCGGTAGAGCGTGCGGTTCTTGCGCTCGGCGGCTTCCGCATCTGCTTCGCGCTGAGCTTTCTGCGCGAGATATTCGCTGTAATTGCCCTCGCAGAGCATCAGCTTTCCGCGGTCGATCTCGGCAATCGAGCGGCAGATCTGATCGAGAAAATAGCGGTCATGCGTGACCATAACGATTGCACCGCGGTATTTCCGGAGCAGCGATTCGAGGAGCTGCACGGTCTCATTGTCAATGTGGTTCGTCGGCTCATCGAGCAGCAGCACATCGCTCGGCTGAATCAGAGCGGCGGCGATGCCTGCCCGTCTGCGTTCACCGCCGGAGAGCGTCGAAATCGGGCGGTCATAATCCGGCAGATGAAGCTGCTCCAGAATGGATTTCGCCTCATACTCCTTGGATTCCTTGAGGTCTTCCGGAAGATGCGCAAGCACCTGTTCCAGCACGCTGCCGGTCTCGCCAAATTCGGGGATCTGCGGCAGATAGGAAAGCCGGATTCCGTTTGTGCGGATGATCTCACCGGAATCCGATTCCTCGGCACCGGCTAATATACGCAGGAGCGTGGATTTTCCTGTTCCGTTGATGCCGACGATGCCGACCTTGTCCCCCTCGTTGAGGAAGAACGAGACATTGTCCAGCACCTTGCGCTCCATGTAGGTTTTCGAGATATTCTGTGCGGATAATAAGATCACTTGTCTGATTCTCCTTTGTTCTTTCTGCGTTTTTTCGGTTTCGGCTGAAGTGCATAATTTGCACCGGATATACTGAGGTTCATCCCAAAGCAAAGCTCAATCCCGAGCAGTATATTCCGCCTGCCGAATCTCGCCGGAGATTCCGAGATCGGGATCCGGTATCTGCCGCCGGATGTGCGGTAGGTATCGACCGTCACGGTGTCGCCTTCTTTGACGGACGTTTCAAGTTCGGCTTTTCCGGTGTAGGTCACGCCGCCGATCTCATATTGCAGCTTCGCACTCCGGTAGTGCTGATGTCTGCTGCGGTGCGGTTTGGAGACATGCAGCACCACTGCCTCTGTTTCGCGCAGGCCTTCCGGTCCGTGATCGCCGATGAAGCTGTGAATATTCGCAGTTATGCCCAAGATGCTGCATGCAGTAATCAGCAGACCGCAGATCAGTGTGATAACAGCATAGCGCCGGAGCTGTCTGCGTTCAGCCGCATTTCGTTTAGCGGGTTCCAATCCGAATCGCATGGTGTATTCCTTTCTGTGACATTATTGATGTCCCAACTATCTCTTGAAGCGATCTGCTTGCCTTTTTGCCGTGATACTGCGTTAGAAATCCTTGCCTTGCGTCAGCAAGGCTGCGGCTTTCTGCCTTGTCTCACGACAAAAATTCTGCGCATCTCATCTTTGCGGACTGACGGCATGCGGTGTGAGCTCCGGTCTGCCGAAGATCATCGTAAACGCATCGCCGCAATAGAGAACGCCTTTGCTCAGGATGCCCGAGGAGCCGTAGGTATGCCCGGGGAGATGCACGATTTCCGCATCAAAGCCGTATTCGCGCAGCAGACCGGTATCCTGCTCACCGAAATAGACATCGGCATCATACGGGGGACTTTTGACCAGTCCGCCGCCGATGCACTGCACGACATTCCGCAGGGCATAGCGCTTGGAAGTCGGCATGACACGCTGCGAGAGGAAATTGCGCCGCAGATCCCGATCGAGGCGGCTGAGCAGCAGCTTTGCGCCTGTTTTCTGCAATTTTGCGGCATTCCAGTCGTGGTCGGGATGCGCATGCGTGAGGAATACCCAGCGGACATCATAGCCGCTGAGCCATTGCTGCATGGGCTTCCATGTCTGCGGCAGACCGGTGTCGATCAGCAGATCGCCGTTTGTACCGCGCAGAATATAGCAGGTGATATCGGAAGCGGCGAAGAAATGGATGCGTCCTGAGCGGATGATGCTGTGAGACACGGGAACCCCTCCTTTGAAATGTTTGATTCTATTTTACCGCAGATTTGCCAGAATGTCAACCGGAAGAAATACCTGCACACCGTTGACAAGCGCATCCCATACAAAAAGAACCGCCGGATCCGCGCTGCTGCGATGATCTGACGGTTCCCTCATATACACTTACCGGATGATCTGCTCCCATGCTGCCGGCTTCTTTGCAAGCACATTGCGTGCGTAATATTGCAGGATATACTGTGCATCCTCCACGCTCAGCACATTGTCCAGATTGACATCTGCCGCGCGGAACTGCCGCTCCGAAAGCCCTGACGGCTTGCCTGCAATCGCCTTTGTGTAGGCATTCAGCGCGATCTGCGCATCCGCGACATCGACATTTCCGCTGTTGTCCGCATCGCCGCGCAGATACGCCGTCTGCACCGGTTCAGTGACTGCGGCGGTCGTGGTTATGGTTGTTGTCGTTGTTGTGGTTGTAGTAGTGGTGGTGGTAGTTGTCGTAGTCGTTGTTGTGGTCGTCGTCGTAGTCGTCGTTGTCGTAGTTGTTGTCGTGGTGAATGTGGTTGCCGTAGTGGTCACGGGCTCCGTCTCGGGCGGCACATCCGGCAGTGCAATCCCGTAATACCGGATCGACGGCTCGAGATTGGAGGCATTCTGCGGTACGGTGTCAATGCCGTACCAGAGTGTCCCCTCCGATTCATACAGCCCGTAGAGATAGCCCTGCTGCTGCTCGGTGCTGCTCAGCGAATGGAATACCTCCGGCGCTGCATCCCTGACCGCATAAATCGCGGTGGGCGTGGTATAATAGAGCGTCCCGTAAGCGGCGACGGGAATCACGAAGGACGGTCCCCAGAATGCAGTGGATCTGCCCCAGACATTCCATCTCGACTGCTCGCGCGGCAGCGTTTTCAGGACGCTTCCGGCGGCCTGCTGCGTGCTGCTGTCATAGTCATAGCAGATCAGCGCGCTCTGCTGCGGATCGAACGCTACCCATTGCCCGTTCCAGTATGTGATATTGCTCTTGCCGTTCCAGAACGCATCGGAAAACTGCGAGACCGTCTGTACGCCGCAAAGATTCGTGCCGTCATTGAGTGACCAGTCCGTTGCATCGTGCTTCTCGTCTTTTTTCAGCTCCTCCGAGGTTTTCAGGAAGGAATCATGCGTCATGAAGCCTGCGCGGTTCTGGTAGCTGTCATCCCATGTGACATCGACATGATACCATGTACCGTTGATGCGGACATAATTCCATGCGTGATTGAGTTCATCGCTGCTGACAAAGCGCGCCGGAATCCCGAGCTTGTTGAGCAGCATCGCATACAGCTCGGAATATCCCTGACAGACCGCAGCGCCGTTCCGGAGCAGACCGAGTGCGGAATAAAGCTCCCTGTAGGGGCGCTCGGCATTGCCGCTGAGTCCGGGATAATCATAATTATACATCGTTGCAAGATAATCGTGCAGATACAGAGCTTTTTCCTCATCCGACCATGCCGGATCAACCTTTGCGGCGATCGAATTGATCTGCTGCATGCAGCGCTCATAGAGGCTGTCATATTCTTCATCCTCAACGGCATATACAATCTGGATCCGGAGTCCGCCCCATGTGTTATAGTAATATTTGCTTGCATGCAGGACGGCAGGCGCGGCAATATGCATCATCTCGCGGTAGAGCGCGAGGAGATCCTCTGTGCAGTCGATATATTTGGAGGCGATTTTGCGGAGATCAACATTCTCGGCGTGATCTGAGAAAGCCTGATAGATCAGCTCCGCCGCCTCTTTGGTATCCGCAGCGGTCAGGCTGCCGAAGCTGCCGAGATAGGAGAAATCGGGCATATCCGCGGCAGAGGCGCTGAGCGGCATCAGATGCAGGAACAGTGTCCCGAGCAGAACAGCCGCGGCCGCTGCGGCAAATGCACGGAGACGATGGGTACATCGGCGCATGTTCATCATCCTTTCAGGTGGTCAGTGGACAGTATATACTGTATGTATTATATCACAAAACCAGCCGGAAAGCAAGTCTCGTCACAAAATTGGCATAAAATTGTTGATATTTCCATGCAGAATGTCAATCCGGTGAAGAAAAACGGAGCCGCTCCCATTTACGCAAACAGGAGCGGCTTCATCTAATCATATATCAAAAACGGGATTCCAAAGGGACAGTGTCCCTTTGGCGAGGTTTGGAGCGGAGCTCCATTATGAATCATCGCGCAGCGATACCTTATTTCTCCGTGCAGAACTCGACCTTTTCGCCGGCGAGGATCATATTTGTCGTCCGGACGGCGCACATCTTGCCGCACATCGAGCAGGTATGCCGGTCGGCAGGCGGCGTGCTTTCAAAGTACGCCTGCGCCTTTTCACGGTCCACGGCAATCTCAAACATTTTATCCCAGTCAACGGCATGGCGCGCCTCTGCCATCTTGTTATCGAGATCTCTTGCATGCGGCACGCCCTTTGCGATATCCGCAGCATGTGCCGCAATCTTCGAGGCGATGATGCCCTCCTTGACATCATCGACATCCGGCAGGCGCAGATGCTCCGCAGGGGTGACATAGCACAGGAAATCCGCGCCGCTTGCCGCTGCAATCGCACCGCCGATTGCCGATGTAATATGATCGTAGCCCGGGAAAATATCCGTGACAAGCGGTCCGAGGACATAGAACGGCGCATTGTGACAGAGACGCTTTTGCAGCTTCATATTCGCCGCGATCTCGTTCATCGCCATGTGTCCCGGTCCCTCGACCATGACCTGCACATCCTTTTCCCATGCGCGCAGCGTCAGATTGCCCAGCTCGATCAGCTCCGAAATCTGTCCGGCATCGGTCGCATCGTCGATGCAGCCCGGACGCAGCGCGTCACCGAGGCTGATCGTCACATCAAACTCACGCAGGATCTCCAGCACCTCATCGTAATGCTCAAAGAACGGGTTTTCGTTGCCGGTCATCATCATCCACGCAAAGAGCAGCGAGCCGCCGCGCGAGACAATATTCATCTTTCTGCCCTCGCGCATGAACACCTCAACGGCTCTGCGGTTGATGCCTGCGTGAATGGTCATGAAGTCCACGCCCTCCTCGGCATGTGCGCGGACGACCTTGAGGAAATCCTCCGCGGTGATCTCGAGCAGATCCTTTTCGAGATAGCCGATTGCATCATACATCGGGACAGTGCCGATCATCGCAGGCGACTCCGCGATGAGCTTCTGACGGAAGGTATTGGTCTTGCCGTAGTTGCTGAGATCCATGATCGCCTCTGCACCGAATTTATGCGCAAGTGCGACCTTCTGCATCTCGATATCATAGTTCTTCGCATCACCGGAGATGCCGAGATTGACATTGATCTTTGTCCGCAGACCGCCGCCGATGCCCTCGGGCGAAATCGCCTTGTGATTGACATTGCACGGAATCGCAACCTCACCTGCCGCAACGAGCGCACGGAGCTTTTCCGGATCCATATTTTCCTTCTTTGCGACGATCTCCATTTCCGGCGTAATGATGCCCTTTTTCGCCGCCTTCATCTGTGTATAATACTGCTTCATAAATACTCCTTTCAGTGACCTGCAAATTCGCTGTGCAGATCAAATGCGTGATTCATCGGACCGCTGCCGCTGCCCAGATCGAGCATTGCGGCGAGCGCGCCGGAAAGATACTGTTTTGCGCGCAGAACGGCATCCGCAAGGGCATATCCCTTTGCGAGATTTGCCGCGATTGCGCTCGAGAGCGTGCAGCCCGTGCCGTGCGTATTCGGATTGTCAATGCGTCTGCCGCGGAGCCATTCGCCCCGTGATCCGTCACAGAGATAATCATTCGCGTCACTGAGGCTGTGACCGCCCTTGAGCAGCACCGCGCAGCCGTAGCGTTCTGCGATCTCCGCGGCGGCATGCTCCATATCCTGCGGTGAACGGATTGCGCTGCCTGTCAGCACCTCCGCCTCGGGGATATTCGGCGTCACAACGCATGCAAGCGGCATGAGCTGTCCGGTCAGTGCTGCGACCGCATCCTCGCTGATCAGCCTTGCACCGCTTGTTGCGACCATCACCGGATCCAGCACGATATTCCGCGCGTGATATTCCGTGAGCTTCCGCGCGATCATGTCAATCAGTCCGGATGAGGACACCATGCCGATCTTGACCGCATCCGGCACAATATCCGTAAAGATGCTGTCGAGCTGCATGCCGAGAAAATCGGGCGTGACCTCCAGAATGCCGCTGACACAGGTCGTATTCTGCGCGGTCAGCGCCGTGATCGCGCTCATGCCGTAGACGCCGTTTGCGGTCATGGTCTTGAGATCCGCCTGAATGCCTGCGCCGCCGCTGCAATCGCTGCCTGCAATGGTCAGTGCTGTTTTCATGATACAATTCCTCCTGCAAGCCGCTTCATTTCCGCTGCTGCCTCTTCAATATCCGCAGCGCCGAACACCGCCGAGACCACCGCTGCACCTGCCGCGCCGATCCCGTGAAGCGTGCTGATATTCTCCCTGCTGATGCCGCCGATTGCGACCGCCGGAATCTGCACGCTGCCTGCGATTTCGCGGAACTGCTCTGCCGTAATGCGGATCGCATCGGTCTTTGTCGGGGACGGGAATACCGCGCCGACACCGAGATAATCCGCGCCGGACTGCTCGGCAAGCTGCGCCTGTTCGACGGTCTTCGCAGTCGCGCCGATGATGAAGCCCTCCGGCGCTGCTCTGCGGATCTCCTTTACGGGTGCATCCGTGATGCCGACATGGACACCGTCCGCACCGGCTTTGATCGCCGCCTCCCAGTTATCATTGACGATCAGCCGGACGCCGTACCGGTGGCAGACGGCAGCCGCCTGTTTTGCAGTTTCAATCAGATCAGCCGTATCTGCGTGCTTTTCACGAAGCTGGATGATCGAAGCACCGCCTCTGCACGCATCCGATACTGCCGTCAGCAGATCACGCTGCCCGATGCAGCCGCGATCGGTAATTGCATAGAGCAGCAGCTCATTCCGCCCGATCCGCCGCATGGATGCCTGCCGCAGATCACGCAGATATGCCGCCGGATCATCCGCCTGCATCAGACCGCTCATGATGCACGCGCCCCTTGCGCCGTTTCCGGTCACAGAGGGCAGATTCTCCGCGGAGATTCCCCCGATGCCATAGACCGGCAGCTTCGTATTTCCGCAGATTTCGCGCAGGAAACCAAGTCCCCTGCCGGCAAGTCCCTTTTTGCAGTCCGTCTCGAAAATATGACCTGCGATGATATAGGATGCGCCGAGCGATTCCGCCGCCCTGACATCCTCAGCACTGTGGCAGGAGACGCCGATCTCGCGGAACTGCCGCAGAACATCGCTACGGAGCGTTTGCAGCAGCGGCAGCGGAAGATGGAGCGACTGTGCGCCGAGTTTCTGTGCCGCTTCGGGGTGACTGTGCAGCGTGCAGGTCACGCCGTACTTCCGGCAGATCTCCATGACCTGTTCTGCGAGCGCAGTGTATTCCGGTTCGGGGAGATCCTTCTCGCGCAGGATGATTCTGTCGGGATGTGCCGCAGCGATCTGCCCGATTCTGCTGAGAAAATCGTCCTTGCAGAGCGCGCGGTTCGTGATGCAGATGAGTTCAGACATAGAGATAATCATTCAGCACGGGCTGCAAACCTTCCGCCTTCATATCGCGGTACATCTGCTGAAGACTGCGGTTATCCGCAATCTCAAACTGCGCATCGCCCTCGTCGCTGTTCTCCTTTCCGGTATATTTGCTTTCGTGGTCGCCGATGCCGGTCGAAACACCTGCGGAGATTTTCGTCGCGGCGATCTTCACAATGCCGTTGCGGAATGCGGCGCTCTCACGCGAGGAGACCGTGATGCCTGCAAACGGCAGAAAGATCCGGTAGGCGCAGAGAATCTGACAGAGCTGCCGCTCCCCGACATCATGCGGATTGATCTTGCCGTTGTTGATGATCGGGCGCAGACGCGGACAGGAAAGCGAGACCTCTGCATGCGGATATTTCCGCTGGAGATAGTAGATATGGAGTGCCGAGGCGAGCGCATCCTTCCGGAAATCGGAGAGTCCGAGCAGCGCGGAGCATGCAACGCCGCGCATGCCTCCCATCAGAGCGCGTTCCTGCGCCTCAAAGCGGTAGGGCCAGACGCGCTTGTGTCCGGCGAGGTGCAGCGTCTCGTATTTGTCGGTATCATAGGTCTCCTGAAATACCGTGACATAATCGACGCCGCATTCATGCAGATAGCGGTAATCCCCGGTATTGACCGGATAGATCTCAATGCCGACCATGCGGAAGTATTTGCGTGCGAGCTTACATGCTTCCCCGATGTATCTGATATCGCTCTTGCTGCGGCTTTCACCGGTGAGAATCAGAATCTCCTCCATGCCGCTCTCCGCGATGACCTGCATCTCATGCTCGATCTGCTCCGGCGTCAGCTTCATGCGGCGGATGTGGTTATAGCAGTTGAAACCGCAGTAGACACAGTAATTTTCGCAGTAATTCGCAATATACAGCGGCGTGAAGAGATAGACCGTATTGCCGAAGTGCTTTCGCGTTTCGATGCGTGCGCGCTCCGCCATGCGTTCGAGAAACGGCTCGGCGGCAGGCGAAAGCAACGCCTTGAGATCCTCCGGCTGGAGCGTCTGCTTTTCGAGGGCATGCAGGACATCCGCGCCGGTATACCGTGCCGGATCATAGTCCGCGACCGCTGACATCACCTTTTCGCGGATATCGGACTGAATCTGCTCCTGCCCCTCCATATATGCCATATGGTCGGTGCGGCAGCTCGGATCATTTTCAAGCTGATGCTTGCGTTTCAGCGCCTCGGGCGAGAGGGATTCCGAGTCGATGAGATATTCATTTTCCATGTGCGCGCCTGCTTTCAGTCATGCAGGAAGCCGGTCAGCGTATCCGAGGGGGATGCGCCTCTGACCAGCACTCTGCCGAGTCCGGAGAGATATGCCGCTCTGCCTGCTTCGATCGCCTGCTTGAATGCGCCTGCCATGACGGGCAGATCGCCTGCGGTTGCGAGCGCCGTATTCGACATGACAGCCGCCGCGCCCATCTCCATTGCCTCACATGCCTGCGAAGGTCTGCCGATGCCTGCATCCACGATGATCGGCAGGTCGATCTCATCAATGAGGATCTGGATGAAATCCTTGGTCGCAAGCCCCTTGTTCGAGCCGATCGGCGATGCAAGCGGCATGACCGTCGCCGCACCTGCATTGACCAGATCGCGCGCCGTATTGAGATCGGGGTACATATACGGCATAACGATAAAGCCCTCTTTTGCGAGGATTTCCGTCGCTCTGACGGTCTCGGCGTTGTCGGGCAGCAGATACTTGGTATCGCGCATGATCTCGATTTTGACGAAATCGCCGCAGCCCAGCTCACGCGCCAGTCTTGCGATGCGGACGGCTTCATCGGCATTGCGCGCGCCGGAGGTATTCGGCAGGAGCGTCACGCCCTTCGGGATGTAGTCGAGGATGTTCTCCTGCTCTTTGGTATTAGCGCGGCGAACCGCACAGGTGATGATCTCCGCGCCGGCATATTTAACGGCTGCTTCGATCAGCGAGAGGGAATATTTGCCGGATCCGAGGATGAATCTCGAATGGAATTCATGTCCGGCAATGATGAGCTTGTCATCGTTCATAGTTCTGGTTACTCCTTTGTTAAATGTATCGCTTCGCGATAATTTTGATTGGGCTCCGCCCAAACCTGCCAGAGGGATACTATCCCTCTGGACTCCCGTTTTTTATGCGGGGATATGGCGAAAAGCATGAAATAGGCGTGAAATCGTCAAATTCCCACGCTTTTCCATCATAGTCCTTAAAATGGGATTCTTAAGGGATAGTATCCCTTAAGCGGGAGTTTGAGGGCAGCGCCCTCATTATAGATCCGTCGGAGACACCTTAAACCTCCTGACCGGATAGAATGCGCAGAATTATATGCGCTTCGTGGGCGGCACAGACGGCAACGCGCGCGGAGATCAGCCCGAGCCCGTCCGCGACATCGCTTTTTCCGTCGCCGCAGAGATAGAAATGCGAAGTGATGCGCCGTGTCTGAATGGTATTGGCGGTGTCGATGCCTGCCATGCCGCTCGCAGATACAAGATACGCCTGCGGCAGATGCTCCAGCACACAGTTGACCAGCATCGCCTTCTGATCTGCACGGTCGAATGCCTCACAGATGATCGGGAATTCTGCAAGCAGTTTCGGGATATTCTCCTCTGTGAGCTTCACCGTTTCCGCCGTAATTTCACAGTAGGGCGCGATGCGGTGCAGCGTCTCCGCGAGTGCTTCGGTCTTATATGTTCCGAGCTGCTCCGGAAAATACTGCTGCCGGTTGAGATTCGAGATATCCACGCGGTCGAAGTCGATCAGATGCAGCCTGCCGACACCGGCGCGCGCAAGGTGAATTGCAACATTGGAGCCGAGTCCCCCGAGACCGCAGACCGCGACAGATCCGGCTGCGAATTTCGCCTGAACATCGGCGCCGTGGCGTTCACAGAGCGCCGCATACATTTCCTCTTTTGTCGGGATTGCCATATCAGCCGCCTCCTACGAATCCGACGATTTCGACCTTATCGCCGTCCTGCACGACAGTCGCCGCATACTGCGCCTTCGGGACGATCTGCTCATTGCATTCGACCGCGACGCGCTGCGGCTGATATCCGCCCTCCGCGACAAGCTGCGCAATGCTCTTGCCTGCCGCCTCCGCAGGCGTTCCGTTGATCATGACCATAGTTCCACCTCCAAAATAAAAACGGGGAGCCGCGCGCAAAAACACAGCTCCCCGCAGATATCGGGTATATGTCCCTACGTTGGCATTATCCAAATCAGGTTATAGGTCGAAGGCTCAGGCGCCTTCCTCTCAGCCTGCTTACAAGCTCCCTTGTTGTGCGTATAGTATACCACATATTCGCAAAAAATGCAAGAGGGAT
Source organism: Clostridia bacterium (assembly GCA_021152595.1). Classification (GTDB taxonomy): domain Bacteria; phylum Bacillota; class Clostridia; order Oscillospirales; family Ruminococcaceae; genus Firm-04. The sequence continues at coordinate 13,688 of JAGKVC010000006.1, forward strand.
CCGGAGATTTGATGTCCGGTGCGATTTTCGGGTGCAAGAAACTTCTAAAAGTTGATACGCGCCGAAAATATACTTTCCGTAATAACGAAAGTGATTCCGTTTCTGATATTCTGCCCAAACGCCGTCTATCACTCTTATCGAAAATGCTGATTTTATTGCGAATCGTTGCGAATATATTGACATTTTGCACGGGATATGGTATAATACAATCACGGAAGGGGATATGACATCCGGTATAATGATACATAAACTATCGCAAAACCGGACGGTCAGTCAGAATCTCAGAAAACAGAAAAAATTGCTTTGCGGAATCCTGCAAGGCTGACGGCACTTTCGGCTGCAATTCATTCTCTGTTTGCCGCGATCTGACTCCGTGTCCGGAGCAGCGCAGGGAACGGCGCACCGGACACGGACGCGGCAGCAGCCGGAGCAACATCATTACAGAAAGGCTGCCACAGGGGGAAACTGTAAGCTGCCAATGAGGGAAAGAGGATCTATATAGAACGCGCCGGCATGAACGGAAAGAGGTTACCAAAGGAAACAGAAATCAACATAACAGATTTTTGGGAAACAAAAGCTGCCACTTAGGGGAAATTATCACAGCAAAGCTATGTCGCAACCGGCTTACGGACCGAATCTGACGATATCGCGCTTTGCGCTGCGGGGCTAACACGGGCGAAAGACCGCGGATCTGCGAAATGTGGATCCGCGGTTTTTCCGGCACGCAGGGCGCGCCGCCGTAATTCTATAGCTGCCGGAATACCATGCGCATAAAAAACAAAAGCCGCTGAATTCGCATCATTGCGTTGATTCAGCGGCTTTATTCTATCATGTATATTACACAAACTTCGTGCGTTCGGCGACGGCAAGCGCGTCGCAGCGCTCGTTCTCGGGATGTCCGGCATGGCCTTTCACCCAGCAGAACGTCACCTTATGCTTTTGCAGCAGCGGCAGCAGCCTTTCCCAGAGATCGACATTCAGCGCAGGCTTTTTATCCGATTTGATCCAGCCCTTTTTCTTCCAGCCGTATACCCAGCCCTTCGTGACGCTGTCCACGACATAGCGGCTGTCGGTTGTCAGCGTGACCGCACAGGAACCTTTGAGTGCCTCCAGCCCCGAGATCACGCCCATCAGCTCCATGCGGTTATTCGTTGTATGTGCCTCGCCGCCCGAAAGCTCCTTTTCATGTACCGTTCCGCTGCCGTCCGTGAACCGCAGAATCGTCCCCCAGCCGCCCGGTCCCGGATTGCCGCTGCACGCGCCGTCTGAGAACATCTGCACCTGCGGCAGACCGTTTTCAATCATCATGTCTCCTGATTGCTCCTCTCGCTCTTCTCTTTCCGCACGGAAAACTCCGTACAGCACTATATATTATCCCCGATTTTACCGGAAAATGCAAGCATGTTTCTGAGATTTGTTGAAAATGCCAAAAATCGCCCGAATCAAAAAAAACTTCTGAAAGGGACTGGATTTTTATGGAATATTATGTTATAATAGTCATATCTCCGGCATAGGGGCTTTCTGCGCCCGCAGAGGCTTCCTGCAAGCCGGTAACAAAGAATGGAGGTTTTTCCAATGGGCAAAAAATATTGTTACCTCTTTACAGAGGGTAACGCAAACATGCGTGAGCTCCTCGGCGGTAAGGGTGCAAACCTCGCTGAGATGACCAACATCGGTCTTCCGGTTCCGCAGGGCTTTACCATCTCTACCGAGGCCTGCACACAGTACTACGAGGACGGCCGTCAGATCAATCCTGAGATCATGGCTGAAATCGAAGAGTACATTGTTAAGATGGAAGGCATCACCGGCAAGAAGTTCGGTGACAAGGAGAACCCGCTTCTCGTTTCTGTTCGTTCCGGTGCCCGCGCTTCTATGCCGGGTATGATGGATACCATCCTCAACCTCGGTCTGAATGAGACCGTCGTCGAGACCATGGCAGCAAAGTCCGGCAACGCTCGCTGGGCATATGACTGCTACAGAAGATTCATCCAGATGTATTCCGACGTCGTTATGGAAGTCGGCAAGAAGTACTTTGAGGAGCTCATCGACAAGATGAAGGCAGACCGCGGCGTCACACAGGACGTTGAGTTGACTGCTGATGACCTCAAGGAGCTCGCTGAGCAGTTCAAGGCTGAGTACAAGTCCAAGATCGGTGAGGACTTCCCGTCTGATCCGAAGGAGCAGCTCATGGGCGCAATCAAGGCTGTTTTCCGTTCCTGGGACAACCCGCGTGCAAATGTCTATCGCCGTGACAACGATATCCCGTATTCCTGGGGTACTGCTGTTAACGTCCAGATGATGGCATTCGGCAACATGGGCGACGATTGCGGTACCGGTGTTGCATTTACCCGTGATCCGGCAACCGGCGAGAAGAAGCTCATGGGCGAGTTCCTGAAGAACGCACAGGGCGAGGACGTCGTTGCAGGTGTCCGTACCCCGATGCCGATCGCTCAGATGGAGCAGGAGTTCCCGGATGCATACGCAGAGTTCATCAAGGTCTGCAACATCCTCGAGGAGCACTATCACGACATGCAGGATATGGAGTTCACTGTCGAGAACAAGAAGCTCTATATGCTCCAGTGCCGTAACGGTAAGAGAACTGCTCCGGCAGCGCTCAAGATCGCTTGCGATCTCGTTGACGAGGGTATGAAGACCGAGCAGGAAGCTGTCCTGATGATCGATCCGCGTAACCTCGATACCCTTCTCCACCCGCAGTTCGATGCAAAGGCTCTGAAGGCTGCTACGCCGCTCGGCAAGGGCCTCGGTGCATCCCCCGGCGCTGCTTGCGGTAAGGTCGTCTTCACTGCTGACGATGCTGAGGCTTGGAACGCTCGCGGCGAAAAGGTCGTTCTCGTTCGTCTGGAGACCTCTCCGGAGGACATCACCGGTATGAAGGCATCTCAGGGTATCCTGACTGTCCGCGGCGGTATGACCTCTCACGCAGCCGTTGTTGCACGTGGTATGGGTACCTGCTGCGTTTCCGGCTGCTCCGATATCAACATGGACGAGGCAAACAAGGTCTTCACACTGGCTGGTGTCACCTTCAAGGAAGGCGATCCGATCTCGATCGACGGCACCACCGGTAACATCTATCAGGGCATCATCCCGACTGTTGACGCTCAGATCGCCGGCGAGTTCGGCAGAGTTATGGGCTGGGCAGACAAGTATCGCAAGCTGAAGGTTCGCACCAACGCTGATACACCGGCTGATGCAAAGAAGGCAAGAGAGCTTGGCGCTGAGGGTATCGGTCTCTGCCGTACCGAGCACATGTTCTTCGAGCCGTCCAGAATCGCTGCATTCCGTGAGATGATCTGCGCAGATACCGTTGAGCAGCGCGAAGCAGCTCTGGCAAAGATCGAGCCGATGCAGCAGGCAGACTTCGAGGCTCTCTATGAGGCACTCGAGGGCAATCCTGTTACCATTCGTTTCCTGGATCCGCCGCTTCACGAGTTCGTTCCGACCGAAGAGGCTGATATCAAGGCACTTGCAGATGCTCAGGGCAAGACCGTTGAGCAGATCAAGGCAATCATTGCTTCCCTGCACGAGTTCAACCCGATGATGGGCCACCGCGGCTGCCGTCTGGCTGTCACCTATCCGGAGATCGCTGCAATGCAGACCAAGGCTGTCATCAAGGCTGCTATCAACGTTCAGAAGAAGCATGCTGACTGGACCGTCAAGCCGGAGATCATGATCCCGCTGGTCGGCGAAGTCAAGGAGCTCAAGTTCGTGAAGGATGTTGTCAAGAAGACCGCTGATGAGATCATCGCTGCTGCCGGCGCAAAGCTGGAGTACGAGATCGGTACCATGATCGAGATTCCGCGTGCAGCTCTGACTGCTGACGCCATTGCAAAGGAAGCAGACTTCTTCTGCTTCGGTACCAACGACCTCACGCAGATGACCTTCGGCTTCTCCCGTGATGACGCTGGTAAGTTCCTCGGCGCATACTATGACACCAAGATCTTTGAGAACGATCCGTTCGCAAAGCTGGATCAGGTCGGCGTCGGCAAGCTGATGAAGATGGCAATCGAGCTTGGTAAGCCGGTCAATCCGAAGCTCCACTGCGGTATCTGCGGTGAGCACGGCGGCGATCCGGCATCTGTCGAGTTCTGCCACCAGATCGGTCTGGATTATGTTTCCTGCTCGCCGTTCCGTGTGCCGATCGCAAGACTGGCTGCGGCACAGGCTGCACTCCGCTAATCCAAGCCCATCGCTTAATTGTATAAGCAATACCCCCGCAGATTTAGGTCGGTACTAATATAGAAGTTTTTGAACAACTATTATGTAAAGACCTATACAGCGGGCTATGAAACAGAACAGGCAGATACTTTCACAAGAGGTATCTGCCTGTTTTGTATGTATTCACTTATAAAATCCATTTTCGTCATGCTCGCCAAAGCAGCTATGGCAAGTATAAGGCTTTGAGATCTCGCTTATTCCGTCAGCGGTCAATTTCAGCTCCCTTGTTATAAACGGAAATATCCTGCAATGACTTATCATCAGCAAGCCCATTTGAGGATGCTCACGAATGACCTTATTGATGAGGTTACTGATATACCTTGCGTTCACAAAGTCAAGGTTGTTAAGCGGTTCGTCGATGATCAGCAGGTCTGCATCTGAACGAGTAGCTATAACAGAGAACACTTGTAGTAGCCTTTGCTCACCGCCACTGAATTTACCCGGTCTGGACTTTGCGTCGAATATCCTGCTGCTATCTCCTCGGCGTGGCAGCCATTCGTCAATCAGGTCATTGACCTCGGAATAGCTCATATCATTGCCTGTGTAGGCTTTTCCGCTGTTGCTGATAACGTCTCTGACCTGTATGCGTCCCATTTCAGAGTATTCGTCCTTTTGTGGAATATAAGCGATACTGGAACGAAACCGCTGCAATTCGTCATCACTTAACGAGAGAATATCACCGAATGTATGGTGTGTGATCCTACCTTCGATTTTCTTTCCATCGGTTTCTAACCGCATAATGCTTTTCAGTATGGAACTCTTTCCGATGCCGTTTTCTCCGGATAATAAGACCGCTTCACCCTGCCCTATGTCAAATGAAACATTCTGCATCAAAGTGCGTTGTTTCAGCTTTATCGACAGGTTATCTATACTAAGGATATTCCCCATAACTACTTCCTCCAGAGTCGATTGTTTGATATGTTTGAAGCTATAAGCAAAGTAATGATCTCAATAAACGGTATCAACAGCAGTATCAGTAATTTCACAGCATTGTAATTAACAAACAGAAATACAATACCCGAAAAAGCAAATGATGCGATAATTGATATGATTCCAGTGCCACGGACAAGCCTGTAATATGCTTTGTTAAGTTGCTTTCTATCTAAGCCCAGTATTATCAATCGTCTGAAATTACTTGAAAAAGATTTGGTCAGCATAACAGTTAATGCGACAGTTGCCACAATCGAGACTACGCTCAAAACCGCTAAATACAGGATAATGCTTCGGAGCGATGATATTATTTCATCATCACGATAAACAATATTCTCAGGCGACCCTATCGCTGACAAATCATTGATCGAATCTTTTGTAAATACGATACTGCTATGCGTGATATTTTCGATGTGCCGTTCGTCATAGCCCATAATGATGATCCCGTCACTATGACTCGTGCCGTTAGTCGCCCTAACACTTATCGCTTCGGGAAGGAATTGTTCAATAGTATATTCGCATTTCTCACCGTTGACAATGTGCTTTGAATAGAGCTTATCGCCAATATGTAGATTATTGGATTTGGCTACATTCTCAGATACAGCCACACCGTTGGCGCTGAGTGGCTCTGCGTTCCAAGAAACCATATCTGTATACAGCGAATCTTTTGACTGCATAACAATATCTGCGTTCAAACTGGTATTTGCATCAGCAGACAAGGTGAATTCAATCCCTGCATTGAACTGATAATAGTCATCTTTCCGAACTGTATCCTGCATCATTACCGAATAATCGTAGTCCGATTGCAGCAGAGAGTTCAACTGGATAGCATCTTTATTCACGGAAAGAATCAGTATGAGCATAAGAAAAAACGAGATCAAAGTGAATGCCAATGATGCGATGATCGTCTTTCTTGGCTCTGCGTGTAGAGCTATACGATTTCTCATTGTGTTATCACCTGACCTCGTTTTATATTATTTCTTCGCCTTAGCTTTTTCTTTTTTGGTGATGTTCTTTATCATGGAGTTATTCATCGAGAGACTAATGATCTCTGCTACAAGCATTGCCGCAGGAATGAAGGCGATCTCAATACCGATAGCTTTTTTAGCTTTTTTAGGAATATATGTAGCTGAAGTATTCAGCTTAAGGAACAGTATACCTACATAAGCGAACGCAAAACAGAGCAACTCACAAATGAAAGATTTGGTGTAGTATGGTTTTACGTTCTGCCCCTTTGGGATACAGTGCTTGGTGAAATAGCCCTTTTCACTGCCACGTTTTGCCATGACTACATTGAAAGCAATTATCAAAACGGCTGACAGGGCTGTTCCAATCCATATCATCAGAGGGCTGACCTTCTTATCAAGGCTGTTTTCTCTTACACGAAAATCTGTGATCTCATTTGCATATCCTGAATCCATGATAGCATCATAATGTACCTGATACTGCTCATCACTGTCAAAACGGTCACGATCCTTTAGTCTGCCCATAGGTCTGTAATCCTTGGTCAGATAAGCCTGACAAGTGTTATAGTCATTTGCAGAGATATACATTTGCGAATAGCCGTTGTTCTGGGAATTTTGAACGATAGAATCTTTCTGCTCGGTGATGATCTGTGCAAGGATAGCTCCGTTTTCGTAAATGGTGTTCGTTTCATAGATAGCGTATATCCTATATTCTGCGGTCGTATCACCAATAGAAAGAGATACGGTATCGCCAATATCTGTTAAAGTATCCTTACAAAATTGCCAGTCCACAAGAATCGGATTATCAAAATCTGAATCCGACTTCTTGATAAGTCGCTTGTCATTATACATCGTAATATCGACATTCTCAAAGTGGTCACTCAGCAGAACTGTTGTTGTTCTCGACTTGCCGCCTGCATTTACAGCGGTTTTAGTCAGGAAAAACGGGAACACCTTGTCGATTCCATTACTTCCAGGAAGTTCGCTAATCTGCTCAAAAGACGGCTCAGGAGCGATAAAGTCGATACTTGTGTTCTTATATACGCTTTGTGAATTGTAGTTATCAGCTATCTGAGAGATAAACGGGAATACGAACAACAGTCCGGCTACTACAGCAATGACAGCACTCAGGAAGATTGATAATAAGGCTCTGTGCCTGATCCAATAGCCTGTCATTATTCTTCCTCCGTCTTATCTTCTTTTTTCTCTACAAATATCAGTGTGCTCTGCTTGTCATAAGATGCATCAACGTTGTCATCGAATACCAGCGTCATAGGCACTTCGCCTACTGCGTTAGGAACAAACTGAATAACGCATTCCTGATCGGCCGCCGTCTCAGAGGCGTTAGCAGTAAATTCGTATGTAGTAACATTATTTACCGCATCGAAGTTTGGCGTGATGATCTGACCGTCCATGTACTTTGCATCCACATTGTCTATGCTGGGAATAGTGAGGACGACCTTGACCTGAGAGGTCTTGCTCTTATTTGATGTAACCTTGAACTTTACCTTCATATATACGGTATCACCGATCTCATATTCCTTAGTGCCGTCGCCGTAGCTATGACCTTTATCGGCACTGTAGAAGAAATCAGATGCCGCTGAATAGGTGGTTTCCCCACAAGCAGTCAGCGATCCCATCGCAAGAGCTGCAACGAGCAGGGCGGAGAGAGTTCTTTTGATCCTTTTCATTTTTGTATACTTCTTTTCTCAGTAATGAATTGTCTGTAACTACAAACGGTCAGAGAATTATATCCTGCATTCCAACTGTCACTTCTCCGTCCGAGGAAAAGACAACAGCTAATCCATGCTCCAAGTCATAGCGGTATTTACACATCATAGCGATTTTTGGATTTCCCTTATCTCGCTTGACAAAAAGACATTCTGGCTTGATATAGCTGAATATATTGTCTATTTTTGCGTTTTCATCATCGCTCATGACCTGTTCTCGGCAGTAATCCTCTACAATAGACTTTGACTGCTCGATCCACTCGGTATGAGTTTTGAAGTGCTTTAAGGCTTGAATTTGGGCTTTTGTTACTTCTTCGCCTTCGTAGCAGTCATACTCAACAGGCAGCGTAAACTTTCTTCCCCAGATAGTTGTCTCTAATGACTCAATCAAAATCAACCTCTCCTTCCTTACCTATCATAGCGTTGTATTCGGCAACACCGCCGTAATGTGTAAATGTTTGATTCACTTCGGACGGCACTAATTGCATAGATTCCATATTGCTCATTTCATGCCAAGTAAGATTATTGCTTTTGCGATATGGTTCTATATCACGAGCAACCCATGTTTTACCGTCATATTTTATTTTGGTCCAGTATTCAGCAAGCGCCTTATCTGCCTGACTGAAATTTTTTGACCTGCTATTTGTCATATTTGGTATCTTTACCTGAGCCTTTTGGAATGGTGAGAAGTCAGGAACAGCGTTTTTATATGTAACCTTAGTGATTTTCGTTCCATCCGAAAGAACAAGAGGCTCTTTGAGAACAAAATCGGACTCTCCTCTTGTTCCGCTCCACTGTCCTCGTTCTCCATTAACTGGAGTTTTAACAAATCGTGCGTTATACTGACTATATGGAGTATTGTATTTATGATAAAATTCATATCCCTCAGCACCGCCATGAACTGTGCCGATGATAGCACCCCACATATATCCGTCAGCTGCATTTTCAACAGCTTTCTCTGCCGATGAAACGCCGACCTTTTCCCAATCGACATTGCTCCAATCTATATCGGCTGCATCTGTCGAGGTATATGTTTTCACGGCGTTATATCCTGCATAAGCTGTTCCTGCTGTTGCAGCTAAGACCGATATGCCAGCTATAACGAGCTTTATTCCTGTCGCCGCTGTGATAGTAGTGCTTCCTCCGGAAGGAACAGCAGCCACTAATGATACAATTGAAAGAATAAGACCAGCTGTTGCTGTAGCAAATCCTATGACAGCAGATGTTCTTCCCGTTTCGTCCAGCTCATCGGTCGCACCAGTCAGTCCACCAAACAAAGAGCCTAAAGCTGCGCCTGTTCCTGCAAATTTCAGTGATTCGTCGGCAGCAGCTACAACAGCACTTGCAATCGGATCAGGTAGTCCTGCTTTTTTCAAGACAACAACAGTTACTATTACACCTGTACCCACTGCTACCTTGGTTAGCACTGACTTTATATTGATGCCCTCTCCGAAAAGGTGAGTCGTCTGACTGTTTTCTGCGAAATCCTCTATATGCTCTTGTGGAACATATATGGTTTTACAGCACATAACTTCGGTGATAGTTTCTTCTTCAAGCAACAGCTCGGAAATCTTGTTCTCTGCGAGAACTATTTCTTCCAGATATATCTCCGTTGTTATGAATTCGTGCAACTCATTTTCGGTGATTACGTTCTCTATCTCAACACTCTCTGTTACCGTCTGAGGGGAAGCATCTGAAATAGTGGGCGTTGGTGGTGCATTAGAGCAACCGACAGTCATAAGCAAAATCGAAACAACTAACATCAATGATATTAGTCTGTTAAACAGATTACGTCTTATTAACATCTTATCACCCCTAAACAAATAATCAGAATTTGCAATGTGACAAATTACAATTATTCATATTATATTATACCATATTTTTAGTGAAAAAGCAATCCGTTTCTCTATGTTTCTACAATATAAAAATGGATTCCGCTTCTCAACTATCCTCAACTTTGATTCCACCGGAGTCAAAGTTGGCAGTCAGCCAGATTTCTTACCTGTTTTCCTTGCTTTTCAGCATACTGCACCGTTTTATACGCACCACCACTCTTATGCTGAATACAGCACACGACCAGGTCAGAACGGTCAACCATACACCTGTTACGAACTTGTATCGCAGACTTATAGTGTGCATCAGATGATTCCGAGCATATCTCCACCTCATCATAGTAGCTGAGATAGTATTGCTTGTTGTCACGGTACTCGGCTTTCATATACGGCAGTACAAGGATAATTGATGTGTTACCGTAGCCGTATCGCTTAACGGCTCGTCTGATTGCCGATGCTGCCAGCAGGTCAAATTCCTCGTCCCGACCGACAAGAAATTCTACATACTGTTTCTGCGTGATGAGATCATGAAGGAGTTGGTCAAGTCTGCTTTCTATTTCCAACGCCCTTTCTACTTCACGATGCCCAAAGAAACTGACTGTGTATATATCCATAGCTATCACCTGAAAATGTTATTGTTTGTCTTTCCAATGATACTTCTAAGCATACTATCTAATATATCTTGATTATAACATATACTGGAAGATTATTCAAGAGAAAACAACATATTTCCTTTGAGTATAGCAGATTCCTTTTGCTGTATTATAGTAGTAAGAGGTGATATAGCTATGACAGACGATTTTGTAAGAAACAGGATCACACAGCTCCGGCTGAAAAAGGGTGTCTCCGAATACCAGATGAGCTATGATCTCGGTCATAGCCGTGGATATATTTATAACATTTCATCGGGAAAGTCCCTGCCGCCGCTTTCGGAGCTATTTGCGATATGCGACTACTTCGGAATCACTCCTGCGGAATTCTTCGACGACAGCATTTCAAATCCTGAGCTGATACGGAAAGCTGTTGAGGGTATGAAGCATCTTGATGACGGGGATCAGTTGATGATTTTGAATCATATCAATAGGCTGTTGAAAAAATAATGTAGTTGAGAGGACTTTGGCTATGGATAATTTCGATGTAAAATTGGATATTGAACCTAAAGACAACTACGGTAAAGCAAGGCAGGCTATTATTCGGGCAATGGAGGCTATTTCAAAGCTATCGCCTGTTGAGCAGGACAGGCTTGCAAGAGAACTATTGACCGCTGAGAAATATAATCTGTTAATTTCGTTCTTACAGAGAAGATAAAGATAAGGCTCCCAGAATTACTCTGAGAGCCTTTTGTTATGTATAGAGTTTATTTCGTATCAAGCCCCACGGAATATGATCCTTCTTCTTGTCAGTAGGTTTATCACTCCATTCAGCAAACATGAATTTATCGAATTCATAAAAATCTGTTTCACGATAAGGATATTGTCTATCATAGCTTCCGATATTATTGATGAGTCCAGTTCGTGTAGAACGTAATTGGTATTCTTTATACTTTAAAGAAGGCATTAACTTTTTGAACAGTGCATAATTATAAGCGTCATCTATTTTAATGTGTTTAGCTAAGCCTGCATCTCCTTTATTATAGCTAACAAAAAGGGCAAGATTGATTGCACATATCGAAAAAACTTCATCAGATACACGTTTTGAGTAGTACGCTACACCGTCATACCCAAGTTTTTTGCATCCCATCATAATTGCTTGGGAGATGACATATTCTGATTTGAAAATCCTTCCTTCTTCTTTAATCCTAAATGATGTTGCGATTGAAAGCATAAATAGTTTCAGCCAACAGTGTACTCTTTCATCATCAAATTCATGCAAATGATGGAAATCCCTTACAGCTACTACTAAATTCAATATTTTTTGAGAGCCGTCAAGAATAACTGGTGAAACATTAAATTCATTATCTGGCGGATAGCCGGTTTCAATCCAACATCCATATGATGAATTTGATAAATACAAACTTGGATTTCCAGGAATACTAAATCTATAGTTTCCTGACTTTGATCTCATGCTTTCAGGAAGATATAGCATATCTTTGGCTTTAAAATCCGTCGGAAATTTACCAGTTCTGCACCTAAAAAATTGTAATTCCTCGTCTTTGCTACCAAAGAAAGCATCACTTGATGACAAGGCATCAACAGCAAAAGGGTCATCGCCTAAATCCTGAATCAGATTTCTTATTATTGTGCTACTTTTTGACAAGTCGGCATTATAGTATGCTCTCATTGATTCGAGAATTTTTCTACTATATCTTTTGATTATTGCAATGCTTTCATCATCAGCGCCAGCCTTTTTCGCCTGTTTTAACACAATATTGAATTTATTCTGTAAAGAATCATAATAGTCTGAATCTCTATCAATAATATAAGGTGCATATAGCTCCTTACAAATAAAGTCATTCATAAGCCAACTTAATCCCATGTAGATTCTCCTCCAAATATCAATAGCTATATTATGATAAGCCTGACTTAATGCTGTAATAATCCCATACTATTATAATATAAAATGTCGAACCTTGTCAATTAGTCTTTTGCTCGAGAACAGCCATAGCGAGCTGCCGTAACAACTCGCCCTGCTGATTATTCGTCCTCATCACTGCACTCGTCAAGCCCGTGCGTGAGTTGGATATAAATGCACTCCACACGTTCATGCTCCTCGCCGTCCGTAGACATCATGAGTTCAAGGAAATATGCCTTAGCCTGTTCGTAGTCCGTCCAGACCTCACGTCTGCCGTTGCAGACAGTGGAAACCTTACGTGTTCTCGGCATTGCCAATTCAGGTGTTTTCAACATAACTGTTACCTCCAAAAGATTTATTGTGAATCCATTATAGCGGATATTCTCTCCAGAGTCCAGCTTTGCAGAATGATTGTAACCATTTTTGTGAAAGGCGCAGCAATTTCAAAAGCCAGTCCAGTTCATAGCGCACATATTGTATTTCATCGCCATCGGGAATTATCCTGACGGCGATTTTCATATTCTGCTCAATGCTTTAGCTGAGCCACCTTTGTTTGCAGAAACATCAGCGGTCGCCAGAGCTTATCTCCAAGCTCCTTGATCTCCTCAATATCTTCCTTGTAAACTTTGTTCGTGACATTTGCTCGGTGGGCAATTTGGTTGATATTGTTGGCGATATTATTCGCAAGTACAGTGAGCCGTTTTAGCTCGTTCTCATCGATATGGACGATGTAACCCTCGAAGATCATGGCTCTCACAAATGTACTGAGACTGCTCATACCGCTATTCTCAAACTTCTTCTTGATAGCCGCCATTTCTTCGGGGCTGACACGCACTTTCAGGTACATTGTACGCTTCTTTTCATCTTTCATTTTCTTTTGTTCTCCTTTTATATTTTTCTCAATTCGGGGTCGTAGGGGCAGCGCCCTCTGCCAAGCCTTGTGAAGTGTGTGTAGTCGCATTTTGCGCCCACACTTCACCGTGCTTGCTGGTAGAGTTTCGCCCCTGTGGGGCGAATGTCATTTCCGAGCCTTTCGGCTCGGTCTTTTTTCTCGATTCCGCGAATTGGAGCTGTGCGACTTTCTCTATTTCGTCGCTCTCCATAATCAATATAGCGCACTTTCCCGATCACGTCAATAATAAATTCAGATTTTTTATGATCGCTCGAAATAGCTTCGTCAAAATGACTGGATAGCGTAAACGGCGTAATAGCGTACTTTTAGTTTTTTGAATCGCAAAATTCCCCGGATATTTGTTGACAAAGTATGAACAAAAGTTTGTGCGCAATGCGGCTTGTATTTCAAATGTAGAGCGCGCTATAATTGGATCATGGCAGGTGGGCTTCGGTCACTCGGATCTTCCTGCTGAGAACAAAAATGAAAGGTTGTGATTTTTCTATGGGCATCTATACAGAGAAAAGAGATCAGCTCATCGAAAAGATCAAAGGTTTAGAAAAGCGTATCGCAAGCGATACTGCGAAAAAGAAAACGCTGGAGGACAAGTTGAAAGAAGTTTCTCGTCTGGCTATGGCGGAGGAATACAACTGCAAGCCTCGTGAGCTTGATGAGATCATCACCTCGGAGCATTCGCTGTTGCAGAAACTCCGTGCAAGCGGTCTGTCCGATGACGAGCTGCTGAAACTGGTTGGAGGTGGAATTGCTGAAAATGATAAAAGCGATACCACCGATCTTGCCGCTGACTTCGGACAGCAAATGAGCTTTACGGATAAAGCGAATCCATACGAGGATTAAAACTATCCAATAGTAAAAATAGATATGCAATGGGACGGCATTTGCCGTTCCGCACAGCTATCATAAGACAACAATCATGAGGGTAAGAGAGATAAAGCGATGCCCTCACTCTAAATGCATAGAGATAGACAAGCTAAAGGAGAAAGATCGCTATGAATACAAACACTACTTTTAATGTAACGTCCGAATACAAGATCGGGCATACCCTTTACACGGTGACCACCGTGTTCAACCCTGCTTCAAAGGAAAGCCTTTCGGATATTCTGAAAAGGCTTATCATCAGAGAGAGCGAAAAACTCCTCGGTGAATCCGGACAAGAATCCGAGAAGCAGGCTGTGTAACTTTGGAATTTCGGCGCATTGCCAATGACGGTGTATTGCGCTATAATGATAACATAGCTTGCTGTATCTGTCGGAAAGGAAGGTTAATATGACAGACAAGATCACAGCATTATATTGTCGCCTGAGTCAGGACGATATGTTACAGGGTGAGAGCAACAGCATCACCAACCAGAAGGCTATCCTCAAGAAGTATGCAGAGAATAATGGTTTCAGCAATCCCGTTTACTACGTTGATATGTAGACATAGGAATTGATACAAATAGGGTGGCTCAAAAATGTAGAAAACAGGGGCTTTTCTGAACTATGATGCTCAGAGAAGCCCCTGCTTATTATTGTATTGAGTTGTTTTGATTGGCGGTTGAACCATAGAAACTAAACACGCCTTGAAACGAATGAACACAGTTAGGGGAAGTATCTATGGTATGTAACGAAACGGATCGGTCACTTTTTGATGATCTCATAGCCCAGTTTGGCAATCAGCTTCAGCGTTTCCATTGCCGTATTACGGTCATACTCTTTTTCGGATTCAGGGAGTTCGTCATACGGCACAAGGCAAGGCGTGGTTTTCTTTTCAGTATCCTTAACCTCTCCATAAGTCCATCCCTCTTTGATACGCCCAGCCGCCCACACATCGTGGACATTAGCCGCAATCAGTTCGGTAAGGGCGACAAGGTCATCTGAAAGCGTGATATCGTCTGTCTGCATAGGGTTTGGTGTGTACTTCATTTCTGTTTCCTCATAATCTTTAATCGAATTTACCTTTGTCTGACGATACAGTATTACCGGCATTTCCAGCTCTATCAGTATAGCTGACGGAATAAGTATAATCGCCGTCACCATTGATGGGGAAAGATGCATGATGAACAGTTCCATCCTGCCCAACAGCAGAGCCATCATCATCCCACTGAACGGTTTGCGTGTTTCCGTTCAAAGTGACCTGTACCTCTCCACCATTAAAGTTACGCTCAGTTATAGCGATATTAACAGTGAGGTCAGAATTATAATAACTGCCATTATGCGCTGTTCCGTTTGCGATTCCGGCTGTAACAGTCGGGGCTGTTGTGTCGATGCTATATGTCTTGGACGCTTCGCTGATATTACCCGATCTGTCTGCAAGCACGATTTTTACGATATTTCCATTTGAGTTATCATCCACTGAAAGAGTGAACTTAATAGAAGTTACCAAATTACTGTCTGTCTCGGTATCACCGATACTTACCCCGTTTCCATTGATGTCACCACTAGGACTAACGGAAATTGTACCGCTTTCATTATCATTCGCAATAGACCATTCGATAGTTGAAATACCTGAGAATGTGTCCTTAACAGTAATTGTAAGCGGTATATTTCTATTGTAAAGCGGAACCTGCGCAGCATCTGTCTTATCAGTTTCTACATCTTCATGGATATCGATTGATGATGTTCTAGCGTGTATATCAGAATCCTCTACAATGTTTCCGTCTGCGTTGATAACGCCAGAAGTATAGTCTTCATTTTCTGAATACACTATTTGGCCCATCTGATCTTTGATAATCAGGGAATACCTCAGAATACCTGTATCATCAGAATCGGTGAGTTCAAAGCTCAATTTTGAATTTGTTGCATCGCCAAAGAACAGTTTCTCGTCAATTACATCAAGTCTATCTCCAGACGGTGTCATTTTAATAATAGGTGGATTCTTCTCAAGTACTAAGATTGCTCCTTCGATTCCTTCTGCATTTGCACTTGCAAGAGCGTGTTCATCTGGTGTCTGAAAATAATACACATTCTTATTTTCAAAGAAATCAGTGATAATAATAGTCGGAACCGCCGAAAGTTTAACATCGGATGTTGGCAATTCACTAAACACAATTCGGCCGTTTTCATAGTGCCCCTTATACTCCGCCAATCCTGAATCCGTTTCGGGTGCCCAGTATAAGCTCGCCGTCTTAATACCAGATCCATTTTCAGTAACAGGCACACTGATACGAATTGTTTCGCTGCCAAAAATGCCAAATGTAAAATAATTCAACATGCCTTGTTCAACAGTGTAGGTGAATTTACCATTTGGATCTTGAATTGAAGGCGCTTTCGTATCAACATAATACCTAAGGGGAGTAGGTGTCTTTCTCACATTACCAGCAAGGTCAATTACTGTAATAGTAATCTTATAATCACCATCTTCTGATAACAATATTTTTTCTGTAATAGGTTCAGTGGCTTGTGTGTAGTATTTAACTTCAGTTTTTGATGTTTCTACAGACTCATTGTTGTCTTCATCAGTCACAACTGTAGTGGTAACAATTTCTGTTGTTTTCTCTATGCCCTTGGAATATGTTCCAGTAACTACTTTGCTCGTGCCGTTGCACTCAATAAGGATTTCATATTCGGACAGACCTACATCATCTTGCATAGCTCATTACAGAGCGACATACATCTTCTCTCTGCTCAGGTGGTAGACTCATTATATAGTCGTTTAATGTTTTTGCAAATACAGCAAGTTCACGCTGTGATGTAGTCGTTTCGTAGAATGAGCCCTCTTTGTAATTGTATAACCATGTTGGGGAGTGTACTCCCGCAATACCATCCGCTGTATAATCCGAAATATGACCATTCTTCTGAGTGACAACATAAGTTGTATGATCCTCTGGAATAACTTTAATGCCAAGGACGTTTACTGGATCATCGTCTCCACTAATTGAATACATTTTCTGACATTGGTCTTGAAAATATTGTTCTCCGTGTAATTCTTTAACATGAGCGATCGCTTCGGGAGAAAAGCCTTGACCATCCAATGACAAACAGGAGTCGATAAGTCCTGCGTTCTCAGAAAACAGTGTAGTGTATT
Source organism: Clostridia bacterium (assembly GCA_021152595.1). Taxonomy (GTDB): domain Bacteria; phylum Bacillota; class Clostridia; order Oscillospirales; family Ruminococcaceae; genus Firm-04. Next base: position 30,810 of record JAGKVC010000006.1, read on the forward strand.
GAGCGTTGTTTCCTCCTTTAGAATGCCCTGTCACCATTACATTGGTAGATTGATCAATACCATATTTCTCTTTCAAATCACGCACTACACTATCAAAATAAGCAGCGGATTGTTCTTGGTAGGGAGATTTTACTTTTGAAAAAGCATCGCCATTATCATACCAACGGCCTGCTCCTGTACGGTCATAGTGCAGTACCCCTGCGGCCGATTTTGTCGATGAATGGCCTGAACACGCTCGATACACTGCTCTTTGGTGCGTGCAAGGACATATAAAAACGCCCTTTTTCCGTCAGGTTTCTTGCCATTTGGCACCCTCGATTCGTAACGACCGTCCTTGCGCAAGTAAAGATTCATGGTAACTCCTCCTTGGTTTCTCCTCATTGTACATTTTTAATGAATTTCAATCCACTGTATAGAAATTTTGTCTACAAAATATTCTGAAACCCCTTGCAATTTTCTGGCATTTGTGATATACTTAATGTAAAGTACCTGTCGAAGTTTGTCAAGGAATGTTGATAGGCAAGAATGACCGTATCTCCCTTCGCAAAAGACAGTATTTTGTGATGAAATCCAGCCATGCCGTTAAATCAGCGGTGTGGCTTTTGGCATTTATAGGTCAGTTATTCCTATACTTTGGGTATCAGTATCATATATTACTCTATTATCAAGGAGAAATCAATAGCTAAATCCACCGGATATGACCGGAAAAATAGCCGCTATATCTGGTGGTATTACGGAAGATTACGAAGGCTATAACGTAAAGTGTCCGTCAGGCGCTTCTGCCTGCTCCTGTAATAACGGAAAACATCCGTCACTCCCTACGAGCGGCTCTCATGCCTCACAACGGAAAATAACCGTCAAACAAAAAGCGGCTGTGGAAATCACTCCACAACCGCTATAACGGAAATTGTCCGTCAGTCTATAGGTTTCTTACCAATTAATCCGTTCAAAGCACTCTCTGTGCTATCCGGATACAGTTTCTTCACATGGTCAACTATCCGCTGCCATGACTCCGCAGGTTCCTCACTATAGGCGCTCGTCACAAGATCATACCCCCAGATCGTTTCCGGTGGGAACATCACAGATACGCTCATGCCATATTCAGCGCCTTTCTTGTTCTTACGCCGCTGAAAATCTGTGATTACCAGATATAGTTGCATTTGCAGCCCGGTGATGATGCCGGGATAGTTTTTCAGGCCGCCCTTGCCGAAGCCAGCCATCTTCTTTAACTCTGTTGAGAGAATCGCATCCTGCTTCCAGAGCATATCACCCTCGCCATCTTCACCGATATAATAATCCATGATGACCTTCTCACGATAAGTTGCAAGTCCGTCTTCATATCGAGAATCAAAATCATAGCCGTAGCGCCGATAGTTTGCAAAGTATGGCAGCCATTCCTTGCTGATAAATCCTGCCTTACCGCCGAAGAACTTCCCGTAGGCGACCTTGTGACTTGCCGCTATTATCTCACGCCATTCCCACGGATCCTGCTCTTTGTCTCCTGTCCACCAGTAATCCGTTGAGACGTGTTCTTCTGCCGAAAAGCCTGTGATGTCGTTAGCGAACAGCGGCAGGAAGCCGATTTCGTTTACCCAGCTCACAAGCTCCTGCCATGTGCGTATCCTATATGGATCATCCCAAGACAAGCCCCGCATGATCCACTCTCCGTTTTCTACTGCCATATATAGCTATCACATCCTGCTCAGTTGCCTTCTCACCCACGCACTCTCCAGCACATCATAAATATACTGATTCGGCGTACCTTCTTCAAAATACTTGCTGTTGTCGCCGCCGAGCATCTCTACCGCATACGCCCCGACTGCTCTGGAACGTGACTGCCCTGCATAGCAGTGAACTAAAAGCGTATCTGCGGATTTTCGGTATTTCTCAATAAAGTCGATGATTCTATCTGCCATGTCATCGTCAAATAGAACCGCACCGTCTACCTCTGTTACAATATCATCGAAAATCAGCGTCAGAACGCCTTTGCAGAACTGATTTTCAGTGAACTGTACGCCAAATCCACCTGTGTGGCTGTCCTGAATGGAGATCACAGTATATGTATCGGTCAACGAACCAAGTTCTGCGGCCTCATCAGCCATGCCGAATGGATAATAATGCTCCATGACATAGCTGAATGCACCATGAACTGATTTTACAAGAACACGCTTCAATATGCTCGACCTCCTATTTCTTTATCTCAACAGTAAAGTTTCCATCACTGTCCACTTTCAGGCTCAGCGTTTTGACATATCTATCATAGAAATTCTTTTTCTCGCTCTCCGTGCCTTCGATCCATGCTTCCTCGTAAAGATGCTCAACCAGCTCCTTGCCGTTCAGGTACAATATGTCCGGCAGATATTTCTGCAAAAGGCCGAGCAGAACCGCCCTCTTAAAGCCGTCAACATTGCCTGAACAGAAGTCATCAATAGCACAGTAATAGATATCATGCTCCTCAAGGGCACTTTTTATCGCTCTGCCGCAGTTCTCGTACTCATACATGACGAGAAATCGTGCGTTCGGCAGTGAGGTTATCAGGCCCCAGAAATCTGAGTCACTGGAAACGAGGATGAAGCTGTCGATACCTTCCGCAAAATGGCTCTGACAAACACCGGCGGTCATGACAATATCAACAAGGCTCTTTCGTTCTGTGACACGGTTTATCAGGATATGCTCGACAGGTATCTCCGTGAACTTATCAAGCCATTGCCAGCCTACGGTCGTGTGATGGTCGTCATACAAATAGATTTTTTCAATTTTATCCAGTTCACTCTGGTCGAGATTTCTCAGTGTGGCATACAGCTTATATACATCTGAATTTTCGCAGTCCACAGCGATGACCGTTCTCATGCTGCTGCGGATGAAAGTGTAGATGTTATTTTTCGTTTCATCGTTGGCATCACGGTATTTGCTCGGATCTTCAAAGGAATCGTGATGCTGTGCGTATACGATTTGCAGAAACTTTCGGTCGGACATCAGCATTGAGCCGCAGTCAAACGGAGTCCAGTATATGTAGACCTGGAACGGATAGTACATCTTGCTCTTCATATACTTCTCAAACTCACGCTTCAGCGCAACCGGATTGTTATAATGTGGAATGACGAACAGTTCCCTGATATAAGACCACTCGCACCAATCTGGGAACAGTGCAACCACATCGTCGATACGATTTGCAATCAACTTGTTGAAATCGAGCATATATTTATCTGAGCGATAGTTTGCTTTGATAATTGGAATACCCCAGGATTCTAACGCCTCGATATTCTCATGGTCGTACCAGTCAAGCGTGTTCAGATTTTTTAAATTACTCCGCATTTCACCGTCTGTTTTCTTGTATTTAAGAAACAGAGCCGTCCGCAGTTTGCAGAGGTAGCGGATAATTGTGGCAGGCTGAGAAGCATATAAAGATTGCAGAAGGTCATGGCATTCTGCATCAAAGCACTTCTCAACAATGTGTTTCTTCACACCTATGAGATAAGCCATCATGGTCACGAGTTCTTTGGTGTCGACGGTTGTATTACGGTTTGACAGCATATTCTGAACACCTCCGTTTTCGTACAAAGTACTGAGAAAAAATATCGGCAACATACTTGTGATATTCATATTATAGCATATCTGCGTCTCATTTTCAATAGACGAACTATGAATGCGGTATGAAAATGGAGGGATCAGATGTCCCTCCAGAAAGCTATTTTCAGTTATTTATCGTCATCAGCAATATCATCTTCCTTACCCAGTTCCTCATACTGCCATTGCGGAAGGAGAAAATCTGAAGATACGATGTCGGCGTTTGATCGCTTCAGTTCATCCAAAGGAATGACTACAACACGATTCTTGAGGTCAATTTCCGGCGTACTCTCTAGCAGATCAATACAATGACGCACACCCATTTCAACGCATAGTGTGTGTCCGAATTCTCCGCCGTGGACTTTAATGCCACGCCACTTCCCGTTGAAAACCTTCTCTGGAATGTCAAAACTGTTTTCGCCCATTTCATCTTCAAACAAAATAAGCAGATTACCATTGGCTCTATCGTGACCTATGTGGAAATATAACGGACTTCCCATCTTTTCCAAGAGCTCGATAGGTATAGTCAGGATGCTGTGTCCGTGGTTTATATAAATCTTTGTCGAATCATATAGTGTCTTTGGAGTTTCAATTGGCTTGCCTTTCGGCGGCTCTACATTGTAGTAATCGGTAAAAGGAATCCACTTGTCAGATAGGTTTCCGTCTTTATCTGTTGTCACTACATCGAATCCTGACAGATCCATGTATTCTTTATTTCCGTCTTCATCCTGCACCATACCGGAAACGAACACCTTTTCATCAATCCTGTTCATGTAGGAACTAATGCCTTTCTTTAGCTCCTCATCAAACATCTCCAGCCCTGTAATCAGTTCGACAGGATTCAGATTTAGTACTTTGTGAATCATAACCTGAGATGCAGCGTCAGGATATCTTTGCCCAGATTCCCAAAGATGCACCGCCTGCGGTGTCACATAAAGCATTTCAGATAGTTGCCCCTGTGTCAAATTCAAAGCTTTTCTCTTTTTCGAGATCAGCCGTCCTGTTTTGTTAGGGTTCATATGACCACCTCCTGCATAAAGTATAACCGAAAAATCAGGATTTGGCAATCAACGATTTGTTGATGAGAGATATATAGGTTGCACCACCAAAATGAGATTGCTACGAAATGCAACGAGCTGAGGATGTTTTGAGGTCGTGGATTTCACCTTGACAGATCATTTGTCTGCCTGACAAAATACAGTCACTTTTGGATGACATAATAGGTGGGCGGTAACATCCGGAAAAGCGGCTGTGGATAGACCACAACCGCTAATGTATATAATAGTGTGTATTATTTTGTAATGCGCGATATAAATGGCATACAATCCAAATAAGTGACTTTAATTACTGAGCCTATGTCAATTTCGTCTTTTAAATTACATAAAAGGGTAAAATCGCAGTTTTTTGCTGTGTATCGTACTCTGTATGTGTTTCCGCTTTTATGGACGATTTTATCTATAACCTCTCCTTCAATATCATTTTTCGATCTTGATAGCTGCGCATTAATATAGGCATACAATACAATAACGCATAGAAAAACCAATGCTGCATAACCAAGTGACATGAAGGATATAATTGAATGTTGCTTTAATGGACTGAAATATATTAATACATTTTTTAACGCAATTGCAAATATTACAACAGAAGTTAATGTGATGATAAGTCTTTGAAAACATGTGTATAATGAATCTGTATCAGCCGATATATGTGCGTTTTCAGGACTATTTGTGTCATATATCAAACAAACGATGTCCCCATTCTTGAGTTGGCAGTCATTTTTTCTTAATGAGAACGTATGTTTGAACGTGCGGTTATTCACATCGTATCTCACCTCGATTTTATATCGCTCTTTCTTATTAAAATCCAAAAAAGGCGATATTGAAACAACATTTCCAAATCCATTCTGTCCATATTTGAAGACTTTGTGTTTATAGGCTATTGGTGATGCGACATATATTATCGCAACTAGGCTTATGAGAATATATACAATCATACCAATCATATTAAATTACCAGTGTATTAGTTTCCATGCAAATTTCCATAATGATTTTCCAAACGTTGTAACTGTAACGCGAGCAGCCGTTCCTGTCGTAGCAGTACCTTCAATTACATCGCCTAGTCCGTCCGCTGCAGAAGATACAGCATATGCTGACCACGTTACTGAGGCAATTGCTCCAAACGTAAGTGCTTCATCGCCTGCTAAAATAGGTACAAATACCCATGCTGCCGAACAAAATGATACTATACAAAATATCAGTGCAATAACAAATGCCCAAAATACAATGGTAGTCCACAAAGCATTCAGATCTCGTACAGGCTCTGTTGTTTCTCCTCCGTTCGTACCATTAGAAAGCATAAAACTGTACTCGTTTGCATTGTTGATTATGTAACCTATGCCATTCCATGAATTGATACGAACATTCTTTATTGGAGTAATCACTTTACAACCCGCTTCAACTTTTTCCGTTATTTCTTCAAGTGCATAAGCGGGGATATTGTTGCTTTCAAGGGTACTAAGAAGCGACTTATAATTAGAATCACTTTTTGAGATAGTAATTATATCAATTTTTTGTGCTCTTGCCGCATCAAGAACTTTCATTGTTGACACGCATTCTATCCCTGTAACAGTTTCGAGGACTTCTCCCTCAAGATACGACCCTTTGATTCCTACATTCAAGTAAAATTTGCTGATATCATCTTGGTTGCTTTTTAAAGATACTGCGCTAAAGGAATCGCTTTTAACATCCAAGCCAATGGTTCCCGATTCTTGTACTTCCAGTTGACCAACAATATTAGGGACAATCTCAAGATTAAATGCTGTAACGCAAACACTTAAATAGCGTTCAGCGTGAATTTCATACTGTTCTGCATACATTGCTTTAGTCAAATCAGATTCGGACATATAAATACGACCGATTGAAGAGAGATATCTCCCCAATACGCTATCTTTATATGATTCTCTAAAAGTCAGTGTTCCTAGTTCCTGTGACATTGATTGGATAGATGATAAAAGATCACTAGAAGCAATGTTTTGTGAATCAATATTTATGGCGTACATAGAACCGGAAAGCATATTGGTAGGTTTCAATTCCTGAACTGAACCACATGTATAGACTGTAATAGTCATTTTCTGTTCGGTTCCTATTTCAACCGACCCACCTGTTCCAATTATGGTGCCATCCAGTTTAATATAAGGCTGCACTCGTATACCTGCTTTTGTATCAGATTGCTTAATATCAAAAATTGATTGCGGTACGCTTAATAGCAATTCCTTGTATATTTCATAATCGCCATCAAAATCATATTCTACAACTAATCGCTTTCCGTATACATCGACAGCATTCAATACCACTGCATTGCCGCCATCAATCGCAATCTGAATTTGATCTCTCCTCCCAGATAAGTATTCTTCACCATCTACGGTGTTACTTACTATCTCATAATCAAAGCTGGGAAGCAAGTTGAATGCCTTATATTCTCTATCTGGCAACATATCGTCGAGCGTCTTGCTTGAGTTATTGTCAGTTATGTCATTGATAATATCATTTAGCGACTCATAATAACCTGAAGACATACTTTCCACGATGGCTTTCTTATTTTCAGTTCCTATGATATTATCGAGCCCTTTCGTTATAGACATTCGCTGCTTTTCTTTAAAGCTGGAGTCCATTTGAACCTCAATCAGCTCGTCTGTACCATTTGATTTAACATATTTTGAAGGGATACTAGCTTTTACCCAAGTATGTTCAACTGTTATTGAAGTAATCTGATTCTGTGAATTATATGTGGCCTCAGTCTTCTTTATGTCCGAAGGTGCTTGCGCCTTAAAGATATTTAGTGCTACATCAATATCATTAGTGCCTGTTATTTGCATGGCCTGTTCTGGCGTAAGTCTAACTAGCCCGCTGATGTAGTCTGCGTCATATCCCAAGTGATGGAGTGATGCTATTAATAAACTTGCTTGGTCTATATCGTTACCGCCATGTTGATCATAAGTACCTATAGCACCTTTCCTCGAACCAAAATAGAATTCAGTATCTACATTGTTGTAAAGCAATTCGTAAACAGCAACCGGAGAAGTTGCATTATCGACTTCTTTGGCAATCTCAGCCGTCAAAGATGTTTCTGTCGGCTCATTCTGCGTAACAATTGAATAATTCAGCTCGTTAACACTATCCAAAATACCAGCTAACGTTTGCGTTTGATCGGATGTAAATAAATCTTGTTTACACAACAGATAATCCTGCAACTCATAGACATCCTTGATGTCGGCAACTCCATCAGCGTTGAGATCAGCAACATCCAATGACAATTCAGTATTATTCAGCAAGGCTCTCTTGTATAGTGTCATATCCTTTGCGTTGATACGCCCGTCGCCATTGATGTCGCCTAGAATGGCAGTAGCGGCAGATGCAGTCCACTGTCTTATGCTATCCTGATAATTGAAGCATATGTTGACTATCAGCATGACCGTGGTTACAATTACTGCGAATAACTTTGTGAATTTAGTGTGCATATAGAACCTCCATTGCATCAGATTGTATAGGTTTATACCCTACCATTATAATTATATCGTGATGAAACGGTGCCGTCAATTATCTATTGTGTCCACTTGAATGACTGTTTGTCACATATTACCAGAGAATATTTACTCCTTAAAGGTTACTTTCGCAGATGTGTGTGCGTGGGCAGTATACCCTCTCGCCAATTCTCTAACCTTCTCAACCATCATATACGGAATGTACTTCCACAAATCTTTCGGACTGCAAGGTGCGAACGGTTGCTGCCTATGTGTTGGGGCTGGATGATTTTGACGATGAGGTCTTTGAAAGCAGTATCGAATATATCCACGCATTCACAAATGGCAGTCTGAGATTCCACTTTTATGACGGGAGGGAGATCACATGGCAAAAAACGTAACGACCATACCAGCTACGATCAGCCGATTCACGGCGACTCCGCTGTTCAATTCGGAGAAACGCAAGGTCGCAGCCTACGCAAGAGTTTCTACCGACCATGACGAGCAGCAGACCTCATACGAGGCGCAGGTCGATTACTACACGAAATATATCAAGGAGCGTTCCGACTGGGAGTTCGTTTCCGTGTACGCTGACGAGGGCATCACGGGGTGCAATACATCCAAGCGAGAGGGTTTCAAAGCGATGGTCGCAGATGCCCTTGCAGGCCGCATCGACCTTATCATCACCAAATCGGTGAGCCGCTTTGCAAGAAATACGGTTGATAGCCTCTCCACGATCCGCACGCTGAAGGAGCACGGCGTGGAATGCTACTTTGAGAAAGAGAACATCTGGACATTTGACGGACGCGGAGAGTTGCTGATCTCCATAATGTCCTCAATTGCACAGGAAGAAGCCCGTTCTATCTCGGAGAACTGCACATGGGGACAGCGAAAACGCTTTGCAGACGGCAAGGTCACTGTGCCGTTCAAGCGGTTCTTGGGATATGACAGAGGTGAGAATGGTGAGCGGGTAGTAAATGAAGAACAGGCGGTGATTGTTCGCCGTATCTATGCTCTCTTTCTACAGGGCAAAACACCATATGGGATTGCAAAAATCCTGACAGCGGAGGGTATCCCGACTCCGGGCGGCAAGACCAAGTGGGGCTCAACGGTCATCGAAAGCATCCTGACCAACGAGAAATACAAAGGCGATGCACTTCTGCAAAAGGTTTTCACGATAGATTTTCTGACCAAGAAAAAGCGCCGGAACGAGGGGCAGGTACCGCAGTATTATGTAGAGGACAATCATCCCGCCATCATAGAGCCGGAGATTTTTGAGCAGGTGCAGCAGATCATGGCGGAGAGAAAGCAGAATCCGCAGCAAGGAAGCTCCGTGAGCATCTTTTCAGGAAAAGTCATCTGCGGAGACTGCGGCGGTTTCTACGGCTCCAAGGTGTGGCACAGCAAAGACAAGTACCGGCGAGTAATTTGGCGATGCAACCGAAAGTACAGCGGAGACTGTAAGTGCGGAACGCCGCATCTGACTGAGGAGCAGATCATCGGCAAGTTCATGACGGCTTTCAATCAGATTTTCACTGAGCGTGATGAACTGTTTGACGAGTTTGACAGGATCGGTCAGCGGCTTTTCAATACCGACAAGCTGACCGCACAGCAGAAGGAGCTTCAGACCGAGATCGTTCTGATAACCGGAATGCTGGAGCAGTTGATTGCTGAGAACGCACGAAGGGTACAGGACCAGACCGAATACAACGAAAAGCGGCAGGAACTGATCGACCGCTACGATAGAACTAAGAAGAAACTGGATAAGGTCAATGCCGAGCTGGTGGAGCTTATGGCACGGAAAGGCGCTGTGGAGCGATTCATTTCGGAACTGCGAAAGCAGGATGCGCCTGTGACGGAGTTTTCCGATAACCTGTGGCTGAACACAGTGCAGAGCGTGACGGTTCAGAGTAATGGTGAGATGGCGTTCACCTTTAAGGACGGAACGGAAGTAAAAGTATAATAAATGTATCGAGGGGCTGCGGCTGCCAGTGTGATATTTTTCACATCGGCAGTTGCAGCCCCTTTTTTGTTTATACGAGTGTTTTCAGGAATGTCAGCAAGCCGTCTGCCTTATCCTTGGACAGCAGCCGGAAACATTCTATCAGCTCTTTTTCGTCATGATTCAGGAACATCATATCCTCGGACTCATTGAACAGCTCCGACAGCGACAGCCCTAACGGTGTGACCAGTCGGCTCAAAGTATCGAATGACGGATTGCGGTCGCCGCGCTCCAAGTCCCTGATATGCGTTTCGGAAACACCCGACATCTGCGATAATTTATAGACACTGATTCCTTTTGACTTTCTCACCGTCTTTAGTTTCTCAGCTATATCCATACGGCTCACCACCCTTTACAATATTATAGTACATATCAACGCAAATATTAAGCCTTGCAAAGCGTTGACATAGCACCATTATTGCGTTATAATGGATATAGCATTGCGCGGGAGGTATGGCAAATGGATGTGTTTACTGTCAGTTTTTTCGGTCACAGAGAGGTGAAGAGAGCCACTGAAATTGAAGAACGGCTCGAAAAGCTCCTGCATGATCTTATCATACAGAAGGAATATGTGGAACTACTCATAGGTCGGGATGGGGATTTCGACCTGATAGCATCCTCGATCATCAAGAGAGCAATCAAGGCAACCGGATACGGGAACACCTGCTTCACGCTTGTCCTGCCCTATGTGAAAGCTGAGTATCGGGATAATGAGGAGAACTACCTGAAGTATTATGATGAGGTTGAGATCTGTGCGGAATCAGCAAAAGCACATTATAAGTCCGCGATTCAGATCCGGAACAGAAGCATGGTAGACCGTTCTGATCTGGTAGTGTGCTGCATCCAGCACCGAAAGGGCGGTGCATATCAAACTGTGAGATACGCTGAAAAGCAGGGCAAGGAGATCATCAACCTTGCGGAGGGATAAAAAGAGGGCTGCGGTTGTCTGCGATATGCATTCAGCCACAGCCTCTTTTTGTGTATATAATCTGTGTTGGAAAACCGGTCGGTATAATCATTCACTGTGCAGCGTGATAGATAGCGGCAGTCATAAGTTAGAAACAGCCACCGTGCATTGTTCTCGTTTTCTGCAATTCTGCGTGTTTTTCGCAAAAAATGAACCCAAACCCAATAGTTTCTAATATGAACATATAAATATCTGTTGTATCAAAATCTACTTGCAGTAGGATGACGGAGTTTCGGGAACGACATGGGAGCGTGAGGGATTCAAGGCGATGATGGCTGACATTGAGGACGGCAAAGTAGGAACGGTCATCACCAAAGATTTGAGCCGTCTCGGTCGTGATTATCTCAAAACGGGTGAGCTGATCGAAATGGTATTTCCCGATTATGACGTGCGCTACATTGCGATAAATGATGGTGTGGACACCTTCAAATCGGAAAATGAGCTGATGGCATTCAAGAACATTTTTAATGACTGGTATGCCAGGGACACAAGCAAGAAAATCAGAGCCGTTTTCAAGGCTAAGGGACAATCGGGCAAACATCTTTCTAATCCGATCTACGGCTATAAGCATTCGGAAACGGACAAGAACCTTTGGTTGATCGACGATGAAGCCGCCGAAGTTGTTCGCAAGATTTTCCATCTTTGCATTGATGGCTATGGTCCGGCACAGATCGCTCGTATATTGACGGAACAAGGAATTCCAACGCCGACTGCTTATGCATTGTCGCAGGGCAGGGATAACGGTCACAAGAATGCCAACCTCAATCGCTGGGGTATGGAAACGATTTCGGGTATTCTTGAAAAGCCCGAATACGCAGGTCATACAGTGAATTTCCGTACTCATGTGAAGTCCTACAAAAACAAGAAGCGTATGGATAACCCAAAAGAGGACTGGCTGATTTTTGAGAACACTCATGAGCCTATCATCACAC
>JAGKVC010000259.1 GCA_021152595.1 Clostridia bacterium
CGCCGAGAACTGCAAAAACACCTATGTTTCGCTCCTCGGGCTTGAGCGCTCGGGCGAGCTTGCGGCGGAGTTGACCGATAAGGCAAAGTCGGCGCTCGATATTTTCGGTGATGAAGGAGAATTTCTTGCCGAGCTTGCTGACAAGCTCTCAAGCAGGAAAAGCTGAACCATGAAATACGAATACCAGGGATCAATACTCAAACGGATCAATTCGCCCGCCGACCTCAAGGGATTGAGCGACGGCGAGCTTGAGCAGCTTTGCACCGAACGGCAGACGCACCTGACCGTTTGCGTCGATCGTGCGGTCGCGCATTTCGGTCATGGCGAGGATCTTTGCGACCGTCGCCGGAGAAGCGATCACCGTCGTCAGATCGTATGCGGAGAACTGTGCATAGAGCGTCGCAAGATCGTTATAGGTCAGCGTAGTGGTCGCAGAGCTGACCGGCGTGACGGAATTCTGAATGACATTCAGCGCCTTGCCTGCGATTGCGCCTGCGAGCTTGTGACCGACCGCGCGCAGCATCACAGCAAATACGTCGATTCTCTGCTGACGGATCGTCTCATAGGAAGCGGAGATCAGTCTGCCGTATTTGTCGAGGTCAACCGCCGAGGATTCGGTGATGACGGTCTTTTTGAGGGAGACGCCCTCCGCCGTCGTCGCGGAATATGCGCCGTCGGTCTCATCAATCGAGAAGCCCTTGCAGGCGCTCGCGCGGACAGAGGATGCGGCGGCGGTCAGATCCGGCAGGATGGATTCCTCCATGCCGCGCTTGATCGCTCTGCGGACGAATTCCGGAAACAGCACCGCGCTCTCGGTCGTGGTAAAGAACTTCTCGACCGGATCGCAGTTTTCGCCGGAAACATGGATATCAAAGCGCTTGAGCTGACGCTCGAATGCATCGAGACCGGCAAGCTCCGTGCCTGCATACTGTGCAGAGGGATCGGCAGCCTCAAGCGCCTGCGTGAAGCTGCGGTTTGCGAGATGATACATACCCTTTTCAAGTCTGACAGAATCGTACATAACAGTTCCTTTCTGCGGGGAAAGCCCCGTCTGACGTATGTTTTTTGCGGATTCAGATATTCTGTTCCGCTTTTGTTTTCTGATTGCGCAGTTCGATTTCCTCCGCCTGCGCATTTTTGAGTCTTGCGTCGGCAAGCTCGGTTTCATCCTGCAAATTGATGATATCCCAGCAGATTTCAGGCGTATCGGAGAAGCCTGCGCCGCGCAGCACCGCCGTACCGATCCGACGGAGAACCGGTGTCAGCACCCTGCGGAAATATTCCAGCTCCGAGGTCAGAATATCCGCCTGCTGCGCAGACATCCGTTCCGTCGAGGACCATGTCAGCCCGAGCAGGAACGGCGGAATCGAGAGCTTTGCGACAATCTGCTCAAGGAGCTGCCGGACCGGCACATTCGTATCAAAGAGCTGATTCTCCGCACCGATCACCTTGATCCCGACATCCCCGACCGCGACAAAATCCTGCACCTCGCCGTATTTTGCCGCACGGATGCCGTTCTGCCATGTTTCAGCGATCTGCTGTGCATGCTCCTTTGCGAATGCGGCTGCATCGCCGTCCGGACGGTATGTCACGGCATAGCGGATATTTCCGGCGCGGTCGTAATTCTGCCCGATGCACTCATAGATGCGCAGAAGAATCTGCGAAACGGCAGGCAGTCCGCGCAGAATGGAGACACCGCAGAGCGCACCGGCAGGCGGATCGAGCGCCGCAAAGAGAATGCGCTCCGGATAGCGCAGCGGCACATACCTCCCCTCCTGTCTGACGGAAAATCTGCACGCACCGTCACGCGCCGCGTCGATTTTCAGCAGCGCCGGATGCGCAGTCAGAAGTGCAGCAGGTGCGCCGTTTTCATCGGGGATGATCTCACCGGCAGCATTGCCGTAGGTCAGCAGGCTGTCCAGTATCTGATCGGCAAACAACTGAAGCGATGTTCCGGAGCAGTTGACCGGCACATCATTTGCAAAGCGGTCGAGGATCTCCTGCGCCGCAGGATTTTCAGCAGTCAGCCGGAAGCCGCCGGTCAGCCGGACAATCTTGCGGATCGCGGCATCAATGACCGGCACGGCAAACCGCAGCGCATCATAGAGCTGATACTCCTGAAGCGGCATGGATTCCGGCACACGCAGCGGCAGCGAACTGACCGGAGCGGCACGCGGCGGCGCCAGCAGCATCGGAACCGGATCCGAGCGCACCTGCCGCTTGTTTCTGTGGCGGATTTTCGGAAACGCCAATTTAACACCTCCCATAGATCGCAGTGCAAACGACCGTCACCGCCTGACAGCAGCGACATAGAACGCATCCCGCTTCGGCTGATCGAGAACGGTCGCAACGAAGTACCGGATATCGTCCATTGCATGATCGTTTGCCTTGACGGGCATATCGCGCACCGCCCCTTCATCCCAGACATAGAGCGAAAACTCACGGATCGTATCCTTGCATGACGGCGAAATGAGAATCTCACGGCTGCGCAGGGCATCCGCTGTTCTGCGGATACCGGAGATGACATCATTTTTCGCAGGCACTACGCGATATTTTCCGTGTTTCCGGATGCAGGCGATAAAGCTCGCGGCAGAGGGATCGACAACGATCTGATCAATTGTGCGATCGCCTGCGAGCCGTTCGAGCGCTGCAT